>NZ_CM002917.1:2925852-3225852 GCF_000154705.2 Hoeflea phototrophica DFL-43 | reverse complement strand
GTTGACGGCCTGGGGCACATCGAACATGCGCACCGGCGGCGACGACATCGCCCAGGCGCTGGCGCTGATTGGCGCAAAGCCGGTTTGGGATCCGGCCTCGCGGCGGGTGACCGGCTACGAGATCATTCGGATGGCGATGATGAAGCGGCCGCGCGTGGATGTGACACTTCGGATTTCGGGGTTTTTCCGCGATGCCTTTCCAGACCAGATCGCGCTGTTTGACCGGGCGGTGCGCGCCGTGGCTGCTCTGGACGAAGATGAAGCGGACAATCCGCTCGCAGCCCGCGCAAGGTCAGAGAGTGCGCGGCTGGTCGAGGGCGGGATGGCGGAGGCGGAGGCGGTGCGAAGGGCTTCGTTCAGGGTGTTCGGCTCCAAGCCGGGAGCCTATGGCGCGGGGCTACAGGCGCTGATTGATGAAGGTGGCTGGACCGAGCGTGGCGATCTGGCCGAGGCTTTTGTCGTCTGGGGCGGCTATGCCTATGGGGCAGGTGAAGAGGGCAAGCCAGCACGCGACTTGTTCGAGCAGCGGCTGTCAACAGTGGAGGCGGTGGTGCAGAACCAGGACAACCGCGAGCATGATCTGCTGGATTCCGATGACTACTACCAGTTCGAGGGCGGCATGACGGCGGCTGTGGAAGCTGCGCGTGGGACGCTGCCCGCGATCTACCACAATGATCACTCCCGGCCCGAGCGCCCGGTGATCCGCTCGCTCGAGGAGGAAATCGCGCGGGTGGTGCGTGGCCGGGCGGTCAATCCGAAATGGATCGCTGGCGTCAAGCGGCACGGCTACAAGGGGGCGTTCGAGATGGCGGCGACGGTCGATTATCTGTTTGCCTTCGCTGCGACCACCGGTGCGGTGCGCGACGCGCATTTCGATGCGGTCTACCAGGCCTATCTGATGGATGAGGAAACGCTCGCATTTCTGCGCGACAAGAACCCTGATGCATTGAAGGAAATGGCGGCGAAATTCGAAGAGGCGATCGAGCGCGGGCTGTGGACGCCGAAAAGCAATTCGGCCAAGTTTGCGCTTGGCGATATAACCGGACACGCGCCCGTGCAGGGATGAACCTGCGCGGTCGTGGGTCGCCAGTGTGACTGTGAAACAGTGTGAGTGGATGAGGGCAGTGTATGACAATTGACATCACCGTGGATGAAAGCGGCGATCCCGAATTTGCCGCAACGGTCGAGGCGATTGTCGATGAGCCTGCTGCGCGGATGGGCCATCCGTTTGATCCGGTGCCGCTGCATCTCAAGGCGGTTGATGGCGATGGCCGGTTGGCGGGCGGACTGACAGCCCATTCGGTTCAGCGCTGGCTGTTTGTGAAGCTGCTCGGTGTTGCAGAAAAGCAGCGCGGCAGCGGGATCGGGCGCAAGCTGCTCGCCCGGGCCGAAGAGATTGCCCGGCAGCGGGGGCTTGTCGGCATCTATCTCGATACATTCGAGTTTCAGGCGCCGCGGTTTTATGAAAGTCTGGGATACACAGAATTTGGCCGGTTGCCCGCCCATGGCGGTGCGCCGCAGCGGATCTGGTTGGCCAAGACCTTTGACATTGCAGGATCTGAAGAGACCTAATGAGGGACCCGGTGGCGGTTTGGCCGCTTGCCGGGCGACATGATGGACAGGATGGACACCAGATGAGCGAACGCGAAAAGATCACCGATGGCATGAGCGAGGAAGAGCTCAATGCACGCCACGCCGAGAAGATGAAGAAGAAGAAGGCTGCACGCGACAAGATCATCGCCACCAAGACCATCGAGAAAGGCCTCGTGATCGTTCACACGGGCAAGGGCAAGGGCAAGTCAACGGCCGCATTCGGCATGATTTTCCGCGCCATCGGCAACGGCATGAAGGTCGGCGTGGTGCAGTTCGTCAAGGGCAAATGGTCGACCGGCGAGCGTAAGGTGCTCGAGGCCTTTCCCGACCAGGTGAAGATGGCGACCATGGGTGAGGGCTTCACCTGGGAGACGCAGGACCGGAGCCGCGACATTGCCGCAGCAACCGAGGCCTGGGAGAAAGCGCGCGAGATGATCCTCGATCCCGAGATCGATATGGTGCTTTGCGACGAGCTCAACATCGTGCTCAGATATGACTATCTCGACGTCGCCGATGTGATCGACACGCTCAAGGCGAAGCCGGAGATGAAGCACGTAATCATCACCGGCCGCAACGCCAAGGAAGAGCTGATCGAGTTTGCCGACCTGGTGACCGAGATGGAGATGGTCAAACACCCGTTCCGCTCAGGCGTCAAGGCGCAGATCGGCGTGGAGTTCTAACAGGCGAGGGCAGGCTATGAGCCTTGTGGCAAGCTGGCAGTTCTGGGCCCTGGTGGCGGCGGTGTTCGCTGCGCTCACCGCGATCTTCGCCAAGGTCGGCATCAGCGACATCGACAGCGATCTCGCCACCTTCATCCGCACCTGTGTGATTATCGTGGTTCTGGGCGCGATCCTCACGGCGATGGGGAAATGGCGCGCGCCGCAAACCATTCCCGTCAAGACGTGGGTGTTTCTGACACTTTCGGGGCTCGCCACCGGCGCGTCCTGGCTTGCCTATTTCCGTGCGCTCAAGCTCGGTGATGCCGCACGGGTCGCGCCACTCGACAAGCTATCGATCGTGCTGGTGGCGATCTTCGGGGTGATGTTTCTGGGCGAACATCTCTCGGCAATGAACTGGGTGGGTGTGGCGCTGATTGCGACGGGCGCGATCCTGCTGGCGGTTTTTTAGGGGCGCCGACAAGGCTTGGTTTCGGTCGATGCGATTTCTAAACAAGTGCAGCCGTCCAATGGTTATGCGGGAAAGAAGGCCCCGGCACAAAACCGGAGCCTTATGATTCAGCGGTTGTAGACTGCGGTGATGGTGGAGGACGCCAAACTGTTGGCGTTGACCATAAAGCCTGCAAGCGCATTGCTGACTGAATTGTCGATATCGAGCGTTGTGCTCAGAGCATGCACAGTGAACTGATAACGGTGGACTTTACCCGGAGGTGGACATGCGCCTCCGAAACCTTCCGTGCCATAATCATTTGTCAGTTGCACACCGTTGATTGCATCGCCTGCCGGAAGAGAGGTTATATCGGCTGGGATGTTGAAGGCAAACCAATGCCACCAGCCGGAGCCAGTTGGTGCATCGGGGTCATAGACAGTGACGGCGAAGCTTTCGGTGCCCTTGGGTGCGCCGGACCATTCCAGCGTCGGCGCCATGTTGCCGCCTTCGCAGCCGAAACCCTGGAAAACAAAATAGTTGTTCAGATGCTGGCCCTCTGCGATGTCGGGGCTGGTCAAGGTAAACTCGCCAGCCAGTGCGGGAAATGCCATTGTGGAAGCCATCAGTGCTACAAACAGTATATTGCGCGTCATCTTGAGTGTCCTTTCTTGGATCATGCGTTGTTGATGCGCCAAATCTGGCCCATCCGACGCGAGGCTGCTTCCGGCTTCCAGTCAAGGAATGTCGAATTCCGATCAAACTGCTGCTGATCGAATGTCTCTTGGTTTAATTCCGAACCTTTTCCGGAAAGCGTCCGAAAAATGCGACGGTGTTTTGAAGCCGCAATCTAGGGCGATCTGGGATATCTGGGCGTCTGTGGTTTGAAGAAGGCTCAGACCGTGCTCCAGCCGTGTGTGGAGAAGGATCTTTGCGAAACCTTGGCCGGTTTTCGACAGCCAGCGCCGCATAGTGGCTTCGCTCATCGCAAAATGCGCTGCAACCTCCTCTGCCATCCAAGGGTGGCTTAGATCGGTCTCAATCAGACTGCGAACACGGCTCATTGGTTGATCTTCGATGTTTGTCGGCAGGTGGATCCCTTGTTCGCGTAACCAGATCAGTGGCTCGAGAAGTCTGTGCTGTCGAATTGTCTCTGGCAATGTCGTGTCGTTCAAGGTGGCCTGGACCAGTGCGAGTATGCCAGACGGGTGGTGCGTGGCAGCGGGCACGATCTGCACGCCGTTTGCCGTCGACGGGGTCGGGAGATCGCCATATACGGCATCGATCAGATCGTGGGTAAAACACACACCTAGAGCACGGTAGTCCTTCTCCAGGGTCGGCCGGTTTACCATCGTAACCATTGACCCTGGTGGAAATATCATCAGATCGCCCTCTTCCCCCAGGATCTTTCCTTGCATGGGTGTCTCGACCTGCTTGCTGCCATGCTCAATAAAGAAAAGGAAAGTCAGACGAAAATAAAGGTCTGCAAAGGTCGCGGTGGTCGCCTGGGAAATTGAAAAAATGGAGACTTTGCTGTCCACAGGGCGTCCAAAATTCTATGGGCTCAATTCTAGGGCCTGTGGACAATCATCTTGACGCAATCAGGGTCGCGGCAAGGTTCCAACTGGCTGTGTAGCTACAGTCCGTTTTGTCATAGCGTGTTGCTATGCCTCTGAATTCCTTGATCTTCGCGAAGTAGTTTTCAACCAGATGCCGCCACTTGTAGGCTTCGACATCGTAGTCACGCTGTTGCTTTCGGTTTGATTTCGGTGGGATCACGGCGCTTGCGCCACGCTCATCCAACTCCTCTAGAAGCCAGTTCGCGTCGAATGCTTTATCCGCCATTAGCGCGCCGAAGGAGACATCCCGGATCAGCGGCGCAACGCCTTTCATGTCGTGCGCATGACCCGGCAGCAGCAGAAAGCGGACCAAGTTGCCAAGAGCATCGACGAGTGCAACGATTTTGGTCGTCAGGCCGCCGCGTGAGCGCCCGATGGCCTGAGCCTGAGTCCCCCTTTTGCGCCAGCTGCCTTCTGGTGAACCTGAACAATGGTGCCGTCGATGAGCGCATATTCGAGGTCGGGGTCACCGCTCATGGCTTTGAAAAGACCCTCGAATACTCCCGCCTTCGCCCAGCGGCGAAACCGCCGAAACTGACTGTTCCAATTCCCGAAAGCTGGCGGCAGGTCGCGCCATGGTGAGCCGGTCCGAACGCGCCAAAAAACTGATTCAAGAAACAGCCGATTGTCTCTTGCCGTGGCTCCCGCATCGCTGGCCTTTCCACGCAAATGCGGCTCAAGTCGCTGCCATACATCATCCGTCACCACAAAGCGCTGCTCGTTCATTCAAACCTCCGTTTGGAAAGTTTGAATCAGAAATCAAACCCGATGGGAATCCTGAATGTCCACAGGCCCTAGTGCAAGTCTGCAGCGTAGCCTCACTGTTGTCCAGTTTGGGCGTAACGTTGTGATTGGATATCGAGAGCTTGCCGGGCCTTAGAGTGAGCGAACCGCAATCAATCCAACAGCAATTTCGCCGCCAGCGCGACGCAGGTGACCACCAATAGAGGCTTGATGATCCGTGCGCCGTTTTTCATGGCGAATCGGGAGCCCGCCTGGGCGCCAGCGAACTGGGCGGCGCCCATCATCAGCCCGATCTTCCAGGAAACCGCGCCGACAAAGGCGAAGACGGCAAAGGCGCCGAGATTTGATGCGAAGTTCAAGAGCTTCGTGTGGGCGGTTGCCTTGAGCAGGCCGTAACCGGCGAGCGTGACGAAGGCGAGCATGAAGAAGGATCCGGCGCCCGGTCCGAAAACTCCATCATACAAACCTATCATTGGAACGACGAGCAGGCCGAACAGGAAGGGGGACAGGCGACGGGCCCGGTCGAGATCGTTCATATTGGGTTTGAACGCGAAATAGAGCGCGATGGCGATCAGCAGGAAGGGCAGGACCGCGCGAAAGACATCGCCGGGTACGACCGTTGCCAGAAGCGCCCCGATGGCCGCACCCGCTGCCGAAAGCACTGCAGGTGCAAGCTGGCTCCTGAGATCGACATGGCCCTTTCGGGCATAGGCGATTGTGGCCGAGCCTGAGCCGAACAGGCCCTGGACCTTGTTGGTTCCAAGCGCCTCGACCGGTGTGAAGCCTGCCAGCAGAAGCGCAGGGACAGCAATCAGGCCGCCGCCACCGGCAATCGAATCAACAAAACCCGCCATGAAACCCGCCGCGAGCAGCAGCAGGATGAGCGTCAGTGTAAGGTCTTCCATGAGATTGCCTGGGGAAAATGGAGCTTCTGGAACGGGCGGGAGCTATGACACAGCCCGGCGATCTGGACAATTGCTCTATCGCCCATAAGCTCTTGTTGCTGGATCAACGGCCATCGCCGGAGGGGGCATGAGCACGAGTGTTTTGCACTACATCGCGCAGATGTTCTCGCGCGAGCCACACTGGCATGGTGCGCTCGGCGAGCTTGCGGCCGACCCGGTGGCGCTTGCGGAAGTGCTTTTGCTGTTTCGCATGGTGCTGGCCGATGGCGTGATCCGCCCTTCGCAGCTTTGTGCGTTCGAGCAGGTCTGCCAGCAGCAGTTTGGCCTGAAAGCCGAGGACATGGAGCAACTTCATTCGCTGCTTGATTCGCCGCAAGGCCAGAGTTCAGAGGCCGAGGCCTTCTCGCTGATCCGGCAGCTTGACACGGACAAGCGAAGCGCTCTTCTTGGTGAAATGATGCGGATTGCCCGGGCCAATGCCGAGTTTGACGCCAGCGAAGAGAAGCTGATCCGCAGGATGGCGGATTTGCTGGAGCTGGAGCCCGCCTCTCTCACCAGGTTCGAGACCAAAAAGGATGAGCCATGACCAACGATGCTGACAAGTCTCCCACTTGGGCCGAGCGTGTGCGCGGTCTGGTCGGCATGCATTCGTCGATGAACAAGGTGGCGCATGATCCGGCGCTGACCGCCGAACTGCTGCTTCTGGTGCGCATGTCCTTTGCGGACAAGAACGTCGAGCCGGCGGAAGCAGACGCTTTTGCCGCAATCTGCACCCGGCTTTTGGGACTCAATGCAGACGAACTGGGCGATATTCTCAAATATCTCCATGAGTTCGGCTATGAGACCAGCAATGCGCAGGCTGCCGAGATGCTGGCCGGGCTGAGTGAGGCGCGCCGCCGCGAGATTCTCGATCATCTTGCCATCGTGGCCAAGGCGGATGGTGAAATTGATGCGCGCGAGCGGCGTTTACTCGAGGCGACGGCGAACCGGCTGGGCTTTTCGGGCTAAAACATGTGGCAAATCCGCGATTGGCGCAGATCGGCGGGGACGTGGCGCAATCCGGGTTTGACGTCCAAATCCAGACCCCCTAAGACACCATCCCATGTGCGACGGCGCCTGATGACAGGCTGAGAGAAATTCCGGTGCGGCTGACTTAATCCAAGGGCCAAATCCGGAGCTGTCCGGTTCGGTAGATGCAAGGCGCTCGTTGCGGGCGTCCGGCGTCCATCCGGCGTATCGTGCTGAAACTG
Organism: Hoeflea phototrophica DFL-43; assembly: GCF_000154705.2. Lineage (NCBI taxonomy): Bacteria > Pseudomonadati > Pseudomonadota > Alphaproteobacteria > Hyphomicrobiales > Rhizobiaceae > Parahoeflea > Parahoeflea phototrophica. The sequence continues at coordinate 3,218,637 of NZ_CM002917.1, read as the reverse complement.
TCACGTTGTCGGGAGACCGCCATGAATCTCGTCCATTTCCCTGTTCTTGCCATCACGACACTGTTGTCGTTGCTGGTTCCATCGCTCGCGCTCGCCCATGCCGGCCATGTCGGCGATCTGGCGGGCCATTCTCACTGGGTTGGCTGGGCCGCAGCCGCGGCAGCTGCGGCGGTGACGGCCTGGGCGGTCAAGCGTGGCACCAAGGCCAAGGCGGATGATGAGACTGCGGATGAAGCCACTGAGGACGAAGACCAACCAGAAGCGTCAAAGGCCTGAGCCATGAGCAATTCGGGAATTCCAGAGAAGACCGGCATCATGGTCTGTGGCCATGGCAGCCGCAACCAGAACGCGGCGCGTGAATTCGCGACGGTTGCCGAAGGGCTGAGAGCCCGCTACCCGGACGCACCGGTGGAGTATGGATATCTCGAATTCTGCAATCCGGTGATCTCGGACGGTCTCGACCGGCTGCGCGACAAGGGCGTGACCCGGGTTCTGGCGGTGCCGGGCATGCTGTTTGCAGCCGGCCATGCCAAGAATGACATTCCCTCGGTGCTCAACACCTATCAGGCGCAAAATCCAGGCATGGTGATCAATTACGGGCGCGAGCTCGGCATTGATCTGAAGATGATCCGGGCGGCTGGCGCACGGATCCAGGCAGCGCTCGACAAGGCCAATGCTGAAGAGGGCGAGGTGGCGCTGCATGACACATTGCTGATGGTGGTTGGCCGCGGCTCATCCGATCCCGATGCCAATTCCAATGTCTCCAAGGTAATGCGGATGTTGTGGGAAGGCTTTGGCTTCGGCTGGGGCGAGACCTGCTATTCCGGTGTCACTTTCCCGCTGGTCGGGCCGGGGCTGAGCCATGCGGCCAAGCTCGGTTACAAGCGGGTGATCGTGTTCCCCTATTTCCTGTTCACCGGGGTGCTGATCAAACGGATCTATTCGCAGACCGATGAGGTGGCCGCCAACCATCCCGGCATCCAGTTCGTCAAAGCGTCCTATCTTAGCGATCATCCGCTGGTGATCGATACGTTTCAGGACCGGGTGCAGGAGATCCTCGACGGTCAGGCGCTGATGAATTGCCAGATGTGCAAGTACCGCGAGCAGGTGCTTGGCTTCGAGGGCGAAGTAGGGCTGCCGCAGGAAAGCCATCACCACCATGTCGAGGGCATTGGCGGCGGGCTCGAGGACTGTCCCTGCAAGGGCGACTGCGATGCATCCTGTCGGGACGAGGATTTCTGCAAGCTGCACGGACTGCCCTGGACCCCGGTGCACAGCCATGCAAGCCCAGCGCCGCTGGAGCCGGTGCACGATCACTCGCACGACCACGGGCATGATCATCACCACGATCACGACCATGGTCATAGCCATGATCACCCGCATGGGCACAGCCACGAGCATGGCCATTCGCATGATCACGACCACAGCCATGGGCATGGCCACGATCATCATCACCATCCCTATCCCCATGCCGACCATCCGCACGGGCCGCGGTCGATGGACAAGAAGAAGAGCTGAGGCGTGTGCATGTCCGCCCCGATCCGTGATCCCGCGGAAATCTACCGGCGCTCCTTTGCCATCATCCGGAGTGAGGCGGACCTGGCGCGCTTTGATGCGGGCGCGCAGGAGGTGGTGGTTCGGATGATCCACGCCTGCGGCATGGTCGATCTCGCCGATGACATCGTCGTTTCACCCGGCTTTGCGGAGGCTGCACGGGCGGCGTTGGTTGCCGGTGCGCCGGTGCTTTGTGATGTCGAGATGGTCCGCCATGGCGTGATCGGGCGGTTGATGCCTTCTGACAACAAGGTGCTGTGCCTCCTCAATGATCCGCAGGTCCGCGAGATTGCCAGCCGCGATGCGACCACGCGTTCGGCGGCGCAGGTCGATCTCTGGGCGGCGCGCATGGAAGGTGCGGTGATAGCCATCGGCAATGCGCCGACAGCCTTGTTCCGGCTGCTGGAGCTGATCGATGCGGGTGCGCCGAAGCCTGCGGCCATCATCGGGGTGCCTGTCGGCTTTGTCGGCGCGGTGGAGAGCAAGGACGCGCTTGCGGCGGATTCGCGTGGTGTGGAGTTCCTGACGGTCAAGGGGCGGCGGGGCGGCAGCGCGATGGCAAGCTCTGCGGTCAATGCGATTGCCGGAGGCCTTGAAGGTCATGGGTGAGATCGGCACGGCGGGCGCAACGCCATGGCTCACTCTGATCGGCATTGGTGACAATGGCCTCGACAGCCTGACGCAGCCGGCGCGGGCGCTGTTCGAAAGTGCGCGCACCATCATCGCGCCGCAGCGGGTGCTCGACCGGATCGATTGCGGCGAGCGCGAGGTGATCGCCTGGACCTTCGGGATCAGACAGACGCTCGAATTGCTGATGGCGCGCCGGGGGACGCCGACAACCATTCTGGCCACCGGCGACCCGATGCATTTCGGCATTGGCGCGACGCTGATGCGCGATCTCGATGCGTCTGAGATGCGGGTGATTCCTTCGCCGTCTGCGTTCTCGTTGGCCGCGAGCCGGCTCGGTTGGGGGCTGCAGGACGTGACGCAGATCTCGCTGCATGGCCGCTCGGTTCATGGCCTGGCCTCGCATGTTCAACCCGGTGCGCGGATCATCGCGTTGACCTCGACCGGGCGCACTGTGATCGAGGCTGCCGAGATCCTCAACGCCCGCGGCTATGGCCGCTCCGGGATGTGGGTGCTCGAACATATGGGCGGGCCGGATGAACGCGTTCGCGTGATGCGGGCCGAGCAGGTGGTCGCTGAAAAACCGGCGATCGCCGATTTCAACACGCTGGCGATTGCCTGTGAGCCGACACCTGGTGCGGCGCTGCTTTCGGCCGTTCCCGGATTGCCGGATGCCGCTTTCGAGCATGACGGGCAACTGACCAAGCGTGAGGTCCGGGCGGTGACGCTGGCGCGTTTGGGACCGGTGCCCGGAGGCTTGTTGTGGGATGTCGGCGCGGGCTGTGGTTCGGTCGGGATCGAATGGATGCGTGCGGCGCGCGGTGCCCACGCTATTGCCATCGAGCCGGTCGAGAAACGTCGGACAATGATTGCTCAAAACGCGATTGATCTTGGCGCGCCGGGTCTCGAGATTGTTGCGGGAAATGCGCCGGACGCGCTCGCCAATCTCAAGCGGCCCGATGCCGTTTTCATCGGCGGTGGCATCTCCCATGCCGGCGTGTTCGAGGCAGTCTGGGACGCACTCAAACCAATGGGCCGATTGGTTGCCAACGCCGTCACGGTGGAAGGCGAAGCGCGGCTGTTCGCATTGCAGGCTGAGCACGGCGGCGAGCTTGTGCGGCTGCAAACAAGCCGTGCCGAGCCGGTTGGCCGCTATCTCGGATGGAAGCCTCTGATGCCTGTGACGATCTGGTCCGTGACCAAGGAAGGCTCATGATGAGTGGCAAACTCTACGGGCTGGGTCTCGGTCCTGGCGACCCTGAACTGGTGACCTTGAAGGCCTACCGGATCCTGCGCGAGGCGCCGGTGATCGCCTGGCCGGCACCCGATACGGGTCCGAGCTTCGCGCGCTCGATTGCGGCACCGCATCTTCCCGGCGGGCAGACCGAGATCCCGATCGTGGTGCCGATGCGCACCGAGCGGTTTCCCGCCCGTGATGTCTATGACAAGGCATCCGTGGAGATCGCGGCGCATCTTGATGCCGGCCGTGATGTCGCGGTTCTGTGCGAGGGAGATCCGTTTTTCTACGGATCCTTCATGTATCTGTTCGAGCGCCTGGTGCCGCATTACGACACCGAAGTGGTGCCGGGCGTGTCTTCGATGATGGCGGCGGCAAGTGCCGCGGGGCGGCCGCTGGCGGCGCGCAACGATGTTCTCACGGTTGTGCCGGGGCCGCTTGACGATGCAGAGCTCACAAATCGATTCAACGCGGCAGATGCATTAGCGATCATTAAAATAGGCAGACATTTCAAGCGGTTAAGAAGCCTGATTGAAAAGATGAATCTGCTGCCTCATGCAATCTATGCGGAACGTGTGTCGCTTGGTTCGGAACGGTTGATGCCGCTTGCCGATGTGCCTGAAGACACCGCGCCGTATTTTTCGATGATCCTGATCTACAAGGGCGGCGAGGACTGGATCCACGCGCTGCCCGGGAGCAAGCCATGACCCAATCTCCGGCAATCGTCATTCTCTCCGAGGCGGCCAAACCGATGGCGCGGCGTATAGCCGAGGCCCTGGGTGGAGAGGTGCATGGTCTGGCGCGGCGGGTGACGGACGGTGTTGATACCGGGTTTGCCGACACCGGTGCGCATCTGTCCGCGCTGTTTCTGCAGGGGCGTCCGGTCGTCGGAGTGATGGCATCCGGTGCTCTGATCCGGCTGCTTGCGCTGCATCTTGCGGACAAGGTGAGCGAGCCGCCGGTGATCGCTGTGGCCGAGGACGGTTCGGTGATTGTGCCGCTGTTGGGCGGCCATCATGGCGCCAACGATCTGGCCCGCGAGATCGCGACGATTGTCGACGGGGTTGCCGCGATCACCACTGCGGGCGATCTGAAATTCGGGGTCGCGCTGGATCAGCCGCCAGAGGGTTGGGTGCTTGCCAATCCGGCTGCGGCCAAGCAGGTGATGGCCGATCTTGTGGCCGGCGGCACTGCGCGGCTTGAGGGGGAGGCCGGGTGGCTTTCGGAAACCACGTTGCCTTTTTCATCTGACGGCGAGATCGTGCTTTCTGTCTCGGACGCGTCGGAAGAGCCGCCTGCAAATGGTTTGCTTTATCGTCCGCAGAGTCTGGTGCTGGGCATCGGATGCGAGCGCGGGGCGGATGGTGAGGAGGTGCTTGCCTTGGCGGTCGAGAGCCTCTCTCAGGCGGGCCTGTCCTCAGCATCGGTCGGGCTGGTAGCATCGATTGATGTGAAGGCCGACGAGGTGGCGGTGCATCATGTGGCCAGGCATTTCGGTTGCCCGGTGCGGGTTTTCGATGCTGCAACACTGGAGGCTGAAACGCCGCGATTGAAAAAACCTTCCGACATTGTGTTTGCCGAAGTGGGGTGTCATGGCGTGGCCGAGGGGGCGGCACTGGCTGCTGCGGGAGCCGGGGGCGAACTGGTTACTGAGAAGCGCAAGAGCCGCCGCGCGACCTGTGCCATTGCGCGGGCTCCCACGCCCTTCACCGCAAGGACCCTGCCGGGCCGGGCGCGCGGGCATTTGATGGTGGTGGGCATCGGGCCGGGATCGGAGGGTTGGCGCTCGCCGGAGGTCTCTTCGATGGTGGCCGCCTCGACGGATCTGGTTGGCTATTCGCTCTATCTCGATCTGCTCGGCCCGCTGGCCAAGGGCAAGGCGCGGCATGATTTTGATCTCGGCAAGGAAGAGGCGCGGGTGCGCCATGCCATGGAACTTGCGGGCGAGGGCAAATCGGTGGCGCTGGTCTGTTCCGGTGACGCCGGGATCTATGCCATGGCGACGCTGGTGTTCGAACTGCTCGACAAGGCCGACGGGCCCGACGGTCTGACGGATGCGGCGCGGCGGATCGAGATCGCGGTCTCGCCGGGCATCTCGGCGCTGCAGGCGGCGGCCGCGCGTGCCGGGGCTCCGCTGGGTCACGATTTCTGCACCATCTCGCTGTCTGATCTGCTTACTCCCTGGGAAGACATCAAGCGCCGGGTCTGGGCGGCGGGCGAGGGGGACTTTGTGATCGCCTTCTACAATCCGGTGTCCAAGAAGCGCCGGACCCAACTCGCCTGGGCGCGCGATGCGCTGCTCGAGCATAGGCCGGCCTCGACACCGGTGATCCTCGCTACCAATCTGGGGCGTGAGGGCGAGCTGATCCGGGTGGTGCCTCTGGTCGCGCTCAATGTGGATGATGTCGACATGCTGACCGTGGTCGTGGTGGGGTCGTCCAACTCCTCGACGGTTGCCACCGGCGACGGCCGGACCTGGGTGTACACGCCGCGCGGCTATGCTCGGAAGGAAGGCACCGCCATGACCAATTCAGTTGCAGGAGACGCGGCATGACCGTCTATTTCATCGGCGCCGGACCGGGCGCGCCGGATCTGATCACCGTGCGCGGACTCAAGCTGATCGAACGCTGTCCGGTGTGCCTTTATGCGGGATCGCTGGTGCCCGAGGAGATCGTCAAGGCCGCGCCTGAAGATGCGCTGGTCAAAGACACGGCGCCGATGCATCTTGATGAGATCATCGAAGAGATGAAAACCGCGCATGCCCGGGGCCAGGATGTGGCGCGGGTGCATTCGGGCGATCCGGCGATCTACGGCGCGGTGGCCGAGCAGATGCGCCGGCTCGATGCGCTCGAGATCGACTACGAGGTGGTGCCGGGTGTGCCGGCTTTTGCGGGTGCTGCCGCGAAGCTCGCGACCGAACTGACGCTGCCGGAAATCGCCCAGACGGTGATCATCACCCGCACGGGGATGAAGGCGTCCTCGATGCCCGAGGGCGAGCAGCTCGAGGTGCTGGGCCAGTCGCGCGCGACGCTCGCCATCCATCTGTCGATCCGCAATCTCGATTACATCAAGCGCGCGCTTGAGCCCTATTACGGCGCCGATTGCCCGGTGGTGATCGCCTATCGCGCCACCTGGCCGGACGAGCTCTACATCCGCACCACGCTGGAAGGCATGAAGGAAGAGGTACGCAAGAACAAGATCACCCGCACGGCGCTTGTTCTGGTGGGCAAGGTGTTTGGCGAGAACAATTTCCGCGACAGCGATCTGTACAATTCCGAGTACTCGCATGTGCTCAGGAATGCCGGGAAAAAGAAGAAGGCGAAGGCCGTCTAGGGCTTTCAATCCTGCCGTGACACGATGATCACCGGCAGCCCCAAATCCCGCGCGGCCTCGATCTTGGCGTAGGCGGCGGTGCCGCCGGAGTTTCGGCAGACGATGTGGGTGATCGAATGGGCGATCAGCAGCATGGTTTCGATGGCGGCTGTGTCGCCGGGGCGGCCGAGCACCAGCGCATGATCGGGCAGATCCAGTGGGGTTTCCGGGGGATCGATCATCCTGACGACGAAATGCACGTCGCCGCGGGAGGCGAACAGGCCGATATGCTGGGAGCCGAGCGCCAGCAGCACCCGGGCGCGGGGCGGGATAACATCGCGGGCTTGTTCAAGGCTCTCCACCTCGGTCCAGATGTCGCCGGGCTGCCGGGTCCAGGGCTTGCGGGTTCTGATCTCCAGTGGAACGCCGGTCAGCCGTGCTGCTTCAACCGCATTGACGCTGATCTGCCGGGCGAAGGGGTGGGTGGCATCGATCAGCTGGGTGATGCCGGTGTTGCGGATGTAGCCTGCCAATCCCTCCACGCCGCCGAAGCCGCCGGTGCGGACCTCGCCTGCGAGCGGGGCGGGCTCCTTGGTGCGTCCGGCAAGCGAGGTGATGATGCGGGCCTGAGGCTTTGCGGCGACCAGATCCCGCGCCAGTTTCGCGGCTTCCCGGGTGCCGCCCAGAATCAGAATGGTTTCTTGCGCTCCTGCACTATCGGGCATGGGCGAGCAGCGCTCCGGCGCGATCGGTGACCATGACATCGACCTCGACAGGCGCACCGCGCAGAGTTTCAAGTGCCGTGTCACGCGCCATGGCAGCGATCACCATGGGCAGATCGAGGTTTGCTTCGCGGGTCATTTCCAGCACTTCAAGCGCGGTGTTGGCCGCGAGAATGCGGTTTTGCAGTTGCGGATCCGCGCGGAGTTCCGCGGCCCGTTCGGCAAGCCAGTTCATGCTGACCTGGCTGCGCCCGGAATGCAGATCCAGCGCGCCCTGGGCAAGCTTGGTGAGTTTGGCGAAGCCGCCGGCAATGGTCAGTCTCGGCACCGGATGGACACGCAGATATTTGAGCAACCCGCCCGCAAAATCGCCCATGTCGAGGCAGGCTATGTCCGGAAGCCCGTAGAACTCTTGCGCGGTTTTCTCCGAGGTCGAGCCGGTGGCGCCGAGCACATGCGGCAGTTTCTCGGCGCGGGCGACATCGATGCCGCGGTGTATAGAGTGGATCCACGCCGAGCAGGAGAAGGGATGAACCACGCCGGTGGTGCCAAGCACCGACAGCCCGCCGATGATGCCGAGCCGCGGATTCCAGGTCTTGAGTGCGAGATCGGCACCGTTTTCGATGGATATCTCGATCTCGATGTCAGGCGAGATGCCATGGGCCAAGCAAATTTCGCGGGTGACGTCGGACATCATCTGACGTGGCACCGGGTTGATGGCCGGTTCGCCGACCGGGATCGGCAGACCCGCCTTGGTGACGGTGCCGACGCCATCGCCCGCCTTGAAGCAGATGCCCGCACCCTGATCGAGGCGGCGCACACGCGCCATCACCAGCGCGCCGTGAGTTACGTCGGGATCGTCGCCCGCATCCTTGATCAGGCCAGCCATGGCCCAGCGGTCGCCGATCTTCTCGCGTGCCAGCGGAAAAGATGGCTGTTCGCCCTTGGGCAGGGTAATGGTGACCGGATCGGCAAATTCACCTGTGAACAACGCCATGAGCGCCGATTTGGTGGCGGCGGTCGCGCAGGCGCCGGTGGTCCAGCCCCGGCGCAGGGCCGTGGCGGGTTTTTCCACGCGTATTTCGTTTTCGCCAGCGTCCATGTCGCAGTTCTTCACCCGTCTTTGCTGTTGCCGTTATAGAGTGCGATTGGTACGGGTGTAAGCCTATTCGAGGGAACGGAATTCGCATGGTCGACTGGCGCGACAATCTGCCTGAAATGAAACCCGGCGAGGTGTGGCTTGTGGGTGCGGGTCCTGGTGATCCGGGTCTGCTGACGCTGCACGCGGCAAATGCGCTGAGTCAGGCGGATGTGATCGTGCATGACGCCCTCGTCAACCGTGATTGTCTCAATCTCGCCCGCACCGGCGCGGTGTTGGAGTTTGCCGGCAAACGTGGTGGCAAGCCATCTCCCAAACAGCGCGACATTTCGCTCAGGCTGGTCGAACTGGCGCGGTCTGGCCAGCGGGTGCTCAGGCTGAAGGGCGGCGATCCGTTTGTCTTCGGCCGTGGTGGTGAAGAGGCGCTGACGCTGGTTGAGAATCACATTCCCTTCCGTATTGTGCCGGGCGTGACCGTCGGCATCGGCGGGCTTGCCTATGCCGGCATTCCGGTCACCCATCGCGATACCAATCACACGGTGACATTCCTCACAGGCCATGATGCAACCGGCCTGGTGCCGGACCGGATCGACTGGGACGGGGTGGCGCGTGGGAGCCAGGTGATCGTGATGTATATGGCGATGAAGCACATCGCTACCATCACCTCGCGGCTGATTTCCGCCGGGCGCGCGCCCGATGAACCCATGGCATTCGTGACCGATGCCTCCACAGACCAGCAGAAGGTGCTCGAGACGACGCTCGCGCGCGCTGCAGAAGATGTTGCCGCCTCGGGGCTGCAACCTCCGGCGATCGTTGTGGTCGGGCAGGTGGTGCGGCTCAGGTCGGCGCTTGATTGGCTGGGGGCCGCCTCGGGCCGGGTGCTGACCGCCGATCCGCTTGGGCATCGATCCAATCCGCAAAAGGACAGTGCATGACCGGTTTCATGATTGCCGCTCCACAATCCGGCTCTGGCAAGACCACGGCGACACTCGGATTGTTGCGCGCGCTCAAGCGGCGCGGGGTCGCACTGGCGCCTGGAAAGGCCGGACCGGATTACATCGATCCGGCGTTTCATGCGGCAGCGAGCGGCGAAACCTGTCTTAACTACGATCCCTGGGCGATGCGCGAGGAATTGCTTCTGGCCAATGCGTCCCTGCAATCGCAAGGCGGGCGGATGCTGGTGATTGAAGCGATGATGGGGTTGTTTGACGGCGCAGCCGACGGCTCCGGCTCTGCAGGAGATCTTGCCGGCCTTCTGGGCCTTCCAGTGATTCTCGTGATCGATTGCTCGAGCATGTCGCAATCGGTGGCGGCGCTGGCTCAGGGCTTTTCGAACTTTCACCCGGATGTACTGGTGGCGGGCGTCATTCTCAACCGGGTTGCCAGCGCACGGCATGAGGGCATGCTGCGCCAGGCGCTCGACAAATCGCGGATCAACGTGATCGGGGCCGTGCCGCGCGATGAGCGCCTGGAGCTGCCGCAACGGCACCTGGGGCTTGTTCAGGCCGGCGAACATCCGGGTCTCGCGCAGCTTATCGAAGATGCGGCTGAGCTGATGGAAGCGCGTGTTGATCTCGACCAGCTGGTGCGCGTCGCGCAGCGAACCGGAAGCAAGGTTGCCACGGCCAACATCTCTCGGTTGCCGCCGCCGGCGCAGAAGATCGCGGTGGCGCAGGACAATGGCTTTGCCTTTGTCTACGAGCACATGCTGCTTGGTTGGCGCCGGCGCGGCGCGGAGATCTCGTTCTTCTCGCCATTGGCCGATGAAGCGCCTGATCCGGAATGCGGCGCAGTGTTGCTGCCGGGCGGCTATCCGGAATTGCATGCGGGCGAAATCGCTGCCGCAAACCGCTTTAAGGCTGGTATTGCCGCCGCAATTGAGCGCCGCGCCATCGTCTATGGCGAGTGCGGCGGCTTCATGGTGCTGGGCGAGGGGCTGATCGATGCGGATGGCACGCGGCATGAAATGCTCGGCGCATTGCCGCTGGTCACGAGTTTTGCTGAGCGCAAGCGCCATCTGGGCTACCGCCGGTTGAAGCCAATGCCTGGCATGTTCTGGGACATGGAGCTGTCGGCCCATGAGTTCCACTATGCCAGCACCGTGTCGGAAGGCGAGGCGGATCGGGTGTTTTCGGCCCGTGACGCGCTTGGCGGCACGCTTGAACCTGCCGGCCTCATGCGTGGCAACGTGGTTGGCTCCTTCATGCATGTCATCGACCGGATCGATTGATGGCCATACTCCACACGCCTGATCCGATTGCCCATGGCGGTGCTCTGAGCGAAGCCATCGCAAAGCATGGCGGCGAGCCTTCGCAATGGCTTGATCTGTCAACCGGGATCAGCCCGTTCTCGCTGCCCTTGCCGGAGTTCTCCAGGAACATGTGGCGGCGTTTGCCTGAGGCGGCGGAGGTGAGCCGGGTTTGTGAAAAGGCGATGAAGTATTATGGCGGCGCGGTGCTGCCGCTTGCGGTTCCGGGAACGCAAGCTGCCATTCAGCTGTTGCCGTTTCTCAGACCGGATTCGGGTGAGGTTGCGATCGTTTCGCCGACCTATGGCGAGTATGAGAAGAGCTTCCGGCGCGCAGGCATTGAAGTTGATCCGGTCGCCACGCTGGATGCCGCCGCGGCCACGCGCGCGGGCATCGTCGTGCTGGCCAACCCCAACAATCCTGATGGGCGCGAAACCATGCGCGATGACGTGTTTGGTTTCGTCAGAACGCAGCGCCACCGTTTGGTGATCGTGGATGAGGCTTTCGGCGACCTGCGACGGGACCTGTCCATGACAGGTGCTGCGGGTATGGAGCCCAATCTTTTGGTGATGCGGTCTTTCGGAAAATTTTTCGGACTTGCCGGATTGCGGCTGGGCTTTGTTTTTGCCGAACCGGCCCTTGTCGGGATATTGGCGGACCGGCTTGGGCCCTGGGCAGTGTCGGGCCCGGCACTGGCGATTGCTGACCATGCCTTTTCGCGCATGGACCTGGTTTCGGACCTGCGCGAACGTATCGACAAGGTGCATGGACAGACCCGCTCGGCGCTGAACAAGGCAGGCGTCACCATTGTCGGAGAGACGCCTTTGTTTTTCTGCTGCGAGGTCGGCGACGGCGAAGCCGCGCGCGATGCCCTGGCGAGCCATCAGGTGCTGGTGCGCAGTTTCGAGCACAGCCCGTCACATATCCGCATCGGGCTGGTTCCCGATGACCTGTCTGCGGTGCGGCTGCGCGAAACTCTGCGTCTTGTGCTTCCGCGGTCAGCGTGATGGGACATTTGCCGGTCTTGTTTCTGGCTTTGCTGCTTGACCGCCTGGTGGGTGATCCTGACTGGCTGTGGCGCCGGTTCAGCCATCCGGTGGTGGTTTTCGGCCGGGCTATCGGCTGGGCTGACAGGAGATTCAACCGGAGCGATGACAGTGCCGAAGTCCGGCGCCGAAATGGACGGCTGACGATCATTGTTCTGGTGTTGCTGGCAGCGTTCACGGGCTGGCTGTTTTCCGGTCTTTTCGAGCGTATGGGACTTGTTGGCACGGCGCTGGAAATCCTCATCGTTGCGGTCTTTCTGGCGCAAAAAAGTCTGGCCGATCATGTCAGCGCGGTGGCGCAGGGTTTGCGTGTTGGCGGGCTCAAGGGCGGACGCCAGGCGGTTGCGATGATTGTCGGCCGTGACCCGGAGGCTCTCGATGAGGCCGGGGTGTCGCGGGCGGCAATCGAAAGCCTGGCGGAGAATTTTTCCGACGGCATAGTCGCGCCGGCATTCTGGTATGCGGTCCTGGGTTTGCCGGGGCTGATGGCCTACAAGATGCTCAACACCGCGGATTCGATGATCGGTCATCTCAATGACCGGCACCGCGATTTTGGACGGATGGCAGCACGTATGGACGATGTTGCCAACTGGCCGGCCTCCCGTTTCTCCGCGGTTCTGATTGCAATCGGCGCGGGTATCGCCAAAGGCGGTGCTGCGATGAAGCGGGCGATGGAAATGGCGCTTGCAGATTCGGGGCTGCACCGATCCCCCAATGCGGGGTGGCCCGAGGCGGCGATGGCGGGGGCTCTGGATCTCGCTCTGGCCGGTCCGCGGCGCTATCATGGTGAGATGGTGATGGAGCCCAGCCTCAACGCGTCAGGGCGGGGCAACGCCGGTTCAGCCGAGATTGAAGCCGGGCTTGTGGTGTTCCACAGAGCCTGTGACAGCTTGGCGGTGGTGATCGTGTTTCTTGCCATTGGTTTTTGAAAACAATCAATTAGAGCGAAATGCCACTGTCGCTCCGGTTCGGGCTGACAAATTAACTTTACGTCCAATTTTAACTGTCTAAAGTAGCAAGCAATAGTTAAAAGAACATCGGGGTTGCTGGGAGAGTAAACATGCGTAACATGCTTCTGATCGGGGCGCTTGCTCTTGCACTGATGCCATTTACTCAGGCTTCTGCGCTGGCAGCGAAGCTGACTGCAAAAATCGACCTGTCTTCACAGACTATGGTTGTAAGCCACAACGGCGTCGTCAAATACAAATGGCCGGTGTCGACCGGGCGTTCGGGCTATTCGACACCCACTGGCAGTTACTCGGCGAAATGGCTGTCGCGCTACCACCGGTCCCGCAAGTACAACAATGCCTGGATGCATTATGCGGTGTTCTATCATGGCGGATACGCGATCCATGCCACCCGGGATACCAAGCGGCTCGGCCGCCCGGCCTCACACGGCTGCGTCAGACTTGCACCCGAGCATGCGGCGAAGTTTTTCTCGCTGGTTCAGCGCTCTGGCAACTCCAACACGCGCATCGTGATCAAACACTAGAGCGCCGTGCGTCCAATTGGACGCACAAAGGTCGCTCTAACACCTTGATTTGATGCATGTACGTTATCACTCAATTGAATCCAATTGAGTGCGACATGCATTAGAGCCTTCTCAAGTCAGGCGAAACCGCCTGATCGCAGACAAGCTGCTCTCCCCCCTTGCAAGGTGGAGCGTCAGTCGTGTGCAATGGGCGCAGAGCGAGCATGCCTGCTCCGGATCAAACGGGAACCGGTCTCGGTTGGGAATACCTATTTCACCATGTGCTTGATGTTCCAGCGGTCATGGAACCACTGCCACTGGCCGGGATATTCGCGCACCCAGCTTTCGACCTTGTCGTTTAACATTTGGGATGTGGCGGCCACATCAACGCCGCCATTGGCTTCGCGCGGAATGGTGACGGCCGGCTCGACGATCAGCCGGTGACGTCCGTTCGGGAGCCTGACCGAACGGGCGGGATAGACCTCGCAGTCAAACTGCCGGACAAGTTTGGCAAGCAGGGGATTGGTCTGCGCTTCAAGACCGAAGAAGCGGGTCTTGGTGCCCTTGTGGAATTTCTGATCAACCAGCACCCCAACGCCGCCACCGGCTTCGAGCCTGCGGGCGAGCGTGAAGGCTGCGCCGGCGCGCGAGGGGACCAGATGGCCCATCGATGTGCGGCGTGCAGCCAGAACCTTGCGCGCGATGTAGGGATTGTTGGGCGGGCGAAACATCGCCATCACATCCAGCCCGTAGGAGGCGGCGGCAATCGGCAGTAGCTCGAAATTGCCAGTGTGCGCGGTGAAGACAATGAACGGCTTGCCGCTGTCGCGCAGTTTCAAGAAAATATCGACGCCCTCGACCTCGATCCTGCCGGGTTCGGTGGCGTCCGGGTCGAAATCGAAAATCTGATCGAGAAACACATATTCGGCGGCAAGCCGGGCCATGTTTCCCCACATGTCGAGCGCGATCTGCTGCCGCTCCTCGTCGGATTTTTCCGGGAACGCACGTTTGAGATTGAACAGCGCCAGGCGATGCCGCGACGTCCTTGGCCCGATGAGGCGTGCGGCGCGATCGACAGAGTTGCTCGCGCTGGTCGCAGGGAGCAGTGAAATCAGCTTGAGCAGCGAAAGGACGATTGCCGCAATCAGCCAGTCCCTGGCGCGATTGAAGGCGATAACCAGCCGCGTGATTGCCATCCGGAAAGAGTGGGTCATGTCAGCTGATGTTCAGGATGATCTTGCCGAACACGTCACGGCCTTCCATGCGGGCGAGCGCCGTGTCGATTTCATCGAAGCTGACCTCGGTGTCGATGACGGGGTGGACCTGGCCTGCTGCCATTTTCTGCATGGCGTCAGCCATGTTCTCCATCCTGCAGCCAAAGGATCCGAAGATCTTCAATTGACGCTGGAACAGCATCATCAGGTTCATTTCGGTGGAGACGCCGGAGGTTGATCCGCAGGTGACCAGTCTCCCGCCGCGCTTGAGCGACAGGATGGAACCAGCCCAGGTGTCGGCGCCGACATGTTCGAACACGACGTCAACGCCCTGCTTCTTGGTCAGCTTGCGGACGACGCCCTCGAACCGGTCGTCGCGATAGTTGATCACGTGATCGGCGCCAAGTGCCTTGGCTGGCTCGATCTTGGCGTCCGAACCCACCGTGGTGATAACGGTGCAGCCGATCTTCTTGGCGAGCTGGATCGCTGCAGTGCCGATGCCGGAGCCACCGGCATGGATGAGAACCGTTTCACCGGGTTCGAGCCTGGCGTTGTCAAACAGCATGTGTTCGACCGTGCCGAAGGTGACCGGTGCGACAGCAGCGCCAATGGCGCTGACGCCCGGAGGTGCCGGGACCAGAAGACGGGCTGGCAAATTGACCTGCTCCTGGGCAAAGCCATCGAGGTGAAAACCGTGAACGCCGCCCACATGTTCGCACAGATTGTCACGTCCCTCGCGGCAGGGACGGCAGAGGCCGCATGTGCGTGCGCCATAAATCGAGACCAATTGCCCAGGAACCAGTCCGGCCACGCCGTGACCGACCGCATCGACCGTGCCGGAAGCCTCTGCGCCGATCACCAGTGGCATCTTGCGCTTGGCGAATGCCATGCCGCGCCAGCCCCAAACGTCGATGTGGTTGAGCGCGACGGCCTTGATGGAGACGGTCACCTCGCCAATGCCCGGCGGCGGCGGCGGTGGTAGATCCACCGTCTCGAGCTTGCGGTCTTCGATGAGCTGCAATGCGCGCATGATTGTCATCCCTTGCCGTCCGGTGCGACGTTTTTCACCAAGCAATGGTTTGCACGAGTGATCTTGTGCACCGGGTATTGTCTTGAGCGCACCACTCCGCGCGGCCGACGCTGTGAATGAATGCCTGGTTCATTTCGCCCGGCCTATCCGCCCGGGCGCGCCATGCCTTAAGCCGGTTCAGCCGACATGACAAGGCATGCGTTCTGCCCGCCAAAGCCAAAGGAATTGGACAGCACGCTGGTAACCGTCGCGTCACGTTTGACATTGGGGACCGCGTCCAGCGGAATGGCCGGGTCCGGATTGTCATAATTGATGGTGGGCGGGATCACGCCGGTTGCGATGGTCATCAGCGAGAAAACTGCCTCCACAGCACCGGCGGCGGTCAGCGTGTGGCCGATCATCGACTTGTTCGAGGAGACGGGAACCTCGGCCATCCGCTCTCCAAAGACTGTCGACAAGGACAGATACTCCATCTTGTCGTTCTCGGGCGTCGAGGTGCCGTGGGCGTTGATGTAGCTGATGTCATCGGCGGAAAGCCCTGCATCATCCAGCGCCGCGCGAATGGTTGCGATTGCCGGTCCGCCATCGGGCGATGAGCGGGTCCGGTGGAAATGATCCGCCTTCTCGCCACAGCCGCTGATGATTCCGTGAATGCGGGCGCCGCGGGCCAGCGCGGCTTCCAGCGATTCCAGAACCAGAGTCGCGGCGCCTTCTGCAATGACGAAGCCGTCGCGGTCCTTGGTAAAGGGACGCGATGCCTTTTGCGGCGGATCATTGTTGGTCGACAGCGCCGAGAGCAGCGAAAAGCGGATCAGCGCTTCGGCGCTGACCGAACCGTCGGTGGCGACGCAGAGTGCCCGGTCGGTGCGGCCCTGGCGGATGGCTTCGACGCCGAGCTGGATCGCCGTGGCCCCTGATGCACAGGCCGTTGACAGCGTCACCGGAAGGCCGCGGGTTCCGAACTGATCAGCCAGGCGTTCAGAAATCGAACCGAACAGCGCTGCTTCATGAAACACCGGATCGGCGTTTTCCCGCAGAACGGTGAGGAACTGCTCATAGGCATTGCCATTCAACTGCCCGGGCGGCACCCGGTCGCCCAGTTCAAAGCGGGCGCTCCATTCGGGCTCAATCGGCGGGGCTGCCAGAAACAACGGTCCGCCAAAATCGCCGGAGAGACCAGCTTGTGCCAGCGCTTCGATGGTGGTCTCGCGCGCGAATGCGAAGGAGCGTTCAACAGCGTTTGGAGTGGGAATGTCGATAAAATCGACCGTTCCGCAAATTCTGGTCGACAGGCTTTCCGATGGAAACCGGGTGATCGCATGAATGCCGGATTCGCCGGCGGTCAGGCGTGTCCAGTTGTCCTCGATTCCCTGGCCGAGCGAGGTGACGACGCCCATGCCGGTCACGGCGACCAGCGGGCGGCCAAGATGATCCTTGTATGCGGCTTTGGTCATGGTGGGCTCCGGGTCAGGACAGCTTGCTCAGACGGGCCACGCCTTCACCGCGCGCATGTCCGATGGTTGTCACAATAGCCGATTTTGCCGCTTCGGGCATTTCGGCATCAACGCCCGGCGCCATCGGCTTGATCGGGCTGGATTCGTCGAGCGCCAGGCTTGCAAGCGCCAGGCCGGTGATGAATTGCGCTTCGAGGGAATGCCCGAACAGCGCTCCGTAGCTGCGAAGCGGCGCATCGGGATAGCGTGTTTGCAGGAATGCGCGCTCGCGCCCGCTCAACCCGGGAAAGCCGCTCGCGCCGCAGAAGACCAGTGTTTCCGGAGACCCGGCTGCTGCGCCTGTTTCATCGCACAGGCGGGAGAGGCGTTGTTCGAGCTTGCCTTCGTCGCGTGAGCCCCTGTCACCCAGGGCGCCATCAAGACTTGCGTAGATATGCGCTCCTCGCGCTTCGGCATGAGCGCGTGATTCAAGCACAAGAAAGGCGCCGGCGGTGCCGAGGTTCATGCCGGCGGCATCGCCGTTCTGATCCCAGAACGGCTCGAGTCCGCCTTTCGCCAGCCCCTGAATGGCTTCCAGAAGCAGGATCATGTCGTAGCGTTCGGCGACAAAAGCGCCACCGACCAGGCAATGGGTCGATTGCCCCGCCGTAATGCGTGCATGTGCGGTCTCGATCGCGGATATGCCTGCGCCTTCCTCGCCCATCAGGGTTCGTGACGAGCCCGTGACCTTGTGGACGATGGAGATATTGCCGGCCAGAAGGTTGGAGAGCTGCGCCAGAAACAGCGTCGGGCGCAATTCGGTGGTCAGTTTTTCATTGAGCAGAACATCGCGGTCGTTGCGCTTGCGGCTCTCCTCAACGATCAGTGTGTCGACCGCGATGTCGCGTTCGCCGCCGCCGGCTGCGACAATCATGTCCATTGTCGCGCAGGCTTCGAGGTCATCCTTGAAACCTGCATCATCGAGCGCCATTCCTGCCGCGAATACGCCCAGGCGCTGCCAGTTTTCCATCTGCCTCTGGTCCCCACGCCGGGGTATCTGCTGCGACCAGTCGATTTCAGGCAGCGGAAACACGGTGTAGGGCGCGAAGTTTTCGCTGTCACTGATGTCGCGGGGTGAAACCGAGCCGCTTGTCAGTGCAGCACGATGGACATCGCTGCCGACGCCGAGCGCGGTGACAAGGCCTATGCCTGTTACAACAACAGCATTGTCGGGGTTGGTCATTGCCTGTCTCCATTGATGTCGTCCATGGCAGCCAACAGACCAACTTCCTCGGCCCGTTTGCGAACGATCTCGGCCAGTGGAACCTGGTCGAACGCCACCGTCTTGAGCTTGAGCTGGCAATCGGCGGTGCGTTTGCCATCACTTGAGATGCGCGCCTTTGCCACCACATAGCCCGAACCTTCGTGCTCCAACGTGGCCGATATTTCAAGTTTAGCGCCCGGCTTGACGAAATCGCGCATCTTGGCCCCATCCACGGACATCAAGAAGGGCATCGCCGCAAAGCCGGTCTTGGCGAGGATCAGAAAGCCGCAAGCTTGCGCCATGGTTTCGATCAGCAACACACCGGGCACAAGCGGCATTCCGGGAAAATGGCCTTCGAAGACCGGGCTTGCGTCAGGGACCGTGGAAGAGGCAACCAGTGTTGCCGCATCGAGGTCGAGCGCCTCGATCCGGTCGATCATCTGGAAATATTCAAGGTACATCGGACAAACCCGCCGCTTCAGGCGTCAAGCCTTGGCAGCCCTCAGCTCGTCGATCTTGGTGCAGAGATTGCCAAGCACGAAGTACTCTTCTGTCGAGGCCTTGCCGTCATTGACTTCCTGGGTCCACTGCTCAAGCGGAATCTTGATTCCGAATTCCTTGTCGACGGCAAAAACAATGTCCAGGAAATCGAGGCTGTCGATTCCCAGATCGTCAATGGTGTGGCTTTCAGGAGTGATGCTGTCGCGGTCAATCT
The DNA here is from genome assembly GCF_000154705.2 of Hoeflea phototrophica DFL-43. Taxonomy (NCBI): domain Bacteria; kingdom Pseudomonadati; phylum Pseudomonadota; class Alphaproteobacteria; order Hyphomicrobiales; family Rhizobiaceae; genus Parahoeflea; species Parahoeflea phototrophica. The sequence continues at coordinate 3,199,665 of NZ_CM002917.1, read as the reverse complement.
CGCTTGTTTCAGCGATAATGTCGGCGACCTTGTCGAATGTTGCGGTCACGCTCAATTCCTCATTGGCTAAGGGTTTGGCCGAAGCTATAGAAAAATCCGGCGCAAAAGCCAATGGCTACTTTGCACGCGATTCCGTCCGTTGCTCTTTGATCACGGTTTAAGGCTTGGAAGCGGCCCTACGAGGGTACGCCGGGGCTACACCGCAAGTGAGTGCCTGGCAGCGCCTTCGCCGAAATAGCTGTCGAATGCCGAGGCGATGGAGCGGACAAAGGGCCTGCCCTTGTCGGTGACCTGAAAAAGGCCGCCTGAGAACTCGATCATTCCGTCGGTATCGCAGCCGGCAAGGTATTCCGCTTCATCGAGCACTTGCTCCGCGGCACCGCCGAATTCGTGCCGGATGGTGGAGAAGGAAAACGCGAAATCGCACATCAAAAGTTCGATGATGCGGGCGCGGAGGCGGTCTTCTTCGGACAATTCGAAGCCGCGCACGACTGGCAGCCGGCCCAAATTGACCTGACGCTGATACTCGCCGGTGGAAGGCTGGTTCTGGATGTAGCCCTGGGGCAGCTGTCCGATGGAAGAGGCTCCCATTCCGATCAGGGCATCGGCGGTATCGCTGGTGTAGCCCTGGAAATTGCGGCGCATCGCACCGGAGGCGGCCGCGATCGCGAGACTGTCGGCGGGCAGGGCGAAGTGATCGATCCCGATTGAGGTGTACCCCGCTGCTGTCAAGGACGAGCTTGCGCGGTTCATCTGTGCGAAACGCTCGGTGACATCGGGCAATGCTGCCTCATCAATCATCTTCTGGTGGGTCTTCATCCAGGGCACGTGGGCGTAGCCGAACAGCGCGATCCGGTCAGGCCTGAGTGAAACAACCTGCTCGATGGTGCGATCGACCGATTGCCGTGTCTGGTGGGGCAGGCCGTAGAGCACATCGCAATTGACCGAGCGGACTCCGCGTGCACGGACCTGTTCGACCACTTCGCGGGTCTGCTCAAAGGTCTGTTCGCGGTTGATGGCCTGCTGCACTTTCTCGTCGAAATCCTGGACACCAATGGAGGCACGTGTGAGCCCGATTTCGGCGAGCGCATCATATTTGTCGGCGTCGAGATCATTGGGATCCATTTCGACGCTGATTTCGGCACCGTCGTCGAAATGGAAACGGCTGCGCAGCGCCTTGTCGAGCCAAACCATATCTTCGGGCTTGAGCATGGTGGGCGAGCCGCCGCCCAGATGGAGCGCGGTGACCCTGCAGCCGGGATCGACAAGACCGGAGATGGTCTCAATCTCGTTTTCAAGGGCTGCGAGATAGGTCTTGAGCGGGTCATATCTGCGGGTCTGCTTGGTGTTGCAGCCACAAAACCAGCACAGCCGGTCGCACCAGGGGATGTGAATGTAGAGGGAAAGCGTCTGCCCCGGCTTGAGTTGCCTGAGCCAGCGGGCATAGACATCCCCATCGACGCCTGCATGAAAATGCGGCGCGGTGGGGTAGCTGGTGTAGCGCGGAGCTGGGCCCGCGTGTTTGCGCACATAATCTTTTTGCATCTGCAATTCACTCCCGGTTGTCACGATACAATGCAGATGGCACAGGCTGCTGCCTTGACTTTGATCAAACCCGCCTGTTCTTTGAAGTCATATGCGCGCTCTGGCAGGAGAGCGGAACGCCGTGCTTGCCAGTTGTGCTTCGTGATATCGAGGGTTGAATGGACGCACACCGCAAAGACATCCACAATTCCGACATTCCGGTGCTGTGCCGGGCATGCGAAGCCCGGCATCGCGGCGTATGCGGCGCTTTGACATCGTCCCAGCTTCTCAGTCTGAACAAGCAATCTACGCGCAAGCACATCGAAGCGGGATCGGAACTGATCGGGGAAAGCCAGGAAACCAGCAGCTACGCAAACATCATTACCGGCGTGGTCAAACTCACCAAGATGATGTCGGACGGGCGGCAGCAGATCGTCGGGCTGCAATTCGCTCCGGATTTCCTCGGGCGCCCGTTTCGCATCGACAGCGGAATCTCCGCGGATGCTGCGACCGATGTCAATGTCTGCAGTTTTCCCAAGGCGGCAATCGAGCGGATGATCAAGGAAGCCCCTGAACTCGAGCACCGCCTGCTTGAGCAAACCCTCAAGGAGCTGGACGAGGCTCGCGACTGGATGCTCACTCTGGGGCGCAAGACGGCGTGTGAAAAGGTCGCCAGTTTTCTCTATCTTATCGCCACGCATATCAATCCGGAGGCCGACCCGGATTCGGCAAGTTTCGAACTGCCGCTAACCCGATCCGACATTGCAGATTTTCTTGGTCTGACCATAGAGACGGTGAGCCGGCAATTGACCAAATTGCGCAAGGAACAGGTCATTGTGATTCGGAACAACCGGCATGTCGAGGTTCCTGATCTGGACAAGCTCGCGGAGTTTGCCTCGCAATAATCTTCAGCACAATGTTTCGTTGGCCGCTGCAGGCCCGGTTTTTGGTTAAGCTGTCAACTTGCAAGGGACTTTGACAGCCGTTGCTGTTTTGCAGGCTGCACTGTTGGAGATTTCAACGCGTTTCAGTGTTCAATTTTTCTGCGTATTTGAACGAAATGGATCATGCTCGTGTTATGCTTGGCGAGGTCGACAAACAGTCCTTGTGGATGTAGTGATGGCTGTCAAAAAGAAAATATTCTGAGGTTTGGATGCTGCTGAAACTTATTGGTACATTTGAAGATCAGTGTTCAGAATTGCTGTCGGCTGTTCGTCGTGGTGACGAAGCTGCAGTCAGTCATCTCGATTCAGAGATCCAGCCGTTGATTCAGCGGATTTTCCGTTTCTATGCATGTGACAACAAACAGGCGATCCAGCAGTTGCGTTTTTTTGCGCGGCTTGCTGTGCGAAACAGCGAAGATGATGACAGTGTCTCCCGCTACACAGATATGATGGCGGTCTTGTTCGAACGTTATCTCAGCGCGGGGCTTGTTTTCTCGCAGCCGGAGATTGCGCAGATAAAGGACTGGATGAGCGTGTCGCCAAAGGCGTCAGCCGATCCGGCTTTTGCGGAGGGTTATGATCCTTCGCCGCATGAACTGGTGCTTGATTCGCTGCCAGAGCGAATTGCCGTGGTTGGGCTCGATTACCGGTATATCTACACCAATAAGCGCAATGGCGAGTTTCATGGAAAGCCGCCATCGGCATTTGTGGGCAGACACCTTGCCGAATTCATCGACAAGCAACGCTTTCTATCCCGCGCCAAACCAAGGCTTGACCAGTGCTTTGGCGGCGCTCGGGTTTCCTACATCTATGAAATTGCGGATCTCCGTGGACGCATGTTTGAAGTCAATTGCACCATGACGCCATTTTTGGGGCCAGACAAATCCATCATCGGCGCATTGTTGACGCTGAGGATGAATCCGCTGTTCGCCCGGGTCGCCTGAAGCAGCCGCCCGAGAAAAAAGGGGCAACGGTTCTGAAGGGCGTTCGCCTGCGTCAAAATTGACTTTTACGTTCACGTCAATTTCTGATATCTGCTGGAATTGCTTCTTGCTGCCGTCTCGACTCTGGCCGCGTCTTTTGACATGAGAGTGCGAGGCCGTTGAGTTGTACGGAGCGGCTGCATTGCCGTTCTGCCGGACCGGACAGGGTGGCTGTGGCCGAAAGATGAAGAAGGTTAGCTTGCATGAGCCAGGTGAGACCGCTGCGCAGCAGCCAGAATGTGAGGGATTTTGATGACTGAAGTGGCTGAACTTGCCGAGCGCGAGAGCATGGAATTCGATGTGGTGATCGTCGGCGCAGGCCCTGCGGGTCTGTCGGCTGCGATCCGGCTCAAACAGCTCGATCCCGAGCTTACGGTGGTGGTGCTGGAGAAGGGCGGCGAAGTCGGGGCGCATATTCTCTCGGGCGCGGTGGTCGACCCTATCGGCATCGACAAGCTGATCCCCGATTGGCGCGACGACCCGGACCATCCGTTCAAGACCGCGGTCAATGCTGACCATTTTCTGGTGCTTGGCCCGGCTGGCTCGGTCAGGCTTCCCAATTTCATGATGCCGCCGCTGATGAACAATCACGGCAATTTCATTGTCTCGCTGGGCAATGTCTGCCGCTGGCTTGGTGAACGCGCCGAGGCCCTGGGCGTGGAGATTTATCCCGGCTTTGCGGCGAGCGAAGTTCTGACCAATGATGATGGCGCCGTGATCGGGGTTGCCACCGGTGACATGGGTGTCGAGCGCAATGGCGAGCCCGGCCCCAACTACGCCAGGGGCATGGCGCTGCTTGGCAAATATGTGCTGATCGGTGAGGGCGTTCGCGGCTCGCTCGCCAAGCAGTTGATCTCGAAATACAAGCTTGATGAAGACCGCGAGCCACAGAAATTCGGCATTGGCCTGAAGGAGCTGTGGGAGGTGAAACCCGAGCATCACAAGCCGGGTCTGGTGCAGCACTCATTCGGCTGGCCGCTCGACATGAAAACCGGCGGTGGCTCGTTCCTCTATCACCTCGAGGACAACCAGGTGGCCGTTGGTTTCGTGGTCCATCTCAACTACAAGAACCCCTATCTTTCGCCGTTCGAGGAATTCCAGCGCTTCAAGACTCATCCGGCGATCGCTCCGGTGTTCGAGGGCGGCAAGCGGCTGAGCTACGGTGCGCGCGCGATCTCCGAAGGTGGCTGGCAGTCTGTGCCCAAGCTTGCTTTCCCCGGCGGCGCGCTGATCGGCTGTTCGGCCGGCTTCGTCAATGTTGCCCGGATCAAGGGATCGCACAACGCGGTGCTGTCGGGGATGATGGCGGCCGAGCATGCGGCCGAGGCCATCGCGGCAGGCCGGACGCAGGACACGCTCGACGGTTATGATGCGGCATGGCGCGCCTCCGAGATCGGCAAGGATCTCAAGAAAGTGCGCAACGTCAAACCGCTGTGGTCGAAACTCGGCACCATTGGCGGTGTGGCACTCGGCGGTCTCGACATGTGGCTCAACACGCTGTTCGGCGTCTCGCCCTTCGGCACCATGTCCCATGGCAAGGCCGATTATGCGGCGCTTGAGCCGGCCTCCAAGCACAAGCAGATCGACTATCCCAAGCCTGATGGCGTGCTGACCTTTGACCGTCTGTCCTCGGTGTTCTTGTCCAACACCAACCACGAGGAAGACCAGCCGGTGCATCTCCAGCTTCAGGATTCGGCACTGCAGAAGTCGTCGGAACTTGATGTCTATGCCGGACCATCCAACCGCTATTGTCCGGCCGGCGTCTATGAATGGGTGGAAACCGACGGCACGCCGACCTTCGTGATCAACGCGCAGAACTGCGTGCACTGCAAGACCTGTGACATCAAGGACCCGAACCAGAACATCAACTGGGTCCCGCCCCAGGGCGGCGAGGGGCCGGTCTATACGAACATGTGAGGGCAGCGGTGCGGGCTAGGGCGGTCCGCACCTTCTCACTCTGTCATCTGGATTGGTTTCAAGCCAAGATCGCCGTTTCGCCCCAAGGGCGGACGGCTGCCTCAATTCATATGCTATACGCCAAAATCTGACTTATCTGGGTGAGGCAGTGGCCGGATTGTGCCATCCAGTCATTGAAGGCCTTCTGAATGGCCGCAAGGTCCCGTTTTGAAGCGGGCGGCTTGCCCACAATGCCCTCCGCCTTCAAGCGCGCAATCACATCGGGTGAGAGGATATAGCCGTCACGCCCCATTTGTCTGAGCATGCGCTGCCCCGTTACGGAACCCAGTCGGGCGCCTTGCTTGGCGATGAAATCGAGCAGCTCGTTGTGTGTCTCGGCGGGCCAGTTGGCGATGAATTTGCCGAAACCACCATGGTCACCGGCAATGTTGTGAACAAAGCGGGCGTTCTCGATCACCGCCATGATTTTCGCGCCGTTTCTGACAATCCTTTTGTCAGACAGCAGGCGATCAACATCGCCTTCATGATAGGCAGCGACTTTGGCTGTTGCGAAGCCGTCGAAGGCGGCCTCCATGTCCGGCCATTTTGCCTCGATCACTTTCCAGTTGAAGCCCGCCTGGAACAAACATTTCGCCATGGCAGCGAGCCAGCGATCATCGTCTGTTGCCGCCAGTTGTGCCGCCGTCAGAGGTGTGATCAGCAGCTCTTCAAGCGCATCCGGCCCCCCCTTCCGGTCAACAGCGATGGCGTAGATTTCTTCAAAGTCACGCATTCTCATCCTCACAATCAATGCCCAGCGCAATCAGGGTTGTTCTTGCGGTCAGCCAGAGTTCGGCCTCATCGCGCAATGCCTTGGAAAACACGTTCAGGCCGATCATCAGGTTCTGAAGGGCTAGTGCAGTTGCATGCGGGTTGGTCTGTTCAGGCAGTTCCTGTCTGCTGACTGCCAGTTCCAGCAGTTCTTCGAGGCGGGCTGCGCTGTTGAGGATGGCGTTTGCAATGGCGATGCCAAGCTCATCCTGTGTGGTGTCGAGCTCAGTCAGACTGTTTATGGCCAAACACCCGCGTGCTTCGGGGTCATCGGCGCGCGCTTTGCAGATTGCGCGGAACGTTCGGGTCAGCAGATTGCAGACCGGCATGTCCGGCAGGTCACCGTGTAAAACTGCGTCGGGTGACTGGGCGAAGTAGACGGCGAGCGCCTCCTTGAAGAGGTCCTCACGCGTGCCGAAGGCATTGTAGTAGCTGGAGCGGGTGATCCCGAGTTTCTTGGAAAGCGCCTTCACCGAACTCGCTTCATAGCCATCGCGCCAGATTTCCTGCATTGCTGCTTCGACGGCAGCTTCTCGATCAAAACCGGATGGTCTCGCCATTTCAGGCTCCTGATTTTTATTTTGTACACATGTGGACAAAATAAATGAAACATGTTTTATACATGGCTGTACAAAACGCTGAAGTCAAGGAGACAGACCCAATGACAGCCTTTTTCGTGTCGCGGATCAAAGTGAAGGATCCTGCCAAGATGCAAGACTATGCCGCTGCAACGGGACCAACCATCGCCGGGCATAAGGGGGCGCTTGTTCTTCGCGGCCGCGCCGTTCAAACGCTTATCGGAGAAGACGCAGGCCTGCACATGACGAGTGTTGTGCAGTTCCCTGATATCGAAGCCTTGACCGCGTGGTTTAATTCACCGGAATACCAGCAACATGCCGGCTTGCGCGATGAAGCGGGAGACATGCAATTCGTCGTCTACCAGGATCCCTCAGCCTAGCCCTCTTTTCCAGACATTTTGAACACGAACAATCGGGTCGCCGTCGTGCCCCGAACAGGAGAGATCATGTCGAATTTACTGAAAATAGCAGCGGTCACGACGCTGATCGCCTTGTCGTCCACACTGGTTGTCGCAGAAGACGCAGCGCCAAAGTTGCCCGCTGTTGCGGTCTCGGAGGAGCTGGTCATAGACCGGCGCGAGATTGCGGTTCTGGGCTCTACCATGTCCTATCTGGAAGAGGGGGAAGGTGACGTGGTGGTTTTCCTGCACGGGAACCCCTCGTCGGCATACCTCTGGCGCAATGTGATACCCTACGTCAGCAGCACCCATCGCGTGATTGCGCCTGACCTGATCGGCATGGGGGAATCCGGCAAGCCCGATATAGCTTACACCTTTGCAGATCATGCGCGATATCTTGAAGCGTTTGTGGACGAGTTGAACTTGCCGGCGATCACGCTGGTCAGTCACGACTGGGGCTCAGCCCTTGCATGGGATTTCGCCCGCAGGAACCCTGATAAGGTGGTCAGACTGGCATTTATGGAGGGTGTATTGCCTCCGGCCTTTCCACAGGACAGCTATCAAGCCATGGGCGAGGAAATGGGCGGCATGTTCCGGGCTCTGCGGGATCCGGAAAAGGGCCGTGAGATGGTCATGGAGGGCAACATGTTTGTCGAGAGCATCCTGCCGATGATGGCCAATCGGCCCTTGGGCGAGGCTGCCATGGAGACTTACCGCGCGCCCTACAGCACCGTCGATAGCCGCCTGCCGACATGGATGTGGCCACGGGAAGTCCCTATCAATGGGATGCCTGCCTCAAACGTCCAGCTTATGCAGGATATCCAAACGTTCATGGGTAAAACCGACATGCCGGTGCTGCTTGCCTATGCGGAACCGGGTGTCCTGGTGCCTCCGCAAGCGGTCCCATTTTACACCGATCTGATCGACAATCTGGAAACAGCCTTCGTTGGCCAGGGCCTGCACTTCATTCAGGAAGACCAACCCGATGCAATCGGGCGGGCAATCGCTGACTGGTTGCGCCGTAATTAGGGCTGGGCCCCGGCTAAATGGGGCGCCTTCTCCGGCGCCCCTTCCATACCTTGAATGCATATATTATCTTGAATGCATATATTGGCTGGATGGCGATCAGATTCCGGACAGCATGCCCCTTCAACCCGGCTCACTTGCCCCAATCCTCGCCAGCCGCGTGAGCAACCTTTCCTGTTCGGTGGCCAGCCCCTTGTAGGCGCGTTCGGCGGGGCTCAGCGCCTTAACCTGATCTGCGATGGCTGAGGCCAGTCTTGGGCCTTCGGGATGGGTTTCGAGCACGGTCAGCGGATCGATGTAGATCCGGATGGTGAAGACAATATCGCCGCTTTCGGGCAGTTTGCGCAGGGTCTGGCGCTCGAGCCGCAGATAGACGTTGCTGGCGATTGGGCCCGGACCGAAGCGGCCTTCGCCTTTCTCGTGGCCGTGCTGATGGAACAGCTCCGCATCGCCATAGACCGACCAGTTCCAGCGCACCACCGGCATGTCGACACGCAGATTGTCGAACATGCGCTCGATCAGCCCGGCATTGCGGGTGCCCTGGGCAAAGCCAGGGACCGGCCCGTGTATAATGTGCATCGGATGGCCGAACTTCTCCCGAAGGTTCCACGACGAGGGGAAGCAAACGGAAGCAGCGGCCAGCAGCCATCCGGTCTCGCCCTTGCGCATCAGCACCAGGTCTTCCTGAACGCCGAGAGCCGCCTGATGCAGAAGGGGCAGCGGTGTGCCATCCGGCGCTGTCAGCGCGGTGCCGGGCGGGGTGGGTCCGGCTGACGGGAAGCGGCCGCCGAGATGAGAGCGGATGAGGTCATGGACCTCGCGCTGGGCATCTTCGGTGCCCGGCTCGGCCACGAAGACATCCTCGTAGCGCTCGCGGGTCAGTCGGTGTTTTTCGGCGATGTAGCTTGGAAGGTTGCTGTCGATGTCGAGCCAGGTCTCGGGATCAAGCCGGGCCAGGCCGATGGCAAAGGGTGGCGCCGATCCGTCATAGGGCGTGTGAAGATCCGGCTTGTCGGTCATATGGCTCGGTCTGTCATCTGTCGTGCGGATGAAACCCGTTGCCGCGGCCCATGGACAATCGTCACCACGGGCCGCCCCAAGGGCTTTACTGGAACGCGGTTTCGAAGAAGCTTCTGAGTTTGCGCGAATGCAGGCGTTCGGGCGGCATGGCGGCTAGCTTTTCCATCGCCAGCAACCCGATCTTGAGATGCTGGTTGACCTGGGTCTTGTAAAACGCTGACGCCATGCCCGGCAGCTTCAACTCACCATGCAGCGGCTTGTCGGAGACGCAGAGCAGCGTGCCGTAGGGGACGCGGAAGCGGAAGCCGTTGGCAGCGATGGTGGCCGATTCCATGTCGAGCGCGATGGCGCGCGATTGCGACAGCCGCTGCACCGGGCCGCGCTGGTCGCGGAGTTCCCAGTTGCGGTTGTCGATGGTGGCGACCGTGCCGGTGCGCATGATCCGCTTGAGATCGTAGCCTTCAAGCCCGGTCACTTCCGCGACCGCGTCCTGGACTGCGACCTGAACTTCCGCCAGCGCCGGGATAGGCACCCATGCGGGGAGGTCGTCATCAAGCACGTGGTCCTCGCGCACATAGGCGTGGGCCAGCACATAATCGCCCAGCGCCTGGGAATTGCGCAGGCCCGCGCAATGGCCCAGCATCAGCCAGGCATGGGGCCTGAGCACGGCAACATGGTCGGTTATGGTCTTTGCGTTGGAGGGCCCGACGCCGATATTGACCATGGTGATGCCGCCATGATCCTTGCGCTTCAGGTGATAGGCGGGCATCTGCGGCAATCGCGGCGGAGCCAGGCCCTCGGTCGGGCTGCCATGGCCCGATGGCGTGATCAGGTTGCCCGGCTCTACAAAGAACTCATACTCGGAATTGCCTTCGGCCATCAGCGCGCGGGCATGGTCGCAAAACTCGTCGATGTAGAACTGGTAGTTGGTGAACAGCACGAAGTTCTGGAAATGGTCCGGCGCGGTCGCGGTGTAATGCGACAGCCGGGCCAGCGAATAGTCGACGCGTTGCGCCTTGAACGGGGCCAGCGGCAAGAGTTCACCCGGGCCTGGCTCGTAAAGCCCATTGACGATTTCATCATCGGTGGTGGCGAGATCGGGCGTGTCGAACAGGTCGCGCAGCGGCATGTCGAGCTTGTCGGCGACGGCGGCCTCGACATAGGCGCCTTCACCAAAGGCGAAATGCAGCGGGATCGGGGTGTCCGATTCTGACACTGTAAGGGGTGTGCCGTGGTTACGCAGCAGCAGCTCGAGCTGGGTCTTGAGGTAGGTTCGAAACAGTGAGGGCCGCGTGATGGTGGTTGCGTAATGCCCGGGCGAGACCACGTGGCCGTAGGAAAGGCGGGAATCGACCATGCCGAAGGAGGTCGTGGAAAGCCCTACCTGAGGGTAGAAGGCGCGGTAGCGGCCTTTTGGCTTGTCTGTCGCAAGGCTTTGGAAAGCCTCGCACAGGAAGCGGGTGTTGCGTTCATAAATGGCTTCAAGTGCGGCGACTGCTTCGGCCGCATCGGAAAATTCCTGCGGGGCGATCGGGTCGGGTGAAATGAAGCCGTTGGCGGTGTGTGAAGAGATTCGTTGGTCCATGCACCATCATATACGAGAAATCTTGACAAGGAAAAGACGAGCAGCGGCGAAAGGTGTTTCGGACAAAAGGCGCCAATCATTCGCCATGCCATTCTCAGCGGCCGCGTTGAATGCTCATGTAAAGCACAAAGCCGGCTCCTGAGAGACCCGGCCCCTTGTCGCCGGTCTGGGCATAGGCGAAGGCTCCGACCGGGCCGACGAAAAAGGCCGTGAAGGCGACGATGCGCAGAAGTGTCGAGAGTGTGCGGTGGGTGCGAATACGCATGGTACAGTTTCCTCGAAGGTCAGGATTGTTGGTTGAACCGGCACTGGGTGGTGGCTTGAAACGCACAGGTGTCGATCAGACCGCCGCGCCAGGCGCGGCTGTCGCGATCCGAATTGGCGACGGCGGCGGCCATCAGCATGGCGAAGATCACGAAGATCAGGCAGATGATTGTGAAGCGTCTTGCGATCGTGGCCATGCGTCTCATTCCCCAGTTGATGAGCGCATAATCGCACCGGCTGGCTGAACCAGTGCTGAGGGGGCCGTTCATGTTCGGTTCAAACAGGTTAACCGGGCGCACTGGTCTGCTCCGGTCAGGCCCGCCCGGTCCGGTGACGGGCCTGCTGCATCAAAAAACCCCGCACTGGCAGGCCAGTGCGGGGTTTGAGACAGACCGGCCTTGAAGCCGGTGCCGGATCGGGTGTCGGGCGGTTACATCTTGGCCCAGCTTTCCGAGCGGCAGAGAACGCCGAGCACGCAGCCGCGCATCTTCAGGCTGTTGCCGGAGATCGTGGCGGAGCCGGAATAGGTCTTGTCCTTGGATGGATCGGTGATGGTGCCCGAGTATTTGCCGCCGTCGGGGCTCATCTTGCCAATCTGCTTGCCGGCATATTCGCCTGTCTGCAGCTTGACGCAGAAGGCGCTGCCGCAGGCGGCGATGGCTGCGGTCTCGCCGCTCTTGGTTTTCCAGTTGCCGACAATCGGGTCAGCGAGCGCGGGGGCCGTCATGGCTGCGACAAGCGCGCCGGCGGCGATCAGTTTGCGGATCATGGTTTCCTCCCAGGTTGACGCCTGCGCACAGGCGAATTTCTTACTTAACTCAGAGCTACGTAAAGGTAAACTGGGTGAAATGCGGGAAATACACCATTGCAACCATGGTTTTGAGAACCGCGAACCATGCCAAATGACATGCAATTTCCGCTGTCCGGAAAGATTTTCAGAAAATGCGATGGATCTTTGGTTAGCCGTCCGTAACTTTTTTCGCGTGCCCTCAAACGGCCGATTTGACAGCTTCGGCGGATTCGCAACGGCTTTGATGTTTAACAAAATTGCAAATTTACCAAGCGTTTGAACTTTGTTCGGTTCCTCTTAAGCATGCCGTTTAACGTAGCTTTCAGCCGATACCCCCACACTCCAACTCAACAACAAGGCGCCGGGCCAAACCGGACGTAAGCATGAAGAAGATGGCTCCTCAAGAGCTGACAGGGACAACGAAATCGAACTTTTTACGGGGACTGGTAAAATGGCACGTTATGAAATTCACGATCAGGATCAGGCCAGCATCGGCGGTGAAGCCAAGGCTGACGTCTTTTGCGAAATGGGGCTGATGTATGCGACCGGACGCGACTGCGAGGTCGACTTCATCGCCGCACACAAATGGCTCAACATCGCAGCCATCAAGGGCTCGGACCGCGCCGCAACTTTGCGTGCCGAACTGGCTGAAAGCATGAGCAAGCCCGAACTCGCCGCGGCTCTTCGCGCCGCCCGCGAATGGATGACCATGCACTGATGCGGTCTCGGACGCCGTGTCGACGGCAGAGCCGAACCCAGATTGAATTGCCTCGAGGGGAACGGGGCGGGGGCCGAAACTCCGAATATAATGGAGAGGCTTTCTGCGAAGGCCGCAACTGACCGGAACGGGTTGGCTGCGGCCTTCTTTCTTCCAATTCTACATGAGCGCCGCCAGCACGTCGGGCAGGCGCTGCTCGAAGATGGCCAATTCCGCTTCGGGGGCTGCCGAGACCCGGATGCAGCGGTTGAGCGGGGCGACGCCGGGCATGCGGATGAACACACCGCGGCTGACCAGGCCGTCAAGAATGGCCTTGGCGCGGGCGCCGTCGCCGCCGCAATCCATGGTGACGAAATTGGTGGCCGAGGCAATCGGCGCCAGGCCGTTGGCGCGGGCGATGTCAGCGATCCGGTCGCGCGCGGCTGCAACCCTGGCGATGACGGATTGGAGCCAGGCCTGATCCTCAAGCGCTGCAAGGCTTGCCGCCTGGCCAAGCCGGTTGACGCCGAAATGATTGCGCACCCGATGAAACCGCGAGACGGTTTCCGCCTCGCCAAACACGTATCCCACCCGTTGCCCGGCCAGCCCATAGGCTTTCGAGAAGGTGCGGAAGCGCAGCACATTGGGCATGGACGAGAGGGCGTCGATCGCGGGGATGGCGCCCGCCGGGGCGGTTTCGCCATAGGCCTCGTCGAGCACCAGCATGGTGGTTTCGGGCAGGCTCTTTGCGAAAGCCACGATGTCAGTGGCCGGGTGCCAGGTGCCCATCGGGTTGTCGGGGTTGGAGAGATAGACGATCGCCGCGTTTTCGCGCATGACCGCATCAAGCAGCCCGTCAAGATCCTCCCGGTCATCGCGATATGGCACGGTGACCAGCTTGCCGCCAAAGCCCGCGACATGGAAATTAAAGGTGGGATAGGCGCCGAGAGAGGTGATAACCGGCGTTCCCGGTTCGACGATCAGCCGCGCCAGCAATCCCAGCAGCCCGTCAATGCCTTCACCGACCACCAAACACTCCGGTGAAAGCTCCAGATGGGCACCAAGCGCCATCCGCAGATCGTGGTTTTCCGGATCGCCATAGCGCCAGCTCAACGGCGCCTCGCGGGCAATCGCCGCAATCACCGATGGCGACGGGCCAAAGCCGCTTTCATTGGCGCCGAGCCGCGCGTCAAACACCTCGCCCCGGGCCCGTTCCTGGGTCTCAGGCCCGACAAACGGCACGGTGGGCGGCAGCGATTCTGCAAGGGCGGTGAAACGGGGGAAGGCTGTCATGGCTGGGGTTTCCGTATGTGAATGGCCGGAAATCTCTAAAGGCAATGGGGTCCGGCTTCAAGCGGGGATGGGGTTTGTGCGGCGCGGGGCAGGGGCGAAATGCAGCATCGCCACATGGAGGGAGCGCGTACTCAATGCCAACAAATGCCCCTCCCCAACCCCTCCCCACAGGTGGGAGGGGCCTACCCGGCTGCACCTGTCTTTGTGTCTCACCGCTCTCAACGACACGGGACTTCCCTGTCTTGAATCGGAACGAGCCGCACAACTAGCCCCTCCCACCTGTGGGGAGGGGTTGGGGAGGGGCTTTGGGCCGCTGCTGGCACGGACCGCGCGGCCAGCACCGGTCCCGCGCCCCGCGCCAATTGACCCCGGCGCTTTGCGCGCAAGCCCGGAGGGTCTATGAACAAGGTCTCGCCACCCTTCTGAGTCTCCCGCCCATGCCCGCCTTTGTTGAAACCATCCTGGTCGTCTTTGCGTTGATTGCCATCGGCTTTGGGGCTGCATGGGTGCGGCTGATCAGGAGCGAGACCGGCGACGGGTTGTCGGATTTCGTGTTCACGATCGCGGTGCCGCTTTTGCTGTTTCGCACCATTGCCACAGCAAGCTTTGATCACGGCGCGCCCTGGGCGCTTTGGCTGACCTATTTCACCGCCGTGCTGGTCACCTGGACAATGGCGCATCTGACAATCCGAAAAGGGTTTGGCCGTGATGCGCGCTCGGGCGTTGTGGCTGGGGTGACGGCGGCGTTTTCCAATCTCGTGCTTCTGGGCATTCCGTTTATCAGCGGACTTTATGGCGAAGCGGGGCTTGTGGTGCTGGCGCAGCTGGTGACGATCCATCTGCCGATCATGATGGCGGCGTCGATCATCCTTTACCAATGGGCGCTCAGGCGCGATGGTGCGGCGGGCAAGGCGGAGAGTGTCTCTGCGCTTGTGACTGGTTTCCTGCGGCAGCTGTTCTCCAACCCGCTGATCATCGGCATTCTTGGAGGGAGCCTGATGCGGTTTACGGGATTTGCAATTCCGGGTCCGGTGGATCGGGTGATTGCCAGCCTGGCCGGGGTCGCGGGCCCGGTGGCGCTGTTTGCCATGGGCGTATCGCTGTATGGCTACGGTATTCGTGGCCAGGTGCGTCAGGCGCTGTCACTGGTCTCGCTTAAGCTGTTCCTGATGCCCGCAGTGGCGCTCGGCATGGCGCTGGCGATCGGGCTACCGGAGTTTCAGGCGAAGATCGCCGTGGCAGCCGCGTCGCTGCCGGCCGGTGTCAATTCCTGGCTGATCGCCAGCAGGCTTGGCACCGGGCAGCGGCTCGCGTCAACCTCGATGACAATTGGAACCGCGCTGGCCGCGCTGACAACCGGGATCTGGCTGGCAATCGCAGAGGCACTGCTGTGAGGCCGGGGCGGCTGAACGTGTCTTGAGGCCTGCTGCTCTTGGTGACTGTTGGGCTTTCGTTTGTTTTCTTTTGACATTCGTATTTGGTTCGATTTAGAGAGTGACACCTGATCGCCGCAGGGCTGGAGAGATGGATGGCCGAGACCAAACTCTATGATGTTTTCGTCATTGGTGGCGGTATCAACGGCTGTGGCATAGCGCGCGACGCAGTCGGGCGCGGTTACTCGGTGTTTCTCGCCGAGATGAATGATTTGGCATCAGGCACCTCGTCCTGGTCCTCAAAGCTGATCCATGGCGGTTTGCGCTATCTCGAACATTACGAGTTCCGGCTGGTGCGCGAGGCCTTGAGCGAGCGTGAAGTGCTGCTGGCCAATGCGCCGCACATCATCTGGCCGCTGAGGTTCGTGCTGCCGCATCACAAGGGGCTGCGGCCGGCTTGGCTGCTCCGGCTCGGGCTGTTCCTTTATGATCACATCGGCAAGCGCAAATTGCTGCCCGCCACCACCACGGTGGATCTTAAGGATTCGGCCATGGGCAAGCCGCTCAAACCACTGTTTTCGAAGGGCTTCGAGTATTCCGATTGCTGGGTCAATGATGCGCGTCTGGTGGTGCTGAACGCCCGTGATGCCGCCGAGCGCGGCGCAGAAATCCGCACCCGTACGGAAGTTGTGAGCGCCGAGCGCAAGGATGGAACCTGGGAGGTCACGGTTGAGGACCGCGCCACCGGTGCGCGCGAGACGGTTCATGCGCGGCTGATGGTCAATGCCGGCGGCCCCTGGGTCGACCATATCCTGACCGGCGTAGTCGGCCGCAATGATGCGCAGAATGTGCGGCTGGTCCAGGGCAGCCACATCGTGGTGCCGAAACTGCATGCGCATGACCGGGCCTATATTTTCCAGAATGCCGATGGCCGAATCATCTTCGCGCTGCCCTATGAAGAGGACTTCACCCTGATCGGCACCACCGACCAGGATTACAAAGGCGACCCGAAGGAGGTGGCGATCACCGACGCGGAGATCGAGTATCTGTGCGCTGCGGCGAGCGAATATTTCGCCAAGCCGGTGGAGCGGTCCTCGATTGTCTGGACCTATTCCGGTGTCCGTCCGCTTTACGATGACGGCGCGAGTGCCGCGCAGGAAGCCACGCGCGACTATGTTCTCAAACCCGACCCTGCAGAGGGCGCGCCGCTGATCAACATTTTTGGCGGCAAGATCACAACCTATCGCAGGCTGGCGGAATCCATGCTGGATCTGATCGAGGACAGGCTTGGCAAGAAATCGGCGTGCTGGACCCATCGTGCGGCCCTTCCGGGGGGCGATTTCGCAGTGCATGACTTTGATGCCGAGGTCGACCGTTTGATAAAGGACTACCCGTTCCTCGCGGCCAATCAGGCGCGGCGCTATATGCGCCATTACGGCAGCCGGGCGCGGGTTCTGCTCGGGCAGGCGAGGGCACTTGAGGATCTGGGCCAGGAATTCGGCCACGATCTCTACGCGGCCGAGGTGGATTACCTGATCGCGCAGGAATGGGCGGTGGAGGCCGCTGATGTGCTTTGGCGGCGGACCAAGCGGGGGCTTCGGCTTGACGCATCACAGGTCGCTAAGCTTGAGGCCTATATGGTGGAGAAACGGGCAGTCTGAATGAAAAGGGCGCGGGCCGGGGCTTTTCGCGGGCACTGAATTCGGCTCAAATGTGAAGGCAAAGGGAGGACAGCATGAGCGGATACATTCTGGCGATCGATCAGGGCACCACATCAAGCCGGGCGATCGTGTTTGATGGCGACATGAAAATCGCGGGTGTCGGGCAGAAGGAATTCACCCAGCATTATCCGCAATCGGGTTGGGTGGAACACGATCCCGAAGAAATCTGGAAGTCTGTCGTCACCACAATCCGCCAGGCTCTCAAGAAAGCCGCGATTGAGGCTTCCGATGTGGCCGCGATCGGCATCACCAACCAGCGCGAGACGGTCGTGGTCTGGGACCGGGAGACTGGCAAACCGATCCACAATGCCATTGTCTGGCAGGACCGCCGCACGGCGTCTTTTTGTGAAAAGCTCAAGCGGCAGGGGCTCGAAAAGACCTTCACAACCAAGACCGGACTTTTGCTCGATCCTTATTTTTCGGGCACAAAACTGTCCTGGATGCTGTCCAATGTGAAAGGGTCACGGGCGCGGGCTTCGCGCGGCGAACTCTGTTTTGGCACCATCGACACATTCCTGATCTGGCGGTTGACGGGCGGCAAGTCCTTTGTCACCGACGCCACCAATGCCTCGCGGACGCTGATGTTCAACATCGCCACTCAGGAATGGGATGCGGAGCTGCTCAAGACGCTTCGTGTTCCCGCCGAAATGCTTCCGGAAGTGAAGGATTGTGCGGCTGATTTCGGGATCACCGACGGCAAGCTGTTCGGGGCCGAAATCCCGATCCTCGGCGTTGCCGGCGACCAGCAGGCGGCAACCATCGGCCAGGCCTGTTTCGAGCCGGGCATGCTCAAATCCACCTATGGCACTGGCTGTTTCGCGCTTTTGAACACCGGCGACGACATGGTGCGTTCCAGGAACCGGCTGTTGACCACAATTGCCTACCGGCTTGATGGAAAGCCGACCTATGCGCTGGAAGGATCGATCTTCATCGCGGGCGCCGCGGTGCAATGGCTGCGCGACGGCATCAAGGTGATCAAGAAGGCTGAACACAGCGGCGAGCTGGCGGCGGAGGCCGATCCGACCCAGGATGTGTACCTGGTGCCGGCCTTTACCGGGCTGGGCGCGCCGCATTGGGATGCGGAGGCCCGCGGTGCGATCTTCGGCATGACCCGCAACACCGGCCCCGCCGAATTCGCCCGTGCGGCGCTTGAAGCGGTCTGCTACCAGACCCGCGACTTGCTCGACGCCATGCGCAAGGACTGGAAGAGCTCAAACGCCGGAACGGTGCTGCGGGTTGATGGCGGCATGGTGGCCTCCGACTGGACCATGCAGCGGCTGGCCGACATTCTCGATGCGCCGGTGGACAGGCCGACAATCCTGGAGACGACAGCGTTGGGAGCCGCCTGGCTTGCGGGCCAGCGCGCCGGTGTCTGGCCCAAGCAGAAGGCTTTTGCAAAAGCCTGGGCGCGTGACACGACCTTCAAGCCAAAGATGGACGACAAGACCCGCAACGCCAAGCTCAAGGGCTGGCGCGATGCGGTGCGGCGTACGCTGAGCTAGAATAGTGGCCTAAAATCGTTTAAAAACAAATAGGTAAATTTTTTTTAAATTTTCGAGTTTGATTGTTTTCAGATTTCAGTTTATTTTTCCACATAGTCGCAATTGTTTTATTGCTGTTTTATTACTTCGAAAGTAAGTTGAATTTATAGTTTGATTCGATTTATGGGGGGGTACTATGTTTAATAAGGTGTCGATCTCGCTGTCATGTGCCGTTTTGATTTCAGGTTGTATGAGCGTTGCGGAGCAGGCTCTAAAAAGCGAAGAAAATGTAATTGATATTTCAGTGAATTCGGAATTTATTGCTTCGAGTCCAGGTATTTACAGGCTTTCAAAATCCAAAAATGGAAATTATAGGCTGTTGTCAATATGCCCGAAAGATACAAATTTGCAGATGGCTTTCAAGGCCATCGAAATATTTGGAAAGAAGTCAAGCGATAAGCTTATTGATGAGGATGCTTCTGACTATTTTAGTTTCACAGTAAACCCTGTTCAAACGGAGAGGAATATTGAGGGGGTATTGTTTGAGGCTGGCTTGAAATTTAATGGAATTCCAAAATATAAACGCATAGTTGAGGGGTATTCGGTTTCTGGTCAAAAACGAGTAATCGCAGAGCTGGATGATGTTTTATCTGCAAATTTTGTGGAAGATGCGATGGGAGAGAAATGTTCTGAGCATGTCTCCAACCCAGCGGGATTCACAAATCGCGGTAAGCCGGTATATGTATTCGAAATAGCAAAGGCCGATAAAATTTATACAGATCTAGTTAATCTCCCAACTATTAGTGCATCTGCGGCAAAGGGTGATGTTAAAAGAGGTGATATTGAGTTGAAGATTGGCGAAGGGTGGCGGACCGAGAAGGCCAATAATGCAGTATTTGGAATAAAATATTTTAGTATAGGGCCGCTAAAAGATAGACCTATACCAACAACCAAATTTTAAGATGTGTTATTGGGAGTTGTGGGGGTGATGTTCAAGTTTTCTTGAATTGGAATTGGATAGCTCTAGTCTATCGGTTTTTTGTGTTTAAATGCGCAAATTTCGCCCTTCAAACCGATCATTTATAGAATCTCCGCAATAGCTGTCTTTACAGCCGCGGTATCGAGTGCAGCTGCAAAGACAGCGGAGTATCTTGACATCTACATCAGATGCTTGGTGAACCAGCTGCACTGTTCCGGCGCCGAAATTGCAAATGCATCACCGACATAGGCGTTGAAATGGCCGCAGTCGAGGATCAGCAGTTTTTTCGGTTCAAGAGCTTCTTCATAGGCTTTCAGAGTGAGGTCGGCCGGGGTCAGGTGATCCTTGTCTCCAATGACGATCATCAGCGGCGTTGGTGCAATACGGGCAATGTATTCGCCGGGCTCATACTCGGTGAACATTTCCATGGACCGCAAGGTGATCTCGTTTTGCCACCTTCCGAGGTTCTCCGGTGGCAGTTTTGTAAAGAAGGTCAGACTGTCTTCGGTCGGCAGCGCGCAGGGGCCGCCGTCTTCGGCGACAACCGGCAGCGTCAACGGTGGCTGGCCCGCAAGACGGCCTGCACGGTCTGCGGCGAATCCTTCGCGCAGCCCGGCCCAGTGATCGCTGCGGACAAGGCGTTGTGCATTGGCAAGTCCGGCCACCAGCGGCACTTGGGAGACGACGCATTTGACCCGCCGGTCCATCGCCGCAACCACCAGAACATGACCGCCGCTGTAGCTTGATCCCCAGATGCCGATCTTGTCGGCATCCACATCATCCCGGCCCTGCACATAGGTGATCGCATCGCGGAAATCGCGGATCTGCTGGATCGGGTCGATTTCGCCCCTGGGGGTGCCGGCACTGTCACCCAGATTGCGATTGTCATAGACCAGAACGTTCATTCCTGCGGCGTGGAATGTCTTGGCAAAGCCTTCCAAGTGCATCTCCTTGGTCGCGGAGAAGCCATGGCACATGACGATGGTTGGAGCCGGAGAACTTCCGGCGGCAAAGAACCAGCCGGCCAGTTTGGTTCCGTCTTCTGTATGAAATGAGATGTCGTGTTTCATTTGATTTCCTCCCGTGCATGCAAAACCCGTCCTGGTTATCGCGCCGGATTTCCTTCTGCTTGACCGGACGTGCGCTAATCGACATCATTTTGTGCAGTGGCATGGAGAGTTGGCGGCTGGAGGAGCAGCTGACATTCGTCGTAGCGCCGTTATTTGGGGGACCACCATGGAATGGGCAACAGCGCAGTTTCAGCCAGGCGACCGGTATGAGGCATGGAGACATGCGCTCAACGACACGCATTTGCCATGGAGCCTCGGGCGGCCAAAATCGGCAGATTTCTCCGCATCCCTTCGAAGCCTGGAAGTGGCTGGGTTGAGCATTATCGATTGTGTTTGCGATCCGTGCCACGGTTCGCGTGACATGCGGGACATACGCAGCGGAGATGATGGCTGCTTTGGCGTCCTGATGGTGCGCAAGGGGCGTGAACGGGTCGAGCAGGGCGGCGAAGTTGTTGAGTTGTCGGCCGGTTCAACCTTCATATGGGATGCAAGCCGGCCGATCTCGTTTGAGGTTCTGGAGCCTCTGGAAAAATGTACGCTTCTGGTGTCCCGCGACATGCTCAAACGCGAAACAGGCCTTTCGGAATTGCCGGTCGGTGTTCTCGACAGTTCCCGCGGGTTCGGCGCATTGCTGCACGAACGGGCCAGCGGTCTGGGGCCGGTGTTCGCAGATTTCGATGCGCGGGATCAGGTCCGGCTCGGGTCCGCCATGTTGATGGATCTCACGCATGCGGTTGAAGGTAGGTTGCACCCGGTCGCCGTGGCGCCGCGAGCTCTGCTTGTCCAGCGTATCAACCGGATCATCGATACGAGGTTTGCTGATCCAGGTCTTGATCTGAGCCGGGTGGCGGAGAGTGCTGGCATTTCGCTCCGCTATCTGCATCAGGTTCTCGAGGGCGCTGCGGAAACCGGGAGCAACCGGATTGTTCGCCGCCGGCTTGAGGCTCTGCGGCACGCCTTGGCCGAGCCGGCCCTGGCAAGTGTCAGCATCACCCAGCTCGGCTTTGCCAGCGGTTTTTCCAGTGTGACACACATAAGCCGGACCTTTCGCGGACATTATGGCGAGACGCCGTCAGCGTTTCGCAAGAAAGCGCTGTCGGGTTCGATACTTTAGGTGAAAACCGCGGTTTTGCACCGGATGGTCGAATCCGACTTTGCATTCCGCCAGGTTTTGCTCGGAACCGGTTCTGGCTGCAACAATGCTCAGGAGACGTGATGCAATATTGCAGACACCGCTTTGTCGAATTGAACGGCAACCCGTTTCACTATGTCGAATGGGGCGCGCCGGGTGCGCCGGTCTTGCTGTTTCTGCATGGGTTTCCCGAATATGGGGGTGCCTGGAGCGAGGTGGCGGAGCGGCTGGCGGATTCCTACCATTGTGTCGCGCCCGATCAGCGCGGGTTTGGCCAAAGCTGGGCGCCGGCTCACGTCGAAGCCTATGGCTTGCGGGATCTGGTCGGGGACATGGCCGCACTGATCGGCATTCTGGGAGGTCCGGTCACGGTTGTCGGGCATGACTGGGGCGCGGCGGTGGCCTACGGGCTGGCAATGTTCCGTCCGGAACTGGTGTCGAAGCTCATCATCATAAATGGCGTTCACCCGGTTCCGTTCCAACGGGAACTCGCTGCCGGAGGCGCGCAAACCATTGCCTCGCAATATATTCTGTATCTGCGCGCCGAAGGGTCTGAGGACAAGCTGTCCGCAGATGACTTCTCGGGGCTGATGAAACTGTTTTCGGCGCGGATGGATTTGAGCTGGCTGACGCCGGACCGGCTGAAGCTCTACAAGGCGGAGTGGTCGCGGCCCGGACGGCTGAAGGCGATGATCAATTGGTACCGGGCCTCGCCCCTGCAGGTCGCCAAGCCCGGCGAGCCGCTGACGGATCTCCCCTCACTGCCAATAGGCAGATTGCAGGTTCGTTGCCCGCATTTCCTGATCTGGGGTGATGATGACACCGCTTTGCTCCCAAGCTGTATCGAAGGGCTGGATGAGGTTGCTTCAGACCTGACGGTTCATCATGTGAGCGGTGCGGATCACTGGATCTGCCACCAGAAACCGGATGTGGTGGCAGGATTAATCAGGTCATGGATGGACCCGGTTCAGGCATAGGCTCTCCGTGGCGCGCTGGTAAGTGAATTGCTTGTTCCCGGCAGGCCCCTCCCATCGCCATCTTCGCACCCTGTTTGCGCTTGCAGGATCGTCGAGTATGCTGATCTCAGGGAGGAACGAAGCGATGGAGCTTGGTGCATTTTCCATGAGTCTTGCGGTGAAAAACCTCGCCGCGTCAAAGGCGTTTTACCTAAAGCTCGGCTTCAAGGTGTTTGGCGGCGACGAAAGCCAGAACTGGCTCATGCTTCAAAATGGCGGCTGTGTGATCGGGCTGTTTGAAGGCATGTTCGAGAAGAACATCCTGACCTTCAATCCGGGCTGGAAGGAAACGGCAGAGCCGCTCGAAAGCTTCACCGATGTGCGCGAGCTGCAGAAGCAGCTCAAGTCGGAGGGCGTTGCCTTCGAGGCCGAAGCCGATGAGGCAAGCACCGGTCCGGGCAGCTTTCTGATCCATGATCCCGATGGCAATCCGGTTCTTGTCGACCAGCACCGCTGACATGGCCTGATGCGGCTCAGCACCGATGTCTGTCTATTCGACGAAGCTGACGCTCACGCCCGGGGCGACCATGCCCGCCAGTTCCTCTGCGTCCCAGTTGGTCAGGCGAACACAGCCATTGGAGCTGGTCTTGCCGATCTTTGAGGGCTCGGGTGTGCCGTGAATGCCGTAGGTGGGTTTGGACAACGCGATCCAGACGGAACCGACAGGGCCGTTCGGCCCGGGCGGGACCTCGAGAATCCGGTCATTGTCGCCCTGCTTGAAATTGATCTTGGGATTGTAGGTGTAGCCGGGATTGCGGGCGATGCGCTCGATGGTCACTTCGCCGGTTGGCGAGGGTGTGGAGGAGGAGCCGATGGTGGCCGGGTAGGCGGCGACAAGCTGGCCTGCCGCATCATAGGCGCGGAGCTGCTTCCGGGCCTTGTCGGCGATGATCCGGGTGACAATCCCGGACTTTTTCTCGCCGGTGCTCACAACCTTGATCTGAACGCCGGGGCGGCTGAAATCCACCCCGGGATTGAGTTCCTTGAGATAGCGTTCGTCCATGTGAAAGCGCTCGGCCAGCATCTCTTGCGTCGAGGTGAAGGCGAGCCGTTCGAGCTTGGCCTTTTCGGCATAATCAGCGGGAACCGAGGCGATGAAGGGGCCGGCGGCATCTTCGGCCGTAATCGTGTAGGTGGTGAACGCCAAGCCGCCATCGGCTGCAAGCCGGCTCAGGATCAGATCGGTGTCCGTTGGGTCTATCCGTTCGCCTGTTGCCTCGCGCCATGCGGCAAGTGCTTTTTGAACATTGGACCCCATGCGGCCATCGATGACGCCCGGCGAAAAGCCGTTGCGGTCGAGATAGACCTGCAAAGCGGCGACTTCCGCCTTGCCAAGTCTGGGTGCGGCAAATGGCTTTGATGGTTCGCCCGCAGTGCCCTGATTGTCGGGCCGTGTTTCGAGATCGGGAGCCTCAATGATGCGTGGCGCATTGCCCCGCTCGGGCACGGTTCCGGTTGAGGGATTGAGGTCGCGCCGCTCGATGCTTGCGCGGGGCTCAAAATCTGTGCGGGGTTCGGCGGTCGCGAAACGGTCGCGGGGCGGAGGCGGAGCGGCAGGGAAGGTCTCACGTCCGAGCCCTCCATCATAATCACGATCCTGGCTCCAGCCGCGATCACGATCAATTTCCGGGCCGCCGCTTTGCTGACGGTACTGCCAGGCGGGGATCTCGAAGCCAATGACGGTGTTCGAGCGGTCAATCAGCAGCCGCCGGCCTTGCGTGTCGATGACAACGCGCACCGAGCCGTACTCGGGCATGTCGCGCATCAATCGTCCATCGGTGGTGACAAGCACCATTCCGCCGCGATCATAGGGTCCGGCATTGGCCGCAAGCGGAGCTGATACGGCAATTGCCAAGGCGGCTGCTGCAAAACGGAATCTGGTACTGGTCAACATGGCTGAGCCCTGCGTCTGATACTGTGATTGTGCACCCAGCATCGCTGATTCATGGTGAATGCAATCTGAACAAATCGTGCGAAACGGGCATCAGTGTGGCGGGCCGAAGACAGGGATATGCGATAACGCATCTTGCCGCGCCTGGACAATGCGAATTGTGCCGGTGGGAGCGCGGCCTTCGATCTTGCGGGCAAGCGGGAGCCGGCAAGGACATAGGGCTTCTAGGAACGTGTGCCGATGCGGTTGATGGATTGCATAAGAGCAATGGCGGCTGTCAGGCCTGCGCCTGCCGTTTCACAGATCTGCGGCAGGATCATCCATTCGAGCGTCATGGCTGCCCCCGAACGCTCCATCTCGTGAAGCTGGGCCTGGTGCATGGCGCCCATTTGTGACGCGTTGAAGCGTGCAAATGCCACCAGCCGCTCGGCTGCGACCGGGTTTTGCTTGTGTGGCATGGCCGAAGACGTGCCGCCGCCGGAGAGCTCAAGGTCGCTTTTACCGCGCAGTGCCATGATCGCCGCATCCTGACCGATCTTGCCGAGCGCGCCGGAGAGTTCCGTCATCCAGCTTGCGGCTGCGATCAGCGGTGCGCGCGAGGTTTGCCAGCTGTGACCGGGCCAGCGCAGCCCCAGATCGCTGGCGATGGCCTTTGCGACCGTGTCTGCATCGTCACTCAGGGTCTGGAGGTCCCCCACCGCGCCGCCGAACTGCAGCACCATGACTTGCTCGCGAACTGCGGGCAGCCGGTCACGCAGAGCTTCGAGTGGAAGCCTCCAGCCAGCGAGCCGGGATGATGCACGGATGTTCAGCGCCTCCTGCATCCGGGTGATGGCCTTGAGCGCATTGTTGCCGTCGCGTGCGGTCATTGCTTCGAGTGCAGTGATCAGCTGATCAAGCCGTTTGGACAGGATGGAGATGGTCTTTGCCAGTGTCTCGATGGTTGCGGTGTCGACCAGATCCTGGCTGGTGGCGCCGAAATGCAGCTTTTCAGCGCCCGGGCCTGACACATGGTTGCGCAGTTGCCTGACATATTCGGGCACAGGAACCCCGTCGCTGACCGCGGCTTCGGCGATCCGCCCGGTGGCTGGCGCGAAGGTCTTGATCTGGGCAATCAGTGCGGCCGCATCCTGCTTGTCGATGCGGCCGGCTTTTGCGAGGCCTAACAGCAGGGCGCTTTCGAAACGGGCGAAGCTGGCGAGTTGTGCCTGATCGCAAAACAAAGCTGCGATCTCCGCATCACCGGTCAGCGACTTGATCCAACCCTCTCCGTCCGTTGTCATCTCAAACCCGCTCAAGGGCGATGGCGATGCCCTGGCCGACGCCGACACACATGGTGGCGAGCGCCAGCTTTTCGTTGCGGATGCCAAGTTCCAGCGCCGCTGTGCCGGTGATCCGCGCGCCGGACATGCCGAGCGGATGGCCAAGCGCGATGGCGCCGCCATTGGGATTGATGTGCCCGGCGGACGGGTCGAGACCGAGTTCGCGCAACACCGCGATGCCCTGGCTGGCAAAGGCTTCATTGAGCTCGATGACGCCGAAATCGGAGGGCTGGAGACCAAGGCGCTGGCACAGTTTCTTTGTCGCGGGCGCCGGTCCGATGCCCATGATGCGTGGTTCGACACCGGCGGTCGCGCCGCCCATGATCCGGGCGATCGGGGTCAGACCGTGGGCCTTGGCGGCTTTCTCGCTGGCAATGATCAGCGCTGCGGCGCCATCATTGACGCCTGACGCGTTGCCGGCGGTCACGCTGCCACCCTGGCGGAACGGGGTTGGCAGCTTGGCAAGCTGCTCGGGCGTTGTGCCGGGCCGCGGGTGTTCATCGGTGTCGACGACCACGGGATCGCCCTTGCGGCGGGGGATTTCGACGGCCACGATTTCCCTGGCGAACCGGCCGGATTCCTGCGCGATGCCCGCCCGGGTCTGGCTTGCGAGCGCAAAGGCATCCTGATCCGCGCGGCTGACGGCAAAGTCCTCGGCCACGTTCTCGCCGGTTTCGGGCATGGAATCTACACCGTATTGCGTCTTGAGCAACTTGTTGACGAAGCGCCAGCCAATGGTGGTGTCGTAGATCTCGGCGTTGCGGGAGAATGCGGTGTCGGCCTTGGGCATGACGAAGGGTGCGCGGGACATGCTTTCCACGCCGCCGGCGATCACCAGGTCAGCCTCTCCCGCACGGATCATCCGCGAGGCCGCGAGAACCGCGTCCATGCCCGAACCGCAAAGCCGGTTCATGGTGGTGCCGGGGACTGTGACCGGAAGCCCGGCCAGAAGCGTCGACATGCGGGCGACATTGCGGTTGTCCTCTCCGGCCTGGTTGGCGCAGCCGTAGATCACTTCGTCGACGGCTTCCCAGTCGACGCCAGCGTTGCGTTCGGTCAATGCGCGCAGCGGGATTGCGCCCAGATCGTCGGCGCGGACCGTGGACAGCGCTCCGCCAAAACGGCCAATCGGGGTGCGAATGAAATCGCAGATAAATGCATCGGCCATCAGGCGGCTTCTCCGGTCTTGGCGCCACTGGAATGGGCGGCCTTTGTGCGGGCTCTGAGATCGCGCAATGTGCTCAGTTCGATCTCAGTGGGGTGCGGGGTCTCGGACAGTTCGTCAGCGAAGCGGACCGTCCAGCCGCAGGTGTCCTGGACCATGTCCCGGCTGACACCGGGATGCAACGAGACGACGGTGAATTCAGATGTTTCCGGGTCGGCTTTCCACACCGCAAGATCGGTGACCATCAGTGTCGGGCCCTTGGTGGTGATGCCAAGACGGGCGCGGTGATCGCCGCCCTCGCCATGGCCGAAGCTGGTGAAGAAGTCGATCTTTTCGACCATGGCGCGCTTGGACTGCTTGAGCGTGATGAAGATCTCGCCGCAGGACGAGGCGATTTCAGGTGCGCCGCCGCCACCGGGGAGACGGGTCTTGGGAGCATCGTAATCGCCGATCACGGTGGTGTTGATGTTGCCGAAGCGGTCAATCTGAGCTGCACCGAGGAAACCGACCGTGACCCGTCCTCCCTGCAGCCAGTAGCGGAACATCTCGGGCACCGAGACCGTTGTGACTGCCGTTTCGCACAGTTCGCCATCGCCGATCGATAGCGGCAGCACCGTGGGAGCCGTGCCGATGGTGCCGCTCTCATAGATCAGCGTGACATCGGGCGCGTGGGTGAGGCGGGCGATGTTGCAGGCGGCCGAGGGCGCACCGATGCCGACAAAGCAGACATCGGTGTTCTTGAGCGCCCGGGCGGCTGCGATGGTCATCATTTCGTCCGGGGTGAAATCAAGCTCGCTCATGCCGCGCTCCTCAAATCTTTGGTGCGCTCTGCGAAATCCTCAGGCGAGGCGTCGAGCACGTTGTGTTTCATCCAGGCCAGGAATTCCCCCCGGTCAGCGGCGATCTTGTCCCAGGCGATGTAGCTTGCATTGTCGCGCGGGTAGTAGCCATGGGCGTAGGAGGGATGGGCGCCGCCCGGCACCACGGAGATGGCGCTGACAGTCCAGCCCGGCAGAACGCAGGCATTGGGATGGGCCGCCAGATCATCGACAACCTCTTCCACCGTCACGACAGCGCGCTTGGCGGCCAGCACCGCTTCCTTCTGCACGCCGACAATGCCTTCGATCAGGACATTGCCCTTGCGGTCGGCTTTCTGGGCATGGATGAAGGTGACATCGGGCCGGATTGCGGGTACCGCTGCCAGTTCCTCGCCGGTAAAGGGGCAGGTGACCGATCGGATGTTTGCGTTGACGCGGGCGAGTTCGGCGCCCTTGTAGCCCCGGAAGGTGGCAAAGGGCAGTCCCGCGGCGCCTGCTTCATAGGCATTTGCCATGGCGGCGTGGGAGTGTTCCTCGATCTCGATCCTGTGCGGCCAGCCGTTCTCCACCGCATCGCGCAAGCGGCGCAGAAGCCCGACGCCGGGATTGCCAGCATAGGAGAAAATCAACTTACGCACCATGCCCATGCCGATGAGCTGGTCATATATGACGTCCGGTGTCATGCGCACCAGCGTCAGGTCCCGGACGTCCTGGCGGATCGCCTCATGGGCGCTGGCGTGCGGAATGAGATGGGTAAACCCTTCGAAGGCGACGGTATCGCCTGATTTGAGGTTTTGCGCCACCGCATCGGGCAGCGGCAGGAAATGGGCCATGGCTTGATCCTAGTTGTCGACGAGAATGGTTTGGTTTGGGCCCCGGGTGCAACACCCCGTTTGGCTGGCACCCGCTCGGGGATAAGGCAGCACCGGTGATGACGCAGTGCCTGCAACTGTCTTGAATGCGGTAGCGGTCATCTGCTCCTCCGGACCGGTTCCGATTTAGGAAAGAGATTTACATATTGGAATGGAAATGAATAATGATTTTTGAGCCTATTAATCATCCCGGAACTGGTATGGATATTTCCCGACGCATCAAGATCCGCCATCTCGAAGCCTTTGTTGAAGTGGCCCGGCAAAAGAGTGTGGGCCGTGCGGCAATCACCCTGTCGCTGACCCAGCCGGCGGTGACCCGGACCATCCGCGAGCTCGAAGAGATTGTTGGTGCCGCGCTGGTGGAACGCGATGGCCGGGGCATCAAGCTGTCACACAAGGGCGAGGTGTTTCTGTCCCATGCGGGGTCAGGGCTGGCGGCGGTGCGCGGCGGAATTTCAGCGCTTGCCAATATCGCCACGTCGTCAGGCCCGCCGGTTCGGATCGGTGCGTTGCCGACGGTTTCGGCCACCGTGATGCCCGGAGCGGTGGCGGATTTTCTGGCGTCCGGATTGAAAAGTCCCCTGCGTGTCGTCACCGGAGAAAACCGGGTGCTGCTTGATCAGCTGCGCAAAGGGGATCTCGATCTGGTGATGGGCCGGATGCCGGCACCGGAAATGATGGAGAGCCTGCGCTTCGAACCGCTCTACCGGGACCGTGTGATCTTTGTTGTCTCCCGCACTCATCCGCTTGCCGGGCAACGGCAGGTGGGCGCCGATATCCTGAGCCGCTATCCGGTGCTGGTGCCGCCTGAAGGCTCGATCATCCATCCCTATGTCGAGCGGGTGATGCTGGAGCAGGGCATGGCGCGGCCGGTTCAAGCTGTTGAGACTGTCTCGGATAGTTTCGGCCGGGCGTTCGTGCGTTCAGGCGATGCGATCTGGATCATTTCACGTGGCGTCGTGGCGGCGGAAATTGTCTCGGGAGAGTTCGTCGAGCTTCCGATCGACACCGGCTCGACGCTGGGTGCGGTGGGGTTGATCTCGCGGGAAGCCGACAGGCAGAACGATGCTGCGGGATTTTTCGCCGATATTCTCAGGCGGCGAACCATGGGAAGCTGAGATCGGCACCAAAGCCAAGGATCGACCGGAGTTGCTGTGTGAAACCGGGCCGGGCCTCTGGTGCAGGGCGCACAATGCGGCTAAATCGACCGCGACGCGAAAAAGGGACTGACAATCTGATGCAGGACATTCTGGCGCTCGCGACCGCAAACCTTCTTTCACCGGCCGTGCTGTTTTTTGCCCTGGGCTTCCTTGGCACCATTGCAGGATCACATTTGACGTTGCCCGAAGCGGTGGCGAAGACATTGTCGATCTATCTGATGCTGGCAATCGGCTTCAAGGGCGGCGTCGCGGTGGCCGAGCACGGGCTCGGCATCGACATCGCGCTGGCTCTGATTGCTGGTGCTATGCTTTCGGCGCTGATCCCACTTGTGGCTTTTGCTTTGTTGACTGTCATGGCGCGGCTTGACCAGGTTGATCGCGCGGCGGTGGCGGCGCATTACGGCTCGATTTCCATCGTTACATTCGTTGCCGGCAGCGAGGCGCTGCGCCTTGTGGGACTGAGCTTCGAGGGATATCTGGTCGCGGTGGCGGCGGTGATGGAAACGCCGGCGATCCTGATGGCGTTGTTTCTGGCCCACGCCGGACGCCAACCGGCGAAGGATTCTGCAAAGGCTCACGCCAAGGAAGAAGGCTTGATGTCGGAGGTGATGCTCAATTCCTCGGTTGTCGTGCTGATCGGGTCGTTCGTGATCGGATATCTTGCGGGTCCGAAGGGATTGGCAGACATCGGCCCCTTCATCGTCGATCCTTTCAAGGGTGTGCTGTGCCTGTTCCTGCTTGATATGGGCGCTGTCGCGGGCCGTGGCATTCGCTCCGGCTGGAAGCACATGAGCCCCGGCCTGGTCGCTTTCGGACTGGTGATGCCCTATGTCGGCGCGGTGTTCGCGCTTGCCGCGGGGCTGGTGATCGGGCTTTCCACCGGCGGTGTGGCGTTGCTGATGGTGCTTGGCGCCTCCGCTTCTTACATCGCGGTTCCCGCCGCGCTCCGGCTTGCGTTGCCCGAAGCACGACCCGCGATCTATCTGACACTTTCTTTGGGTATTACATTTCCGATGAACCTTACAATCGGGATCCCGGCCTATATTGCGATTGCGCAAATGGCGGCGTAGAATCGGAGCATGGTCATGCATACTTTTGCCAAGAAACAGATCCAGATCATCTGCGAGAGGCCGATCCTCAAGCGCGTGCAGCGACATCTGGCCGCCAACGGGGTTACGGGATTTACCGTTTTTCCGGCATTGTCGGGCTCAGGATCGGAAGGTGAGTGGGACCGCGAGGGCATGATCGGGGACGCCGGTCAGATGGTGAAGGTCCTGGTGGTGCTGGACGCTGAAGAGCTCGATCATGTGCTCACCGATATATTTGACGTCGTGAGCCCGCAGATGGGCGTGATCACGATTTCCGATGTGTCCGTGGTCCGGCCCGACCGATTCTGAGTGCCGAACGTCACCCACGGTCCCTTGGCTGGGGATTCAGCAGTGCCAACCGCTTGTGCAGACTGATCGCTTCGCTTTAATGTGTTGCCGAAACCGAACCATTATCTGGCCTGCTTTTCTTGATGTACCTTACACCCCGTCACTCCGAAATCATCGACCTTGCCAAGCTCGAGGGCCGTGTGCTGGTGGAGGATCTTGCGAACCGCTTTGAGGTCACGCCGCAAACGATCCGCAAGGATCTCAATGATCTGTGCGAGCGCCAGTTGCTGACCCGGATCCATGGCGGTGCCGTTGTGCCATCGGGCACGCAAAACATGGAGTACGAGCAGCGCGGCCAGATCGCGGCGGATGAAAAACAGGCGATCGGCACCGCGGCTGCAGCACTTATCCCCGACAATGCGTCGCTATTTATCAATATCGGCACCACGACCGAGGCTGTGAGCCAGGCCCTGCTGAAGCATGGGCAATTGATGATCATCACCAACAATATTAATGTCGCCAACCGGATGCGGCCTTTCGGGCAATTCGAGGTGGTGATCGCCGGAGGTGTGGTGCGGTCATCGGATGGCGGCATTGTGGGAGAAGCGGCGGTGGATTTCATCCGCCAGTTCAAAGTGGACTACGCTGTGATCGGCGCCTCGGCGATCGACGGCGACGGGGCTCTGCTCGATTATGATTTCCGCGAAGTGAAGGTCGCCCAGGCGATCATCGCCAATGCCAGGCAGGTGGTTCTGGTCGCCGATTCGACCAAGTTCGAACGCACGGCACCGGTTCGCATCGGCCATCTCGAGCAGGTCGATACCTTCGTGACCGATCGCTGTCCCGATGATGCGATACGCAATATTTGCCGGGACTATGACGTAGAGCTGATTGAAACCACTCGCCTGCCATAAGGGCTTGCTGGGAGAATCGTCCTCACAGGAAAACCTGTGTATGTTGCAGTCAAGCCACCGGCGAATTTGAACGGTTCCGTGCCGATCAAATGTTCATCGTTGGTCTTTTTCTTACCTAATCTTGCCACTATATAAGCGTCTTTAAGTTCCTCGACACGGCTTCCATCGGTCGCTGTTCGTTTTTATGCTGCGGTGTTGGCGGTCTTCGGACACCGGGCGCGTTATCCAGAGAGCAGGTTTAAGAATGGCCAGGCCAAGGTTTCACACCATAGCAGCATTTGTGGTTCTCGCCGTATCGGCAACCTGGGTGCTGACCGGTGAATTCTCGTCCATCGGGAGTGCTGCAAAAGATACCGGTGAGACGGCCGCCGAGAGCCCTGCAGTTGAGGCCCAGGAGCCCACGACGCTGCGAACGGTGGGCGTGTTGACGCCTGACTTTATCGAGCACAACCGCATCATCCGGGTTTCGGGTGTGACGGCTCCCGACAAACGCTCGACACTGGCCACGCGCAGTGCCGGTATTCTTGGTGAATTGCGGGTTGAGAAGGGGGACCGGGTCAACGCTGGCGACGTGATTCTGGTGCTTGAAGGTGATGAGCGTGGCGCCATGGTGGAGACCGGGCGTGCGTTGCTCGAACAACGCAAGAAAGAAATGGAAAATGCCGAGCGGCTGGTGGCAAGTGGTATCTTGCCGTCGACCCAGGCCGACAATGCGAGATCAGCGCTGGCATCAGCCCGTTCGCAGCTCGAGACTGCGGAGGCCGATGTCGACCGGCTTACCGTTGTAGCGCCGTTTTCGGGAGTGATCGACCAGGTGCTGGTCGAAGAGGGCGCCTGGATGCCATCCGGTGAGGCGGTTGCCGTTCTGTTGCAGCTTGATCCGGTGCTTGCGCTTGGTGAGGTCAGCGAGCGCGACATCGTTCATGTCCAGGTTGGCAGCGAGGCCGATGTCCGGTTGATCAGCGGTGCTGTTGTCACAGGCAAGGTCCGTCACATCAGTCTTGAAGCCACATCGGGAACCCGCACCTTCCCGATCGAAATCGCCATCCCCAATCCGGAAAACCGGACGCCCTCCGGCATGACCGCCGAGATCATGATCAAGTCGAAGGCTGTTACCGCGGTCAAGCTTCCACGTTCGGTGGTCACGCTCGACGCCGCAGGCGATCTCGGGCTGCGGATCCTGAACGCGGACAATACGGTCGGCTTTGTGCCGATCGATCTGATTGACGATTCTCCCGATGGCCTGGTGCTGAGCGGCGTGCCGCTGAATGCAAAGATCATTGTTGCCGGGCAGGATCTTGTCAGCGATGGTGAGACAGTCGCGGCGGTGCCGGTGGGCGCCGATGCGTTGCTGGGGTCTGACGCGCTTGCCGCTGGTCTTTCGCAATGAATATCGTTGACCTCGCCATCCGGAACGCGCGGCTGACGCTTGCCGTTCTGATGTTCCTGATTGTTGCGGGGACCATGTCCTATATCTCGATTCCCAAGGAAGCCGAGCCGGACATCAAGATCCCGATCATCTATGTCAGCCTGAGCTATTCGGGTATTTCTCCGGAAGATTCGGAGCGGCTCTTGCTGCGGCCGATGGAAACCAAGCTCAAGAACATCACCGGCATCAAGGAGATGCGCTCGGCGGCCTATCAGGGCGGCGGCAATGTGGTGATCGAGTTCATGGCAGGCGCCGATCTCGCCAAGGCGCTGGACGATGTCCGCAACAAGGTCTCCGACGCCAAACCGGACCTGCCGCAAGGGGCCGACGAGCCGACGGTCAACGAAGTCAACCTGTCCGAATTCCCGGTGCTGGTGGTCACGCTTTCCGGCAATGTGCCCGAGCGGGCGTTGACCAAGGCTGCGCGCGAGCTGCGTGACCGTATCGAGGAAGTCACTGGCGTGCTTGATGCCTCGTTGCAGGGTGCGCGGGATGATCTGGTTGAAGTGATCATCGATCCGGTCAAGCTTTCATCCTACGGAATGCAGCTCGATCAGATGATCGCTGCCGTCAATGCCTCCAATTCCCTCGTTGCGGCCGGAGCGCTTGAAGGGTCGGAAGGCCGCTATGCCGTCAAGGTGCCGCTGTTGATCGAGACGGTTGAGGATGTTGCCAATCTGCCGATCATCGCCGGGCCCAATGCCGTGGTTCGTGCGCGTGATCTGGCAACCATCCGGTCGACCTTCAAGGACGCGGAGACAATTACCCGTCTTGATGGCAAGCCGGCAATTGCCATCGAGGTTTCCAAGCGAACCGGCGCTAATCTGATCGAAACAGTCGATGCGGTGAAGCTGGTTGCGGAAGACTTCCAGGCGATGCTTCCCGAGGGCGCGGAAATCGGCTTCAGCCAGGACAAGTCGACCTCCATCCGGCAATTGCTCAGCGACCTTCAGAACTCGGTCCTGACCGCGGTGATCCTGGTGTTCATCGTGATTCTTTATGCTCTGTCAGGGCGTGCTTCTTTGCTGATCGGTTTTGCGATTCCTGCCTCATTCCTGATGGGCATGTTGGGGCTGTCGCTTGCGGGTCTCACCGTCAACATCGTGGTTCTGTTCAGCCTCATTCTTGCGGTTGGCATGCTGGTTGACGACGCAATCATCGTCACCGAGTTTGCAGAGCGGCGAATGACCGAGGGCATGGATCGCAAGGAGGCGTTTTCGCTTGCCGCCAAGCGGATGGCCGGTCCGGTGGTCGCGGCGACGTTGACCCGGGTTGCTGCTTTCTCGCCATTGCTGTTCTGGCCTGGTACCGTCGGCGAATTCATGAAGTACATGCCAATCACGCTGATCGCGACGCTTTCCGCATCTCTGTTCTATGCGCTGGTGTTCACACCGACCTTGGGGGCGATGTTTGCCAAGCCGATGGTGGAAGACGGGCCAAAGCGTGACGGGCTTTACATGCGTTTTGTCGCGCGGGCCGTGCGTCACCCGTTCATCGTCGTGGCCTTCACTCTTGCGACCTTGATCGCGGTTCCGGTGGCTTATGGTAAATACGGATCGGGTGTCGAGTTCTTCCCCGACGTCGAGCCGGACTACGGCCTTCTTTACGTCCATGCACGCGGAAATCTGTCGCTCGACGAGAAGGACAGTGCGGTGCGCATGGTTGAGCAGAGGATCCTGGGTTGGCCTGGTTTGACCAGTGTTTACACCCGCGTCGGCAATGTTGGCGGTGGCGGAAATGATGTTGCTGCGGATGTGGTCGGCGTGATCCAGTATGAGTTCGTTGATTGGCGTGAGCGCAAGCCGGCGGGGCATATTCTTGAGGATTTCCGCCGTGAACTGACAGGCTTTCCGGGCGTCGATATCGAGGTCAAAGTCCCCGAAGGCGGGCCGCCTACCGGCAAGGCCATACAAATCCAGCTTTCTTCCGCGAACGATCCGGATGCGTTGAGCGATGTGGCACGCAAGGTGGCTGCACAGCTTGAGCAGATCCCCGGTGTGATCGACATTTCCGATGGTTTGCCGCCGCCGGGTATTGATTGGGAAATCAAGGTCGACCGCTCCGAGGCCGCGCGCTATGGCATCAGCCCGTCCTCGGTGGGCACCGTTGTGCAATTGGTCACTTCGGGCCTGAAGCTTACCGATTACCGGCCGGCTGGCGTTGATGATGCGGTGGATATCCGCCTGCGTTTGCCTGAGGACCGGCGCACACTGTCGACGCTGGATGAACTCAGGATCGAAACCGCAGAGGGTTCGGTGCCGATTGCCAACTTCGTGAGCCGCGAACCGGCCCCGAGTGTGGGCACGCTGAATCGTATCAATGGTGTGCGCACGATTACGGTGGAGGCCGGTATCAGTGAGGGCATTCAGGCCGATCCGCTTCGTCAGGGCGTTGTTGCAGAACTGGAAGAGGCCAATCTGGAGGCGGCAGGCATCCGTTGGAAACTTGCCGGCGAAGACGAAGAGCAAAAAGCTGCCGGTGCGTTCCTTATGAAAGCGTTCGGCGCGGCGATCTTCTTGATCTTCGTGGTGCTGTTGGCGCAGTTCAATCGCTTCCTCTCGGTCGGGCTGGTGCTGTCCGCCGTGGTGATGTCGACCATCGGTGTGCTGTTGGGCCTCATGATCATGGGGCAACCTTTCGGCATCGTCATGACCGGGATTGGCGTGATCGCGCTTGCCGGCGTGGTGGTCAACAACAACATCGTGCTGATCGACACTTTTGACCACCTGCGCCGTGAGAACGGGCTCGACAAGCTCGAAGCCATTCTTGAAACCTGCCGCGAGCGCGCGCGTCCTGTGGTGCTGACGGCCGTTACCGCCATTCTCGGCGTGCTGCCGATCGCCTTCGGGTTCAACCTCGAACTGATGGCGCATGAAACCACCTATGGTGCTCCCTCGACGCAGTGGTGGATTTCTTTGTCGAGCGCCATCGTTTTCGGTCTTGCCTTCTCGACCGTGCTTACTCTGGTGGTGACGCCATCGTTGCTGATGATCGTCACGCGTTCCAAAGACAGCAAGATCACTGCCTGGTGGGAGCGGGTGAAGGCCCGTGTAGGGCTTGGCAAGGGCCGTGATGGTGGCGTGGCCGAACCGGCCGAATAGGCCGTCTCTGTCACCATGGTCGCCAGTGTTTTGTCTATGGCGTTGTCGTTTGCAGCAGGCGTGACCGCAGACGCCGGTTTCGGCCAGGTTTGGTTTTTTCGCTGGCTTGCTGCATGATCATGTAAGCCGCGTCTGCGGCACAGGTGCGGGTCCAATGCTCCAAGCATGGAAGGTCAGAACATCCTGTTTTTCAAACTTCCAGCCGTCTTCATCGGTGTTTTTCCCGCTCTGATTTTCTTTATGGCACCCCAGGCGCGCTCGCAGCCTCTTTGTGGGCTTTCCCTGGTGTTGGCGCTGGATGTGTCTTCCAGTGTCGATGACGAGGAGTTTGCACTGCAGAACCGCGGCCTCGCGGCGGCCCTGCGTGATCCCGCCGTGCGCAGTTCGATCAGGGCAGCCGGCGGCATTCAGGTGACCGCGTTTGAATGGAGTGGCCGTCGCCAACAGGTCGACATAGCGCCGTGGTCGCTGCTCAGTTTTGATGAAGATATCTTTGCATTTGCAGACCGTATCGAGGCATATGAGCGCGCCTACAAGGAATTCCCCACAGCACTTGGGTACGCATTGGGTCACGCTGCAACCCGTTTGCGCGATGCGCCGCTCGATTGTGTTCGCTCGGTCGTCGATGTGTCCGGCGACGGGGTCAACAATGATGGTTTCGAGCCGGCGCTGGCATACAGGCATTTCAATTTCTCCGGTGTGACCGTCAACGGGCTGGTCATAGAGGGAGCTGATCCGGACCCTGTTGCCTATTATCGCTCTGAAGTGGCTCGCGGCCCTGGTGCTTTCGTCATGGTCGCTACCGATTTCAAGGATTATGAATCCGCGATGAGGCGCAAATTGTTGCGTGAGATCAACGGTGCAGGTCTCGCTCACGCCAGGTGAGCTGCTTGGCGGGATGGGTTTTCGGCACCTGAAGCATGATTGGAATTGCGGCTTTGCAAGCTGGGAAGGCTGAATGCTTGAGTAGGCACTCCCATTTTTGGGCGCCCTGCAGGACGATCCAATTTTCTATATTTCCCCGTCCAGACTCGCTCCGCGAAAATACGTAAACAATTCTGATTTAAAAGAGATAAATCCGGGATCGTCCTTCAGGTGCCGGGAAAAGACTTTGAATTATTGCTGATACTTGCGCTGTTTTGTGTGGTCGCATGTAAGATGAAATTTTTTTTCTGAAACTTCTTGATGTTGAGTAATTCAACAATTCAAGTGTGTGGACCGGGTGGACAGCCTCCCCCATGATCTGTAACGATAAGGCGTGCCTATCAAGTGGGTGCTAAATAATCAGGCAGTTGGCCACCACGCGGAAAGTGTAGGGGCTTGGTGCACAGGGGAAGGGCGCAACAGCCCGCAGTAACAGTAGGGAGCGTGTTTTGGTCTCAACCAACACGGATGACCATTTCGTCGTATTCGACGGTGTGCAAAAGAGTTATGACGGGGAAAACCTCGTCGTCAAAGACCTCAACCTTTCAATTGCCAAAGGCGAATTCCTGACAATGTTGGGGCCGTCGGGATCCGGAAAGACCACGTGCCTGATGATGCTGGCCGGTTTTGAAACCGCCACCAACGGCGCGATCAGGCTGGGCGGCAAAGAAATCAACAACATTCCTCCGCACAAGCGCGGCATCGGCATGGTTTTCCAGAACTATGCCTTGTTCCCGCACATGACCGTGGCTGAGAATCTGTCGTTTCCCCTTGAGGTCCGCAAAATGGGCAAGGCGGAACGAGAGAAGAAGGTCCAGCGTGCGCTCGATATGGTTCAGATGGGCGCTTTTGGTGGTCGACGGCCGGCGCAACTGTCCGGTGGACAGCAGCAGCGCATCGCCTTGGCGCGCGCTTTGGTCTTCGAAGCTGAACTGGTGCTGATGGATGAACCGCTCGGTGCGCTCGACAAGCAATTGCGCGAGCATATGCAGTTCGAGATCAAGCACATCGCAGACAATCTCGGCATCACGGTGGTGTATGTGACCCATGACCAGACCGAGGCTTTGACCATGTCTGACAGGGTCGCCGTTTTTGAGGATGGCCGGATCCAGCAACTGGCGCCGCCCGACGAGCTTTATGAACAGCCGAAGAACAGCTTTGTGGCCCAGTTCATCGGCGAGAACAACACGCTGATGGGCAAGGTCGAACAGATCAACAAGGATCTTGCTGTGGTCCGACTTGACAATGGTGACCTCATCGACACGGTCCCCGTCAATGTCAGCAATGTTGGCGAACGCACACTCGTTTCCATTCGTCCGGAACGGGTCGAGTTCAATCGTGAGCGTCTGCTTCCAGACGCGCACACATTGAAGGCTGAAGTGCTTGAATTCATCTATATGGGTGACATCTATCGCACTAGGCTTCGGGTTGCGGGCAAGGAAGACTTCATTGTCAAAACCCGCAATGCCCCCGATCAACGCCGGCTTCAGCCGGGTGAAATGATCGAAATTGGTTGGCGTCCGCAGGACTGTCGGGCACTCGACGCCTAAGCTTCGAACCATACCCCCAGTGACAACCCGATCCGTGGGGGGATTGAGAACCGGGTATCCTAACAAGGAGAACAGACATGAAATTGAAACTTGCAATTCTAATGTGTGGAGCCGCACTGGCGACCACCGGCGTCCAGGCCGAAGATATGGCCGACTCCATGACCCTCGTCAGCTGGGGTGGAGCCTACCAAAAGAGCCAGATCAACGCCTATTCGGATCCCTACAAGGCTTCGCATCCTGGCCTTGAAGTTATCTGGGACGAAAGCTCGGCCGAAGCCGTTGCAAAGCTGCGCGCCATGAATGAAGCCGGCAACATCACATGGGACCTCGTCGATGTGGTTGCTGCTGATGCCATCCGCCTTTGCGACGAAGGCCTCGCAATGGAATTCGATGCTGACGAGCTGCTGGCTCCAGGTGATGACGGAACTCCGGCATCGGAAGACTTCGGCGATCTGATCGTCAGCGACTGCTTTATTCCACAGATCGTGTATTCGACCACCTTCGGCTACCGCACCGATATGGTTGGCGACACTCCGCCGACAAACATCTGCGATGTGTTTGACCTCGAAAAGTATCCGGGCAAGCGCGCGCTGGAAAAGCGTCCGATCAACAACATGGAATGGGCTCTGCTTTGCGACGGTGTTGCCAAGGCTGACGTCTACGACGCGCTGGAAACCGAAGAAGGCCAGGCTCAGGCACTTGCGAAGCTCGACACCATCAAGGACCAGGTTGTCTGGTGGTCTGCCGGTGCTGACACCCCGCAGTTGCTCGCCGATGGCGAAGTCGTGATGGGCTCGACCTACAATGGCCGTCTGTTCGCGCTGATCGAAGAGCAGAAGCAGCCTGTTGCCATGCTCTGGGACGCTCAGGTGTTTGACCTTGATGGCTGGATCATCCCGGCTGGTCTCCCCGCAGACCGTCTTGCTCGCGTCAAGGACTTTGTGAAGTTCGCCACCGACACGCAGCGTCTCGCAGACCAGGCCAAGTTCATTTCGTATGGCCCGGCACGCAAGTCTTCGGCACCGCTGGTTGGCAAGCATGCCGATCTCGGAATCGAAATGGCTCCGCATATGCCGACCGATCCGAACAACGCGAAAAACACCTTCCTGTACAACTACACATGGTGGGCCGATTATTGCGATGACATGGATGCAAAATTCCAGGCATGGCTTGCTCAGTAAGAGCTCGAACTTCGGGAGGGGCGGCTTGCCGGCCCTCCCACACCAAAGCGAATTGAAGTGATGCGATAGCAGGATGGAGCCGGCCGGATGACCGATGCCACGACAACCCCTTCAAACGGGCCGATGCTGTCCGCTGATGGCGTGCCGTTGAAGAAAAGCCTGCAAATTGCGTTGCGGCGTCAGAAGCTCCGCGCGCTGGCTCTGATTGCGCCCCTGCTTCTGTTCGTGCTGATCAGCTTTATTGCGCCGATTGCCGATATGCTGTTTCGTTCGGTGGAGAACGACATTGTATCGCAGACCATTCCGCGGACCGTCATTGCCCTGAATGAATGGGACTATCAGGACGGCAACGCCGCTGCACCGAGTGAAGACATATTCGCGGCTTTTTATGTGGATCTGTCTGAAGCCGAAGAATTCAAGACTCATACGCGGCTCGGTTCCCGCCTGAACTACGAAACCACCGGAATGTCGTCGCTGCTGCGCAAGACCGGCCGCGGCATTGGCCGTATGGACACCGACGAATACACCAAGCAGTTTGAGGCGCTCGATCCGAAGTGGGGCGATCCCACCGCCTGGGTTGCGCTTATGGAATCACCGGGGATTGCGGCGGTATTGCCCGAGACGGCATCCGCCTGGGGATCCTGGACGCGCATCGTCGCCAACAAGAACGACGTGCTGGCCGAAGAGCAGCCGGAAGATTTTGTCTACACGATGCTG
Source organism: Hoeflea phototrophica DFL-43 (assembly GCF_000154705.2). Lineage (NCBI taxonomy): Bacteria > Pseudomonadati > Pseudomonadota > Alphaproteobacteria > Hyphomicrobiales > Rhizobiaceae > Parahoeflea > Parahoeflea phototrophica. Next base: position 3,158,644 of record NZ_CM002917.1, on the reverse strand, counting down.
TATCGCGATCTTGCCAAACAGCCTGAATCGGTTGTCGCAGCCTACTCCGGCTCAGGGGCAGATATGCTCAAAGCTGCCGATGCCGCGGTAGACGGATTTGAGACGGTTTCTCTCCAGCAACAATTCCTCGACATCGACAAGGATTGGGCTGACGCCGAAGTCTGGGGTACGATCAAAGCCTTTTCATCGCCTTACACGGCCGGATACTTTCTGTCCTCTGTTGACCTGCAACAGACCCCGGCCGGTATCGAGAAACAGCCCGAAAACCAGCAGATCTATATGCTGTTGTTCGGGCGAACCCTGTTCATGAGCATGGTGATCATGGGGTCCTGCATCCTGTTGGGATACCCTATCGCTTTCCTGCTCGCTACATTGCCGCTGAGAACGTCGAACCTGTTGCTGATCCTGGTGCTGTTGCCATTCTGGACGTCGCTGCTGGTGCGGACTTCCGCGTGGAAGGTTTTGCTGCAGCAACAGGGCGTGATCAACGACATTCTGGTCTGGCTGGGCATGGTCAATGACGCGGACCGGCTGGTGATGATCAACAACCAGTTCGGCACCATTGTTGCGATGACGCACATCCTGCTGCCGTTCATGATCCTGCCGCTCTATTCGGTAATGAAGACCATTCCGCAAACCTATGTGCGCGCAGCAAAATCCCTTGGCGCCACCAACTGGACTGCATTCTGGCGGGTCTATTTCCCCCAGTCGGTGCCGGGCATTGGTGCCGGGTCGATCCTCGTGTTCATTCTGGCCATCGGCTACTACATCACACCTGAACTGGTTGGTGGCACGACGGGTACCTTTATTTCCAACCGGATCGCCTACCACATATCGTCATCGCTCAACTGGGGCCTTGCGGCTGCGCTGGGGACGATCCTGCTGGCGGTCGTGCTGTTGCTCTACTGGGTCTATGATCGGATCGTGGGCATCGACAATGTGAGCCTGGGGTAGACCAATGCGCAATTCAACAAAGCCTGAAGTCGACCTCATCCGTTTCGTATTGCCGTTGATGGCGGTTGCCGGAGCCTTTTTCGGCTTTCTGGTCGGCACGGCAAACGGGTCGTCGTTGCTGGGAATTGTCATCGGTGCGGTCTGCGGCGTGGCGCTCGGCTGGCTGCTCACCAGCTTTGTGCCCTCCAAGCGCACCGGTATTGGCGCTGCATCCGTCATTTTCGGAATTGCCGGTCTGATCTTCGCCGGCACAAGCGGCGTTGTTGGTGGGCTGGTGATTGGCTTCGTGCTGAGCTGGTTTTCCTACTGGCTCTCGACCGGAGGCTACCGTTCCGGAACACCCATCTATGCAACGCCTGGACAGGTTCTGTGGCACAACACATTCAAGTTCATCTGCGGCGCGATCTTCTTTTTTCTCATTGCGCCGATTATCACCGTGATGCCGCTAAGCTTCAACGCTGAAGACTTCTTCACCTTCACGCCGGCGATGCTGGCGTTTGATCCTGAAGGGTATTCGCTCAAGCACTACCGGGACTTCTTTACCAATCCCGACTGGCAGCAGGCGATGGTGAATTCGGTGCAGATCGCACCCGCCGCGACACTGATTTCGGTTACGCTGGGCACACTCGCCGCCATTGGCCTGTCCCAGTCGCATGTGCCGTTCCGGCGGGCCATCATGGCGATCCTGATTTCGCCGATGATTGTACCGCTGATCATCTCGGCTGCGGGCATGTATTTCTTCTATTCCCGCATTGGTCTGCAGGGCACCTATATCGGTGTTGTGTTGGCCCATGCAGCGCTCGGTATTCCCTTTGTGATCATCACGGTGACGGCCACGCTGGTTGGCTTTGACAAGTCGCTGACCAGAGCCGCGGCCAACATGGGGGCTGATCCCGTCACCACATTTTTCAGGGTCCAGATGCCGTTGATTTTGCCGGGCGTGATTTCGGGCGGTCTGTTCGCCTTCATCACCTCGTTCGATGAGGTTGTGGTGGTGTTGTTCGTCGGTTCCGCCGGCCAGAAGACGCTGCCCTGGCAGATGTTCACCGGCCTGCGCGAGCAGATCAGCCCGACCATTCTTGCCGTCGCCACCATCCTGGTGATCATCTCTATCATCCTGCTGACTGTGGTTGAGCTGTTGCGCCGCCGTTCGGAGCGCCTGCGCGGCATGTCGCCGGGCTGAGGCAGCAATGCACCTTGCTCTCAATTGGTTACGATTGAGCGACAGGGTGCATGCATTCTTTCAAAGCGTTCTTTCAAAGCGTTGCAGCTTCTTTTGCGCACCCGCTTTGATGCGCGGCGCTGTACGCCAACGGACTCTGATCTGACGTCGCGAACCGGCCAAATCATGTCAATTTGGGGGATGCCCGACGCGTGAATTCGGCTACATTGAGCCTGCCGGTTTCACTTCCCGGTCAGGCCAACGTTCGCGGCAATAGGGTCGCGGGCCATCAGGCCCAATTGAAGCGATCCTCATCATGACACATCCCAACAGCACCGACGACATGCTGCACGTCTTCCAATGGAAGAACGGAGAAAAGGAATTTTCGCCGTTCACGGCGGCTGAAATGGACCGTCGCCAGAATGACATGCGCGCGCATCTGGCCGCAAAGAACATCGATGCCGCGGTTTTCACCTCCTACCACGGCATTTGCTACTATTCAGGGTTCCTCTACTGTTACTTCGGCCGCAAATACGGCTTCGTTCTGACCCAGGACAATGCGACCACCGTATCAGCCGGGATCGATGGCGGGCAGCCCTGGCGGCGCAGCCACGGCGACAACATCATCTATTCCGACTGGCGGCGGGACAATTTCTTCACAGCTCTGAAATCCCTCATTCCGGCGGGAGCGCGCCGGGTCGGTATCGAGTTTGACCATGTCTCACTGGATTTCCGCAAGCTGCTCGGTGATGCGTTTCCCGGTATCGAGTTCGTTGATGTCGCCGAAGCCTCGATGTGGATGCGAACGATGAAATCGGCCGAGGAACACGCCTTGATCCGCGAAGGTACCCGGGTGTGCAATGTCGGTGCGCGTGCGGTGATGGAAGCCATTGGCGAAGGCGTGCCGGAATATGAAGTGGCGCTGGCATCGACCCAGGCCATGGTGCGCGAGATCGGGAAGAGCTTCCCCTTCGTCGAGCTCATGGACACCTGGACCTGGTTCCAGTCCGGCATCATGACCGATGGTGCCCACAATCCGGTCACCAACAAGAAGATCGCGCGCGGCGACATCCTGTCGCTCAACTGCTTCCCGATGATCTTCGGCTACTACACGGCCATTGAGCGGACGCTGTTCTGCGCGGAGGCGTCGGATGCCCATCTCGATCTGTGGGAAAAGAACTGTGCGGTGATGAAAGCCGGCTCCGACATGATGGGGCCGGGCAAGAAATGCTCTGATATCGCACTGGCGCTCAACGACATGTACCGCGGCTGGGATCTCCTGAAGTACCGGTCCTTCGGCTATGGCCACTCCTTCGGGGTGCTGTCGCACTACTATGGCCGTGAAGCGGGCGTGGAGCTGCGCGAGGACGTCGACACGGTGCTCGAACCCGGCATGGTCGTCTCGATGGAGCCGATGATCATGATCCCGGAAGGCATGCCCGGTGCCGGTGGGTACCGCGAGCATGATATCTTCATCATTACCGAGACCGGTGCGGAAAACATCACCAACTTCCCCTACGGGCCGGAAGAGATGATCATCCGGCGCTAGGTCAGGCGCATGAAAATAAAAGAAGCCGCTGTTCGCAGCGGCTTCTTTGTTTTTGCTCCAAGTCCTTGGGGATGCATGTCCAACATGTTGGCGTCAGGCTGTTTCCGGGCCTTCGGTGGCGATCAGCAGGCAGCGGGCAGTGTGCCCGAGGTTGAGTTGCTGGAGAGCGGCGAGCGGCGCTGCGCCGCTGGGCGTGGTCTGTATGCCGTGGTGCTCATAGAGGCGCGCTGCGGCTTGCGCATCTTCGTCGCTGACTGTGACGAACAGATCGGCGTCATGGCGCAGCGCCTCGAATGCAATCAGCGATGCATCCTTGCAATCGAGCCGGCCCATGTTTGATTCCGGCCCCTCCGCGCGAGTCATCTTGCCAGCCTTGGCACTTTTCAAAAGGCAGGGTGCAGCTTCGGGCTCTACGATGATGATTTGCGGCTGCGTGGCCCAGTGATCGCGAATGTGCGCTGCCATGGCGGCTGCAAGGCCACCGACGCCTGCCTGGACCAGAACATGTGTCGGCCAGTCTCCACTTTGGGCGATCTCGTGCCGGCATTCCTCGGCCAGCACGGTGTAGCCCTCCATGATCAGGGCAGGTGGCGCGGTGTAGCCTTCCCAGGATCCGTCAGCGAGCAGCTGCCATCCGTTCTGCTCTGCGGCGTCGATCGCATATTGGACGCTGTCCTCGTAAGACCCGTCGACCCGAACCACCTGGGCTCCCGTCTTGCGTATGCGTTCGGCGAAGCCTTCCGGAACGGAACTGGACAGGACAATGACGCCGCGGGCGCCAAAAATTCTGGCCCCGGCGGCGACCGACAGGCCGTGATTGCCGGCGCTGGCGGTGATGAAGGTCATGCCGGCTGCCAGTTTGCGGGCTTGCGCGCTGTCGAGGTCGGACGTGCCAGACGCGTCCTCGATCATTTGCGCTATCGCATAGACACCGCCCAGAGCCTTGAAGCTGCCCAGCCGCATGCGGCGGGTTTCGTCCTTGACCCTGAGCGCGCCAATCCCGAGATCCGCGGCCAATGCCGGCATCGCGCGCAACGGGGTTGGTTGATAGGCCGGGCACAGCTGCAACATCGCCAGCGGGCGATCGGGTTCGGTGCAGAACAGGCGTGGTACGCCCGGCTTGTTCCGTCGTGGGTTTTCATATCTCATGGTGGCAGGATACAGCAGGCAGGCGATCGGCTTGCATCAAGTTTGAGGATTATCTGATCAACTCCCGTCAAAAAAGACCATGCTACTGATGTGTGAAAATCAACAAAAAGCGGCAAACTCAAGAAAGCCCTGTCCTTGCAAGATGGCAATTCCGATGAACCCGCAATGTGCAGTGTCAGAACGCTAACCTCTGTCTGAATGCGAGTCCCATGAGCCTTGATCCACATCACCCAAAAGCTGAAGCCGGACCAGGGCGTGGATTTCCCGTTTCCGAATTCGAATCCCGGCTTGCCCGGGCGCAGTCCGCAATGGCGGATCTGGGCGTGGACGGGCTGTTCCTGACAACCGAGCCGGAGATCCGCTACTTCACGGGGTTTCTGAGCCGCTTCTGGCTGAGCCCGACCCGACCGTGGTTCCTGCTGGTACCGGCCACCGGCAAACCTGTCGCGGTCGTTCCGTCGATAGGCCGGGAGTGTTTCGACGCCACCTGGCTTGATGATGTGCGCAGCTGGGAGTCTCCACGGCCTGAAGATGAGGGCGTCTCATTGCTTGCCAGCACGATCGGCGAGGTTTTGGGGCATAACGCCCGGATCGGTGTGCCGCAGGGGCCGGAGACGCATTTGCGCATGCCGGTCGGCGATTTTCACAGGCTGCGGGACATGCTGCGAGGCTGCGAGTTCGTGGATGCGAGCGGCCTGATCAGTTCGCTGCGGATGATAAAATCAGCTGCGGAGATCGAGAAGATCGCCCATGCCTGCACCATGGTCTCGGATGTGTTCGAGGCTTTTCCGGACCAGCTTCGTATGGGGATGAGCGAGATCGAGATTTTCCGGCGCTTCAAGATTGCCTGTCTGGAGCGCGGTATCGACGATGTCGATTACCTCGTGGGTGGGGCAGGGCCGGGTGGCTACATGGATATCATCTCGCCGCCATCGCCGCGCGGTGCGCGCGCAGGAGACATCCTGATGCTCGATACCGGGGCTGTCTTCGATGGCTACTTCTGTGATTTTGACCGCAACTTTGCCTTTGGGCCTGTGTCGAGTGCGGCCGAGAAGGCCTATGGGGTGCTGCTAGATGCGGCACAGGCGGGTCTCGAAGCCACGCGTCCGGGGTCGACTTGCGCCGAGATCTACCATGCCATGCAGCGTGTGCTCGACAAGGATTTTCCGGGCGGCAGCGGCGTTGGACGGATGGGGCATGGTTTGGGCATGCAACTCACCGAATGGCCATCAATCATGGCAACGGACGAGACACCCGTTCAGGCCGGCATGGTGCTGACACTGGAGCCGTCGGTTGATCTGGGGGGCGGGCGGATGATGGTACATGAGGAAAACCTCGTGCTGACAGAAGACGGCCCGGTCCTGCTCACTCGACCAGCGCCGAAATCCCTGCCGCTGATCACCGTTTGAGCAGGCGCGCTGGCGCCGCGGTTCAGCTCAGAGGCACATCCAGGCTGACCTTGGTGCGGTCCATGACCACGGAGGTTCGAAACCGTTTGACGTTGGAATCAGCGAAAAACAGCCGGTGTGTTAGCTGTTCGTAGTCCTCCATGTCCCTGGCCAGGGCGATCAGCGCAAAGTCGGCCTCTCCGGTGATGTAGTAGCACTGTTGAACCTGGGGCTCCGCCTTGGCTTTTCTGCGGAAGGCGTCGATCTGGTCGATGCGCTCGTGCTCCAGCTCGACAAAGACCAGGAAGGTCATCGCGTAGCCGACGGATTTCGGATTGATCACCGCGCTTTCCGCGATGATTGTGCCATTGTTCTTCAGATTGCGAATGCGGCGTTGCACCGTTGCGACGGACAACCCGGTTTCCGCCGCGATGGCCTCCAGCCGTTCGCGCGAATTTTCCTGCAGCATGCGCAGGATGGTCTGATCAGAATCCGTGGTTTCCATGATGCATCTACTCGGTCATTTTTTCATCTGAAGTGAAGGTTTTTCCCATTCTGGGTGGAATTGGCGGGAACTTCCATCAAAAAACTCTGCTAGCATTGTCTCGGTCACAACCGATCTGTCCTGGGCAGATTGGAAGCCTGGAAAGGGGTTGAGCTTGGGATTGGCATTTGAAACCGAACCGCGCAATGAACCCCGGCTGGGGCTTGTGGTTTTGCAAGCAGACGAAACCATCGAGGGCGATTTCCGCCGGATCATGCCGTCCGATGTGGATCTCTACGTGTCGCGGGTCCCCAGCAGTGTGGACGTTACGCCGGGCACCTTGGCTGAAATGGAAAATCATATCGGGCAGAGTGCCAGCTTGTTTCCAACGCCCGCGTCTTTTGATGTGATCGGCTATGGGTGCACGTCCGGCACTTCGGTGATCGGCATTGAACGGGTCGGCGATCTGGTCCGGTCGGGGGCGTCGGTCAAGGCCGTCACCGAACCGATTTCCGCCCTGTTGGCAGCAAGCGGGCATCTTGGCGTCACGCGGCTTGCGTTCCTCTCCCCCTATATCGAGAACGTGTCTTCGGCCTTGCGCTCGGTTCTGGCGGAAAACGGGATTGAAACACCGGTATTCGGCTCATTCGAGACAGGTGAGGAAGCCGTTGTCGCGCGCATTTCTCCCGCGTCGCTGATCGAGGCGGCGGTTGAAATTGGGAAAAGCACGGACGCGGAGGCGATCTTCATTTCCTGCACGAACCTGCGCACACTCGATATCATTTCCACGATAGAAGACCGGGTCGGGAAACCGGTACTTTCAAGCAACCAGGTTCTGATCTGGCACATGTGCCAACTTGCGGGCGTCAAGACCGGAAAAGCCGGGTTTGGAAAGCTCCTGTCCGGCGTGCAGTAGTCAAGGGCCGAGAAGGCAATGACGGGTTGCTGGACCGGCGTTTGCAAAGCCTTCCGGGCGCGTGTTCCAATTCAACGCATGACGAACGGATTTGCCATCGGTTTGTCCGAGGTGTTGATCCAGGTGGTTTTGGTGCGGGTGTATTCGTGGATCGCATCGATCCCCGCCTCGCGCCCGTAGCCGGACTGATTGTAGCCCCCGAAGGGCGCGATCGGGGAAACGGCGCGGTAGGTGTTGATCCAGCAGATGCCCGCCTTCAGCCGCGCAGACACGCGATGAGCCCGTGCAAGATTCTGGGTGAAGACACCGGAGCCCAGTCCAAAAGTTGAGGCATTTGCAATCGCGATGGCCTCCTCTTCGTTGTCGAAGGGGATCAGTGACATCACGGGCGCAAACATCTCGACCTTCAATGTCTCGGTGTCGGTGCTGGCACATTCCACCAGGGTTGGCGCCATGTAATTGCCGGCCTGCGCCAGTGGTTCACCACCGAAGTGTATTGTGGCGCCCTGGGCTTTCGCGGCAGTCAGTGTCGCAACTGTTTTTTCGATCTGCGCAGCCGTGCAAAGCGGACCAAGCTGCGAGCCGGCATCCATCGGATCGCCGACGACGATGTGCGACGCCTTTTCCTTGATCCTGGCAATCAACTGCTCAAGAATCGGGCGATGGACCAGACCACGTGATCCGGCGACGCAGCTCTGGCCTGACGCGCCGAAATTGCCTGCGATCAAGCCATTGGCCGCGCCTTCGAGATCGGCGTCTTCAAACACAAGGATCGGAGACTTACCACCAAGTTCCAGCGAGGTGACGGCAAAGTTCTCAGCCGAATTGCGCACCACATGGCGTGCTGTCTCGGGACCGCCGGTGAAGGCGATCCGGTCCACGTCCGGGTGTCTGGTGAGCGGGATCGCGCAGTTCTCCGCGTCGCCGGTGATGACCGAGACCACGCCTGCTGGAAAGCCTGCTTGCTCGATCAGTCTGGCGAAGGCAAGCATTGGGGCAGGGGCAATCTCGGATGCCTTCAGCACAACCGTGCACCCGGCTGCGAGGGCTGGGCCGAGCTTTGTTGCAGTCAGGAACATCTGTGCATTCCACGGCACGATCGCTGCGACAACCCCGATCGGTTCACGCCGGGTGAAGACATGCATGTCCGGTTTGTCGATCGGCAGCACAGCCCCTTCGATCTTGTCGGCAAGGCCCGCATAGTAGCGATAGTAATCGCCGACATAGGCGGTCTGGCTTGATGTTTCCGCCAGCAACTTGCCGCTGTCGGTTGTTTCGATCCGCCCGAGCTCCTGTGCATTATCCTCGATCAGTTCGGCCAGGCGGTAAAGCAGTTTGCCCCGCTGAGTCTGGCTTATGTCGCGCCATGCCGGATCGTTCAACGCCCGGCGGGCAGCAGCGATCGCCCGGTCCACATCCTGCGGTGCGGCACAGGCGAATGTTGCCCAATCCTCGCCGGTTGCAGGGTTTTGCGTGGCCATGGTCTGGCCCGTATGGCCATCGGTCCAGGCGCCGTCGATATAGATTTGGAAATGGGGAAGTTGGGACATCTTGGTTCTCACGTAAATGCTGGCATGACGTCATCGATGAAGCGCGCGAGCGATGCGCGCTTGCGCTCGGAACTCATGCCGCTGTCGATCCAGAAGGCGAATTCATCATAACCCAGATCTTCATAGCGCTTGATCTGATCAATGACCTCTTGCGTGGTTCCGATTGTCAGGTCGCGCAGCATGTTTTCGGGTGACATCATGGTGTTCGCGGCGATTTCTTCCTCGCTCAGATTTTTGATCAGCCCCTGGCTGACCGGGCGCTTGTTTTGAAACCACGCACCGAAATAGCAGTAGAACTCCGAGAGCTCTCTGGCCGCTTGTGCCACGTCATCGCTGTCGGCACCCACATAGGTGTGGTGCAGCAGCATGATTTTCGGGCGTGGCCCGTTATAGGCGGCGCAGGCCTGGTTGAATTTGTCCATCAGGCTTTCGATCTCGGCCATTCCCTGCCACAGCGGCGTGACCTGAATGTTGAACCCGTTGTCGACGCCAAAGGCGTGGCTGTTGGCATCGCGAGCGGCGATCCAGATTGGAGGGCCCTCAGGTTGCACGGGCTTTGGTGCCGATGTGGTCGCGGGGAACTGATAATATGTCCCTTCATGGGCGCAATCGCCTGCCCAGAGCTGGCGCAGCAAAGGGGCGCTCTCGCGCATCCGCTGTCCCGCATCCCAGGCGTCCATGCCGGGCATAAGCCGTTCATATTCATAGGAATAGGCACCGCGGGCGATGCCGAGTTCAATGCGCCCGTTGGTGATCAGGTCGGCGGATGCCGCTTCGCCTGCAAGTTTGATCGGATGCCAGAATGGCGCAATGACAGTGCCTGTTCCAAGCCGCAGGTTTTTGGTGTGATAGCTCAGGTCAACAAGGCTCAGGAACGGGTTGGGCGCGATGGTGAAATCCATCCCGTGATGCTCCCCGGTCCAGATCGCCCGCATACCGCCGTCATCCGCCATTTTTGCCAGCGTGATCAGGTCTTCACGCAAGGTACGCTGCTCCTGGTCTGGCCTGATCCGCTCCATATGTGCAAAGAGAGAAAAATCCATCTTCTAGTTCCCTGCTGCTAGAGTGTGGATGGCACCGTCTTCGGTGTCTCCGAGGTAAAGGGCGAAGTTTCGGGTCTGCGCTTCAAGCGCGAAACGGGTCATCATCCGCCCGATCGCGGGGGTGGCGAATGTCTGGTCCGGTAGCTCGGAAATAGGCACGGAAATGACTTCTGAGGATGCCGCTTTGAGCTGGCCCGTGGCCAGAAAATAGGTGTGGTGGGCACGAGGTTTGATGCTTTCAAAAACCGAATAGGCTTGTCCAAGCTCGGCCGTGATCCCGTTGCTCGCCAGTGTGTCGCGCAGGTCGTTGATCAATCGTCCGCGTTCGCTATGGGTGCATTGGGGTGGACGCAACCCATCAACGGTCTGGACCATCAGGACCCGGTCACCATCCTCGACGATCGCACCGCAAATGGCGGGGCCGCTGGTCTCTTCAAAGACCGCGCGTTCCAGTCCGAGGCTGAAATATTGTCCGCCGACATAGCCAAGCCCGGCACCGCCGGCATGCGCGAAATCGTCAACCCGCCCGATCAGGATGCAATGATCGCCGGCCGGAATGATCTGATCTGTGCTGCAGGAGAACTGTGCAGCGGCTCCGTCAATAAGAGGAACTCCATGCAGGTCGAGACGATGCGGCGCCTGGGCAAAACGGTCGCCCTTGAAACTTGCGAACAGGTTCGAAACAGCTTCCTGCCCCTCCGACAGGATGTTCACCGCAAAATTGGTGCAGCTGGCAAAGGTCTCGTAACTCGAGAGGAACTTGCCCGGGCAAACGAGCAGCAGGGGCGGGTCGAGCGAAACCGATGAAAACGAATTCGCTGTAAATCCGACCGGTGTGCCGTCCTTGCGAAGGGCCGTCACCACCGTGACCCCGGTGATGAAATTGCCAAAGGCGTTTCGCAGCGCGCGGGGGTCTATTTGTGTCATTTTGCTTTGTCCTGAATGAAGTGCTTCAAGATTGCGTTGACCTGTGCCGCATGGGTCATCGGCAACATATGCGCCGCTCCGGCCAGGATTTCAGACTGCCCGCGTGGCGCCAGTGCTGCCATGCGCCGGGACATTTCCGGGGTCGAATTTGGTTCGTCAGCACCTGTCAGAAACAGGGCAGGGCAATGCAGATTTCTCAGCGCCTCTTCGGAAGGGCCGTCCTGGGATGCAAACACGCGGTAAGCATCCTGGTAACCGCTCGCGTCCACTTCACGAAGCCAGCCGCGACAGGCATCTCGCTCTGCCGAGGGCTCTGAGCCGAACCATCGGACCAAGGTTGCCGTCGGGTCGGCAATTGTCATGCCGTCAAGACTTGCCGCTCTCGCGTTCACGGCCGCTTTGGCAGCATCATCGCGTTGATGTATCGCGTTGAGAGCGGCCACGGCTCGCACCTTGTCTGGATATCGGGTCGCCATATCCATTGCGATCATCGCCCCGAAGGAGTGCCCGATCACCACGGCGGGCTGATCGAGCGTTGCGGCTATGGCATCGGTGTATCCGGCCAAATGCGGCCCAACAGCCTGTGGATCAACGGGAAGCCGCGCACTTTCCCCATGTCCGGGCATGTCAACCGCCATGACATGACAGTTCTCAGCCAGTGTATCGGTTTGCGCGGCCCATGCTTCGGCACGCAAACCAACCCCATGAATCAACAGAACTTTTGGGCCCACGCCTTTGGTGATGGCGGCAATTTGCCCAAATCTAGACCGCGGCTGGGTTGTCCAGGTCATGGCCCAGATCCTTCAAGTCCTGGTAGCGATCACCAATGCGGTGATGCGGACGGCCACTTGTGGCGGCGCCAAGCACCACAACGATCTCGTCATCACGCGGTGCGTCGGGGATGGCGAACTGGATCGTGAGGTAATGCGAACGGCGGCCGGCGTCGTTCTTGTCCATCAGCGGCACCATGATCGGCGCATTCGCCCCGCCACGCGTGTTGGTGAAGGCGAGATAGGATTTTGCACCAACCGCCTCGCGGTAAAAATTGCCGAACCGAAGCGTGTGGATCAGCCCGGAGGCATGCTCGATTTCGCCGTTCAAACCGACCACGGCAGCCTTGCCATAGGCCTCGATGGCGTCGCCTGATCCTGCAAGCCGGATCATCCGCTCGGTCATCATCTCGCCCAGCACCGGGCCATATGCCTGGATTTCAGGCTTCAGATCCTCAACATACCTGCCTGCCCAGGGATTGCGCACGATGGCGGCCGTGGCGAACATGCGCCAGGGGCGTTCGGCGACCCGAAACCCCTCAACCAGAATCTCTTCGTCATACGTCACCAATTTCCTGATCTCTGGCTGCATAAGCGTCTCCTTGCTGTGTGCACCAAGACTATCGGTCAGCGCCGTGCCGTTTGACAAACGAATGATCAGGAGGCTTAGCTATTAGAATTACTAATAGGTGACTTGCCCATGGTGAAAGCGTTGCCACCCCTTGCCTGGTTCCGCGCATTTGAAGCGGCTGCCCGGCGTCTGAGTTTTACGGCGGCGGCCGAGGAAATCGGCATGACGCAGTCCGCGGTCAGCCAGCATGTCAAATCGTTGGAAATGTCACTTGGTGTTCCGCTGTTTATCCGCCGCGCGCGCGGACTGACCCTGACGGATCACGGTCGCAGACTGTTGCCGCAAGTGGGCACTGCGCTGGAGACTTTGAGCGCGGCAGCCAGCGCGTTTGATCCGATCCCGACACAGAATGTGCTGACGGTCGCGTCATCGGTCAGCGTGGCGCAATGGATCATATCGCCTGGTCTTGCCGAGTTCACCAAGATCCACCCGAATATCCGGATCAGATTCCTGAGCACGATCTGGCCAGACGATTTTCACACGGTCAGAGCGGATGTGGAAATTCCCTTCGGCTCTCAAAAACAGGTCGGGCGTGATGCAATCATGCTCGAACCTAACGGGCTCATCGCGCTGAAGTCCCCCAGTCTCGAGGGCACTTTGCAATCCCTGCCATTGATCGAATCCGTCGGCACCTCAGACGGTTGGAAAACATGGGGGGATGTCGTGGGGGGAAGCCCCAAGCCTCACATCTTCGTCGACAGCTATGGGGCAGCGTTGAACCTTGCTGTGGATGGAAACGGTGTTGCGCTTGTCAGTGAAGTGCTGGCTCAGCACGCAGTGCGAACCAGGCAACTGGTCCGGGCTGATGATGCGATTGCACCGTGCAAGGAAGGCTACTTTCTGCGCATCAATGAATCGGATCCCACCGCAAAACAGTTTCGGGACTGGTTCCTGGCACGGATCAGCCACTGAACCGAAGGAGCCACCGTTCCAGATCTTTGATGGATAATGGATGGCAGGTCAACTTGATGGCGGTGGAGACAGGATCGACAACGAACTTTCCCCATCGGGTCGCGGCCAAATGATCTTTGGGAAACGAGATCTGATCTGAGGGCGAATGGGTAACGAACCTGCCGGGGATAAAGACCGGGTGTTCAGTGTCCAGTCAGACTTTTGCCAGTCGCAACGATCCGCTCTGTGGTGATGCCGAAATGTTCGTAGAGTTCAGGTGCCTTCGCGGACGCACCGAAGCCGGTCATCCCGATGAACGCGTCGTCCGGTCTTAACCAGTTTTCCCAGCCGAACTTCAATGCCGCCTCGATCCCGATGCGCGGAGCCGCACCCAGAACAGCAGCGCGATAGGCGGCGTCCTGATCCTGGAAAAGTTCCCAGCAGGGCATGGATATGACTGCCGTGCGAATGCCGCATTCTTCCAGGATGTGCCGGGCTTTCATCGCCAAGCCGACTTCGGTGCCCGTGGCGATCAAAGTCAGGTCGCGGTCTGTTTCCGATCCTGCAAGAACGTAGGCGCCCCGGCGAGAGAGGTTTTCTGACCCATCCTTGCGCACCTGCTCTGCATCTTGCCGGGACAGGGCGAGCATTGACGGGCCGTCTCGGATTTCCAATGCAATCTGCCATGCCTCTGCGGTTTCGATGGCATCGGCCGGACGGAATACGCGCATATTGGGCATCGCGCGATAGCTCGCCAGGGTTTCCACGGGTTGATGTGTCGGGCCGTTGCTTCCCACACCGATGGAATCGTGACTGAAGACAAAGATCGCGGGCAGCCCCATCAGTGCTGCCATACGCATTGCGGCGCGTTCATAATCCGCAAAAGCGAGATAGGTCACATTCACCGGCCGCAGACCACCATGCGCCGCGATCCCATCGGCCATCGCCCCCATCAAATGTTCGCGCACACCGCAATGGACATATGACCCGTCGCGACTGTCGGCCGTGAATGCCTTGCGGCGGCGTTTGTGGTTTGTCGGTGCTTCGAGATCGGCGCACAGGACGATGGTTTCAGGAAGGCCGTCCAACAGGGCATCGCAGACATCGCCCGAGGACTGGATCGTCGGGCGCGCTTCTGAGCTGGTCTCGGGCAAGGCATCAAGCCAGCCGTCGGGCAAGGCGCCATTGGTCCAGCGGAGAAACTCTGCATGGGCGGGATGTTTTTTCAGCCGCTCCTGCCAATCGGACTTCGCCGTCCGTCCCTGCATCATCGCTTTATCCCAATCAGAGTAAACCTCCTGAGGGATATGGAATGGCGGATGGGGCCATTTGCGTGCCGCGCGCGCCTCCTGGGCATCTTGAGGCGTGAGTGGCGCACTGTGCCCGCCGCGCTGGCCCTGCAGGCGCGGAATGCCGCGCGCGATTGTGGTGCGGCAGGCGATCAGAGTTGGCCGCGGATCGGCTTTGGCCTCGGCGATGCTTTTGTCGATACAGGCAATGTCGTGCCCGTCCACCTCAATGACATGCCAGCCCGCGGCGCGAAACCGAGCCGGGATATCCTCGGAAACCGACAAGGCGGTGTCGCCGTCATCGGTGATGTGATTGTCGTCCCACAGGAAGGTCAGCCGCCCGAGTTGCAAATGCCCTGCAAGCGAGATCGCCTCTTGCCCCATGCCTTCCTGAAGGCATCCGTCGCCTACAAACGCCCAGGTCCGGTGATCCACCAGATCACGGCCAAAGCGCGCGGCGAGGCGTTCTTCGGCAACCGCCATGCCGACGGCGCAGGCAATGCCCTGACCGAGAAGACCGGTGGTGATCTCAATACCGGCATCCTGTTCGATCTCCGGGTGTCCGGCGCAGACCGAATGCAGTTTCCTGAAAGCCTTCAGCGCCTCGACCGTCACCTTTTTGTATCCCGACAGGTGCAGCAGGCCATAAAGCAACATGGAACCATGGCCGTTCGACAGCACAATGCGGTCTCGGTCGGGCCATAGCGGATCATCCGGGTCAACCTTGAGGTGTTTGGCATAAAGGGTTGCGGCGATTTCCGCCATTCCCAGTGGCACACCCTGATGGCCTTCGCCTGCGTTCAGGATGGAGTCGATGGAAAGAAACCGGATCGCATCCGCCATGTTCTGAATGTTCAGTGTTTCAGGCATCGAGCAGCCTGTTTTGGTCAGAGCGCAGGGCGTGAATGTCCAGATCGTCCACAATCTCCACATCGTCGAGAGTGACGATCTGGTCGCGTTTGATGGCGCGTTTCAGTTTGACATGATGTGCCAGGCCGATCGGCAAGGCCGCCAAGGCGGAAGCCTGGGTAGCGGGTATTGCCTTTGCCCAAACCTTGAACCCGCCCTCACCATCGAGCATCTCTCCTGCTGCAAAATCACCTTTGGACGTGGCGACCGCATCGGCGCGATAGCGTTTTGACACACCGGTGGGTTCATTTCGCAAGGCTGCGGACAGAACGGAGACTGATGTTTCCAGGCCGATCAGGTGAAAGGGGCGCCACATGCTGCCATACCAACCGGATTTGTCCGTCATCAGGCCGTATTGGTTGAAGCATTGGCGGGTGTATTCGTCAGGTGCCCGGAAGGTCACGAACATGCCGTACTGGATATTGTTGAGCACCACGCGCCCGTCGGGTTCGCGGCTGGACGCGATATCGACGATGCCGGCCTTTTCCAAGCGCCCGCCTTCACTGATGGGTTTGAAAACCTCGGCGAGGTCCTGCAGACCGGCTGGCGGGAATGCCAGCCCATCGCTGGGGCAATCCAATTCCGTGGCATTCGCGACGGCGGCCATTTCGATTGCGGCCTTCGTGCCGTCGGTAAATGAGTTGTACATCTTCGGATTGAAGTCGCCGGCCGCCACCTGTTCTTCGGTAAAGTCGAAATAGTCCCAGACAGTGCTGGGCGTCGAATACCTGTAACTCGGGCAGAAATTCATACCCTTGCCGGCTGCGACCAGCTCGAACCCACAGCTGTGGACCCAGTCGACCAACTCGCACATGGCTGCCGGTTGATCGCCATAAGCCATCGAATAGACCACACCCGCCTGGTGCGCCCGTTCAGCCAGGATTGGCCCGCACATCACATCCGCTTCGACATTGACCATGACCACATGTTTTCCAGCGCCGATAGCCGCCAGGGCGTGGCGAACGCCTGCGATTGGATGTCCTGTGGCTTCGATGATCACTTCTATTTCAGAATTGGCAAACAGGCTGGCCGCGTCATCGGTGACATGGGTCGTGCCGGTTGAAACGGCTTCCGCCAAAGAGCTGGCTGAATACCGGTCTTCATCCCAGTGCACACGTGCAAGGGATGCCCTGGCTTTGATCACGTCCAGATCCGCGATGCCAACGACGTGATACCCGGGAATATGTTTGGCCTGGGCAAGGATCATTGATCCGAATTTACCCGCGCCGATGAGGCCGATCCGAACCGGCTTTCCTTTGGCGGCACGGGCGGCGAGCAAGGCTGAAAGGTTCATGACACGGCTCCTCCGATGATCGCTCCGGATCAGGATACCGGGGCAGTGGGTGAAGAAGCCATCAATATTTCAAACGTAACTGTTAAGCTGAGCTAAATAGTGGTTAACGATTTCCCGCTTGTCGATTTCTGTTTTTCGCGGAGATTCAGTCAGTCCAGCGCGCGGACGGGAGGAGGCCAGGTTTGTCGAAGATCAGCGAGACCGAGAAATCAAATGTCAGCCTCGCACAAAGGGCATGGTCGATCCGCCGATATGCGCTTCAAATGGCTGAAGTGCAGGGACAGGGATATATCGGGCAGGCGCTTGGTGTGGCGGATGTGCTGGCTGCGTCGTATTTTCATGCGATGACCTACCGCGCCAACGATCCCGAGTGGGAAGGCCGGGACCGGTTCTACCTGTCGATCGGGCACTATGCCATTGCGCTGTACGCCGCCCTGATCGAGGCGGGCATCCTGCCTGAGGACGAGATCGAGACCTATGGCATGGATGACAGCCGCATGCCGATGTCGGGCATGGCGGCCTACACTCCGGGCATGGAAATCACCGGCGGCTCCCTGGGTCAAGGATTGGGCATTGCCGTTGGTGCAGCACTTGGTTTGAAACGCAAGAAGTCGTCGGCCTTTGTCTACAACATGCTGTCCGATGGTGAGCTTGGAGAGGGCTCGACCTGGGAAGCGGTGATGTCTGCGGTTCAATGGAAGCTGGACAATCTGATCGCAATTGTCGACTTCAACAATCAGCAGGCGGATGGACCAACACTGGATGCGCTTGCGACATCAGAAGAAGCGCCGAAATGGGCTGCTTTCGGATGGTATGCGCAGGAGGTGGATGGCAATGACCTGACAGCGCTGGTGCAGGCTTTCGACAATGCCCGCAATCATCGCGAACTGCAGCCGCGTGTCATTATCTGCCGCACCAAGATGTGCAAAGGCATTCCCTTTCTTGAGCAGCGCGAAAGCACGCATTTTATCCGGGTCGAAGCCGATGAATGGGCAAAAGCCATCGCCTTGCTGGATGAGGACAAGCCGCAATGACCATTCCCTCGTTCTCACGGCGCAAGTCGAAATACACGCCTCGTACCCTGCCCGATTCACAGACCGGGGAGCGGGTGGCAACGAGTGCAATGATTGCCTCGCTCGATTCCGAAGGACGAGAGGCTATTTCGGCCCCGTTCGGACACGCTCTGGTCGATCTGGCAAAGACCCGGGACGGCATTGTCGGAATGTCGGCGGATCTGTCGAAGTACACGGATCTGCATGTCTTCGCTGAGGCCCATCCTGACCGCTTCTATCAGATGGGGATGGCTGAGGCGTTGCTGATGTCCGCCGCCGCAGGTCTCGCCCGCGAAGGCTTTGTGCCATTCGTGACGACCTATGCGGTTTTTGCGTCCCGTCGCGCCTATGACTTCATCGCAATGGCGATTGCCGAGGAAAACCTGCCGGTCAAGATTTGCTGCGCGCTTCCGGGTCTGTCCACCGGATACGGCCCCAGCCATCAGGCGACCGAAGACCTCGCGATCATGCGTGGCATGCCGAACCTCACGGTTCTGGATCCTTGCGATGCGGTGGAGATCGATCAGGCAACCCGTGTAATCGCTGATACGCCGGGGCCAGTCTACATGCGGCTGCTGCGCGGCAAGGTGCCCAATGTGCTGGGCGAATATGGCTACCGGTTCGAATTGGGCAAGGCGAAGATGATCCATGATGGGACCGACGTGCTGTTCATCTCGTCGGGCTTCATGACGATGCGAACGCTGGATGCGGCAAAGGCGCTGGCGGCGGAGGGTGTGTCCTGTGCCGTACTGCATTCGCCAACGATCAAGCCCCTGGACGCGGAAACGATCTGTGCTGAGGCGTCCAGGGGCGGGCGCCTTGTGGTGACGGCGGAGAACCATTCGATCACGGGTGGTCTGGGTGAAGCCGTTGCTGGTGCGTTGATGCGCGCGCAGGTACATGTGCCGTTCCGGCAGATCGCGTTGCCTGATGAATTCCTTGATGCCGGTGCCTTGCCGACATTGCACGACCAGTATGGGATCACCGTCGATCGGATCACCGCGCAGGTCAAATCATGGTTGGACATGTAAGATGGCAGATGCAGCAATAGTCGGGCTGGGCATGATGGGACAGGGCATGGCCCGCAACATCATGTCTGCAGGTATCGCGTTGCGGGGGTTCGATCTGTCAGCTGTCGCGCGTGCCCGCTTTGTGGAAGCCGGAGGCAAGACCGGAGAGAGCGCGCCAGAGGTGGCTGCTGGTTGCGACCTGCTTCTGGTGATGGTGGCGACGGCTGCGCAGGCGGAGGCGGCTCTGTTTGAAGGGGTAACCGCAGCTTTGGCTCCGGGGGCGGTTGTCGTCCTGTCGTCCACGGTTGCGCCGTCTGAGGCCCGCGCGATCGCGGCACAGCTGAACGACGCGGGTCATCTGATGCTCGACGCGCCGGTGTCCGGTGGACAGGTCGGGGCCGACAGTGGAACGCTCACGGTTATGGCGTCCGGCCCTGATGCCGCTTTCGAACGGGCAGGCGATATGCTCGCCGCTGTTTCCAAGAAGGTGCACCGTTTGGGCGACCAGCCGGGCATGGGCGCGACATACAAGGTGGTTCACCAATTGGCCGCGGGGGTGCATCTCGTGGCGGCGGCAGAGCTTATGGCGTTTGGCACGAAGGCGGGGTGTGATCCTCAAAGACTGCTGGAGATCGTGTCGAGCTCGGCCGGACAAAGCTGGATGATGGATGACCGCGTGCCGCGCATGATGCAAGAATCGGCGCCCCCGACTTCGACTGTCGATATCTTCATCAAGGACCTTGGTCTTGTGGTTCAGACCGCACGGGATGCGGGCGCTCCGGTTCCGCTGGCAGCCCAGGCCTTTCAGATGATGGTCGGGGCTGGCGGCATGGGGCTGGGCCGGGAAGACGACAGCGCCGTGATCCGCGCCTACGAGGCGCTGACGGGCTGTAAGGTTCGCGAAAGCTGAACGCGGGTCGAAGACCCGGCGGACAAGGATGGTGTCATGAAACTTCTGGACGGACAAATCGCAATCATTACCGGTGCTGCGAGCCCGCGGGGCCTTGGCAAGGCGACGGCGCAGCTTTTTGCCGACCATGGCGCGCGCGTCGTGATCCTTGATCTGGATGCGGCACAGGCCGAGGATACGGCTGCAGATATCGGTGAAGGTCATATCGGTCTGGCCTGTGACGTGACGCGCAAGGCAGATTGCGAAGCTGCCGTCGCGGTGGTGCTCGAGGCCTATGGCCAGATCGACATTCTGGTCAACAATGCGGGCATCACACAGCCATTGAAGATCATGGATATCACGCATGAGGATTATGATGCGGTGCTGGATGTGAACCTGCTTGGCACCTTGAACATGAGCCAGACCGTGATCCCGCATATGCGGGAACGCAAGACCGGCAAGCTGATCAACATGTCATCGGTATCGGCGCAGCGTGGTGGTGGAATCTTTGGCGGACCACATTATTCCGCTGCCAAAGCCGGTATCCTTGGGTTGACCAAGGCGATGGCCCGTGAACTTGCGCCCGATGGAATACGGTCAAACGCCATCTGTCCCGGGTTTATCGCGACAGACATCACAGCGGGTAAACTGACGCCGGACATGATGGACCAGATTCTTGCCGGCATTCCGATGGGGCGCGCGGGCGAAGCATCTGATGTGGCCGGCTGCGCGTTGTTTCTGGCGTCGGATCTGTCCGCCTATGTGACCGGGTCCGAGTTGGATGTGAATGGTGGGTCGCTGATTCACTGATATGGTTTCAAGCGCCCGTCAGTTGACCACCGTCCAGTTTCAGTTCTTCGACGCTCAGGTCGTGCATTGTGAGGACGTGTGAAACCTGTGCGGAATGATCATCGACTTCCCCGTCCAGCCAATCGAGGAACAGATGCACGGCGCGGCGGTTGAGATATCGCGCAGGGCAAATCGTCCAATAGGACGGGAAGGTCAGCACTGGCAGTTTGGGCAAGACCGGAACAAGCCGGCCGTTGGCTACTTCAGGCAGGGCGAGGGCCAGCGACTCCAGCACGATACCGGCTCCGTCCAAGGCCAGCTGCAACGCAATTGATGACCTGTCCATGAGGATCGATTTGCGGTTGCTGCTTGTTTCAATACCATTGTGATAGAGCCAGAAATCCCACTGGCACAATGCCCTGGCGCTGTCGATCAGCCGGGCTTGATCGAGCAGGGCACCCGGATTGTCTGATGCTTTCAAACCGGAGAGATACCTGGGGCTGCACAGGGGCAGGACATGATCGTGAAGCACTGGCCGGGCATGCAAACCCTGCCAGTCGCCGTTGCCATAGCGAATGTCGAGGTCCATCACTTCGCGTTCGAAATTGGTGGGGTCGGGTGCGGCATCGACCCGCAGATCCCAATCGGGGTGTTCAGCAACAAACCCTGCAAGCCGTGGCGCCAACCAACGGACACCGAAACTGGGTGTCACCCGCAGGTTGAGCCTGTGGGTTTCACGGGTTTTTCCAAGGTGCCGTCCGGTGTCGCGCAGCATTCTTAGCGCTGTTGTTGACACCTGAAACAGCTGTTCCCCTTCCAGCGTCAGGCTCAGCAACCGACCGTCACGGCGAAACAGTTTTACCCCCAGCCGCTGTTCCAGAAGTTTGACTTGCTGGCTTACAGCCGAAGGCGAAATCGACAGTTCCTCCGCGGCGTGGGTGATGGTGCCGCGCCGTGCAACAGCTTCGAAATACAGATAGGCGTTGAGGTTCGGGGTCAGTGCCATGAACGGTTTTCGCACCTCGCCGAATACTGGTTGCGTGATCTCATGTTGCGATGACGGTCGGTTGGCGCCGGCCACCAAGGCCCTCGACTTCGATCTCAATCACATCGCCGGGCTTGAGGACGCGCGGGGGTCTCATGCCAAGGCCGGCGCTTGATGGCCAAACTGAAACGACCGCTGCGACACATGGTTGCCGGCAAGATCATCGACTTTGCCGGACAGATCACGAACCTGCTCAACAACGTCCAGCACGCCTGATCTTTCCTGGCCCCTGGGGCCATATCGCAAAAGCTTCACCGCTGTCGTCCTCAGCTGTCTCGGTGCGCAATCTCGTGTTGGATGACGGATTGGATGTCATCGGCCAGGTTTTGCAAATGGTTGTTGATTGCGTCGCGTGCGGCTTGCCCGTCGCGGGCATGCATCGCATCCAGGATTGCCGTATGCTGGTTGACCACGCGTTCCCGATTCCGCCGTTGCCGTGCTGCCAGGTATCGCGCACGCCACAGCCGCCTTAGAAAAGTCCCATGCGTCTCGGCCAATGCCTTGTTGCCCGAGGCTACCGCGATGGCCGTGTGAAAAGACATGTCGACTTCAAACATGTCCAGCGGGTCAATCGAGTTATAGTGCTCCGCCATGTAGGCGACGATGGTTTCAAGGCGTTTGAGGTCCGCTTCGGTCGCGTTCTTGCAGGCCAGCTCTGCGGACAATTTTTCCGGTGCAATCAACACCTCGGTCTGATCGGCGATTTCCTTGAAATCGGACAGCGCAACAATCGGGCTGCGCGAAGGCCGCAGCTCGACCAGACCTTCCTTGGATAGAATTCGGATCGCTTCACGTATTGGCGTCCGGCTCACATTCATGTCCGAAGCAATGTCGCGTTCTTTGACTGACATGCCGGGCGCGCGGTTTCCCCGAAGGATGTCCCGACGCAGGTGATTGGCAATCTGTTCGGCCAGGGTTTCTTTAGGCATCCGAATTTCCTGCACAATAAATGCGCTGAACATGCGTGGCAGAACGCAAAATCTCACCCTCTCGGAAGAGATTGAATTTTGGTATACCAAAAATTGTTGATTGTCGAGTTTCCATTCGCTACGTTCCCCCATGATGGTATACCATCTTCACGGTGCGTTTCCATGCACCAAGGTTGGACAGGCGGTTGAGGAGAGCCGCCAAGGGAGGACTAAACATGAAATATATGTCGACACTGATGGCGGCAGGTGCAGCTGCACTGATGGCCACCTCTGCTCTGGCCGATCCGGTCACGCTTCGGATCCAGACACACTATGCAACCGAGCACCCCACTGGCAAAATGCTCGCTACATGGATTGACGACGTTCAGACCATGTCGGGCGGCGACATCACCATCGAGATGTTCTATTCGTCTTCGGTTGTTGCCACGACGGAAACATTCGACGCAGCGATCAACGGCATCGTCGATTGTGACGCGACCGGTGGTGCTTACCAGACCGGCAAGAACCCCGCGTTCCAGTTTGTCGGCGATATCATGGGTGGCTATGACACGCCCTGGCAGCAGTACAGCTGGCTGTACTACGGCGATGGCTATGAGGCCGCACAAGAGCTTTACAATGCGCAGGGTATGCAGCTGATCGGTTGGGCCATCTACGGTCAGGAATCGTTCGCATCGTCCAAGCCGATTGCCGGTCCGGAAGATCTGGTGGGCTGGAAGTTCCGTTCGCCTCCGGGCATGGAGACAGAGATTTTCGAAAAGTTGGGTGCGTCACCCATCGTGATGGATTTCACCGAAATCTTTACCGCGCTTGAAACCGGCATCATCGACGGTGCTGATGCGTCTGGCCTTGCGAACAATGTGGGCCTTGGCCTCTATGACATCGTGAAACACGCAAACTATCCGGGCTTCCACTCGATGCCCTCTGACCACCTTGCGTGCAACAAGGATGTCTGGGACGGCCTGACAGAACAGCAGCGCCGCATCATGGACACAGCGTGGCAGAAGCTTTCCTTCCAGATCGCCATGGCCAATGAGAAGGCAAACACCGAGGCAGCCGCCGAGCTGCAAGCCAAAGGTGTGACCCTTTACGCGTGGTCTGACGAGGATCGTGCAGCCTTCCGCAAGGCCGCACAGGCCGCGTGGGATGACTGGGCAACCCGTAGCCCCGAAGCCGGAGCGCTTGTGGAAAGCCACAAGACCTATCTCAGGCAGCTTGGTCTGATCGATTGATCCAACGGGCCCGATTGATGGCCTGTTGACCAAATCATTCAAGGGCCCCGTTTTCGGGGCCCTCATATCCTACTGCTTGAAAACAACAGACAATAGTTTCGTTTTGTCTCTCCGGGGAGGATGAGCATGGAACAGAAAAGTGTATGGCTTGGGTCCATGCGGCGACCCGTGCGCATGATTGCGGTTGCGCTAACGGCCTTGGTCGCTTTGATTTTTCTGTGGTTGGTGGCGAACCGGATCATATCGGACGATGCGTTTGGCATGCACGAGATGATCCGGCCCGAGGGGCGGCCACTTGTCTCGGTTATGTTGTGGGCCATTGCCGGCTCCATTTTGTTTGTGTCTTTGTATCTTTCGGACACGCGCGGTGCGATCGAGACAGAACCAGACGGGTTCTTTGACATCGTGTCTCTGGTCTGTTCGCGCATCGCGATGATCATGACCGCCCTGATCGTGATCGTGATGTTCTATGAAGTGGTTTCGCGCTACGTGTTCGCGCGACCGACCCTTTGGGCCAACGAACTTTCTCTCTGGATAGCGGCTTTCGTGTTCCTGCTGGCTGGCCAATACGCCATGCAGCAACGCAGCCATATCCGCATCTATGTCATCTACGACATGATGCCCCGCTTTTTTCAGAAGGCTTCGGACGTCTTGTCCCTGGCGCTGCTGCTCTTTTTTGTCTTTGCGATGATTTGGGGCGGATATGACGATGCCATGCGCAGGTTCTTGCGGATGGAGACCTTCGGCACGGCCTGGGATCCGCCCATTCCGGGGATCGTGAAGCCAGCCATTCTCATCATCATCGTCCTGGTGGCGATTCAGGCAATCTCAAACCTGATTTCCGACTGGAAAAAAGCGCCCGAACACCACGGCCCCGACGAGATCGATGAGGTCGAAATCGAAAACATCCGCCGCACTCTTGAGGACAAGTAAATCATGGAACTCCTACCTTACCTCGAGTGGATGAAGGCTCCCGACATTGCAACGCTAAGCGTTGTTCTGCTGTTGGGTATGTTTTTCCTTCTTGCCATCGGGATGCCGCTTGGCTTTGCGTCGGCCTTCCTGGCTGTCGCCGTTCTGGTCATGAAATTCGGTCCCGAGTTGCTGTTCAGCGATTTCGGCAAAGGGCCCTTGTCGGTGCTGTCGCAAGCGGTCTACCGACAAATGACGAATTACGTTCTCATATCGATACCCCTGTTCATATTCATGGCCGCGCTTCTTGAACGCTCGGGGATCGCCAAGGACATGTACAACTCGCTCAATGTCTGGTTGTCAGGCACCCGTGGCGGGATTGCCATTGTCACCTCGATCATGGCGGTGATCATGGCGGCTATGTCCGGCATCATTGGCGGTGAGGTTGTTCTTCTTGGCCTGATTGCACTGCCGCAAATGCTCAGGCTCGGCTACAATCAGAACCTCGCGATCGGAACGATATGCGCCTCAGGTTCTCTGGGGACGATGATTCCACCGTCCATCGTTTTGATCTTCTACGGCCTGGTTACGGAGACTTCGATCAAGGCGCTGTTTACGGCATCGTTCCTGCCGGGTTTCATGTTGGCGTCCTTCTTCATCATCTACATCATTGTCCGCACGCGCTTGAATCCCTCGCTTGCGCCGCTGCCGGAAATCGACCCGGAAGCGCCTGCAGGTCGGGAAAAAGGGCTGATGTTTGTCGGTTTCCTGGCCAAGTTTGGGCTCTGGATTATTGGCGTGCTTTTCCTGCGTGCGCTGTTTTTCACGGTGACGGGCCAGAACACCTTGCAAGAGGGTGAAGACCCGATTGCACTCGGGATGGTCTATCATCTGCCCTGGATTGCAGCCGCCTTTGCCGTTGCCCTGGGGATCGTGTTCGCTGTCGGAAAAGAGCGTGTGGCAACTGGTTGGGACATGGGCAAAGGGCTGATCGCACCCGTCGTGGTGATCGGCGTTGTGCTAGGCTCTATCTATATGGGCATCACCGGCATCACGGAAGCTGCCGGTATGGGGGTTGTTGCGGTCTTCACCATCAGCCTGATCCGGCGCGAAATGACGTTCGAGATCGTCTGGGACAGTCTGATCCGCACGTTGAAATCCACCGGAACAATCATCTGGGTGACCATTGGCGCAGCCGCACTTGCGGCGGCATACACCCTCTCGGGGGGGCCGACTTACGTCGCAAACATGATCATCGCAGCGGAGCTTCCGACCATGTCGATCATCCTGGTCATGATGCTCATTTTCCTGATCATGGGAATGTTCATGGACTGGGTTGGTATCGTGCTCTTGATCATGCCGGTGTTCCTGCCGATCGTGCTGAAACTCCCGATTGAGGAAATCGGCTTCTTTGGCCAATTGGAACCGCGCCATGTGGCGATCTGGTTTGGTGTTGTGTTCTGTATGAACATGCAGGTCAGTTTCCTGTCACCCCCGTTTGGGCCGGCGGCGTTCTATTTGAAGTCTGTTGCGCCGTCGCACATCACCCTGACGCAGATCTTTGCCGGGTTCTTGCCTTTCATCGTGCTCCAGTTGATCGCGCTGACGGTGCTTGTGGTTTACCCGTCGATTGTGACGGTGTTCCTGTGATGGGTGAACCAATTGTTTGAAACATCCCGATGGGGGCGGAGTGACTCCGCCCCCGTTTTTTGGCTCAAGAGGCTGGCAACTCCATGACCACCACCATTTCTCATGTCAAAACCGACCACTACCTGATCCCTCTGGCTCAGGTGCTTGAGGACAGCATGCATGGCGTGATGACCGGGTTCGAGGTTGTGACTGCCCGCGTCACCGACAGCGATGGGGCTGAAGGGGTGGGTTACACCTTCACCTGCGGTGTGAACGGCGGGGCGATTGCTGACATTCTGGCGCGCGAGATGACACCACGGGTCATCGGCCGTGACCCCTCGCTGATTGAAGCGATCTGGAAAGAGCTTTGGTGGGCCTTTCACTATGGTGGGCGCGGTGGACCAACGGTCCTGGCCCTGTCGGCGCTCGACATGGCGCTCTGGGATCTCAAGGCGAAACGCGCAGATATGCCGCTCTGGCGATTGCTCGGCGGATATGACGCCAGGGTGCCTTGCTACGCTGGCGGCATCGACATGCATCTAAGCCCCGAAGAACTGGTCGCCCAGACCCATGACAACATCGCCAAAGGTCACCGCGCAATCAAGATGAAGGTGGGACGCGACCTGTTGCGTGAAGACATTGCCAAGCTTGCTGCTCTGCGCGACGCTTTTGGGCCGGACATGCCGCTGATGGCCGATGCGAACATGAAATACAGCGTTGATGGCGCTGTCCGCGCCGCCAAGGCGTTTGCCCAG
This sequence comes from Hoeflea phototrophica DFL-43, assembly GCF_000154705.2. Taxonomy (NCBI): domain Bacteria; kingdom Pseudomonadati; phylum Pseudomonadota; class Alphaproteobacteria; order Hyphomicrobiales; family Rhizobiaceae; genus Parahoeflea; species Parahoeflea phototrophica. Next base: position 3,131,499 of record NZ_CM002917.1, on the reverse strand, counting down.
TTCGACCTGACCTGGTTCGAAGAACCGATTCCACCCGAAGATCCTGCCGGCCATCGCCGTGTTCTGCTCGAAGGCGGCATCCCCATCGCATCGGGAGAAAACCTCCGGTCTGTTTGGGAGTTCCGCACCGCAATTGAAGGCGGTGTGACGTTCCCCGAACCTAACGTGACAAACTGCGGCGGCGTGACCCCGTTCATGAAGATCGCCCGTCTGGCCGAGGCGTTCCACCTTCCTGTCACAAGTCATGGCGCACATGACATCACGGTTCAATTGCTGGCCGCTTGCCCGAACCGGTCTTACCTGGAGGCCCATGGATTCGGGCTGGAAAAATACATTGAGAGTCCGCTTCAGATCGTCGACGGATATGCCATTGCGCCCGAGTGTCCCGGCCACGGCGTGGCCTTTGATTGGGAGCGTTTGAATTCCTTGCGCGTTTGAGGACAGCCGCCATGTTGACACAGCAGCAGATCGACGAGTTCCACAGCAACGGCGTCATCATTGTGCCCGACGTGTTGCCAGCGGCGGTGCTGAACGCGGTCAAAGACGAATACGCGTTGCTGCTTGATGAGCTTTATGAGCACTGGCATGCTCAAGGCTTGGTGCCCGCGCCCGATGGCATGGATTTCTGGCAGAAGCTGCTGGTGAGTTATGCGGCGGGCTGTGACTGGTTTCAACCGATGGATATCTCCTTGCCTGGTGGAGAGATCCGGCCTGATACCCCATTTCACTTTGGTCCGGCCGTCTTTGACATGATCACCGCGCCGAGGCTGCTTGATCTGGTCGAATGCCTGATCGGATCCGAAATCACGTCGAACCCGATCCAGCATGTCCGGCTGAAGCCGCCGGCGCCAACGTTGAGCGGCGTGGAAAACCGCGCGCATATCATGATGACCGACTGGCATCAGGATCGCGCTGTTGCACATGAAGAGGGCGACCGGACGGATATGGTCACCGTCTGGCTGGCGATTTCGGATGCGACTGTCGAAAACGGGTGCCTGCAGGCGATCCCTGGAAAGCCGCAGATGTATCCGCATTGTCCCAGGAAGCAGACCGCCATAGCTGATGGGTTTCTGGATTTGGAAAAGGCACAGCCATTGCCGGTAAAGGCGGGCGGGGCGGTCATTTTCCATCCGCTCACACCGCATGCGTCGCTGAACAATGTTTCGGACAGGTTCCGTTGGTCCTTCGACATCCGCTACAATGTGACCGGCCAGCCGACCGGCCGCGCGCATTTTCCCGACTTTGTTGTCCGGTCGCATAGAAGGCCTGAAAACGTGCTGACCGACTGGCAGGAATGGCGGCGCATGTGGCTTGCCGCACGTGCGCGTCTTGCAGGTCAACCTCATATCCCGATTCACAGATGGACAAGTGACAGCCCCGCCTGCGCATGACCGTTGCTTTTCAGTCGCAAGTGGCCGTGTGCCTTCCTTGACCCCAGCAGAGATGCCATACCATGAAGACTGTACGCCTTGCCCCTGAAGACAATGTCGTCACCGCCATCGCGCCGCTCGATGCCGGGCAGGACGGGGCCATCCAGTTGATCCCGCGTGGTCATAAGATGGCCGTCAGCGATATCCCCAAAGGTACCGCTGTCAGGAAGTATGCGCAGGTCATCGGTTACGCGGCCGAGGATATTGCGATGGGGGCGCATGTGCACACGCATAATCTGGAATTCCGCAACGTCGAGACCGAGTACGAGTTTTCCACCAATCTGCGTCCTGTCGCTCCCGCTGCTCAACAGGACACGTTTATGGGGTATCTGCGCAAAACTGGACGGGTCGGGACCCGCAACTATATCGCGGTTTTGACGTCGGTGAACTGTTCGGCCACCGCCGCGCGCATGATCGCAGGACATTTTACGCCAGATGTGCTTGCGCCTTATCCCAACGTCGATGGCGTCACGGCCTTTGTGCACGGCACAGGGTGTGCCATGGGCGGAGATGGCACCGGGTTCGAACTGCTCCAGCGCACGCTCTGGGGCTACGCACGCAACCCCAATGTCGGCGGTGTTCTCATGGCGGGCCTGGGCTGCGAAATGATGCAGATCGACTGGCTGATCGAGGCTTATGGCCTGACGCCCGGCCCGTTGTTCCAGGCGATGAACATTCAGGATGTTGGCGGGCTGGCCCAGACCGTCGAAATGGGCATCCGAAAAATTGAGGCGATGCTGCCTTTGGTCAATGACGTGCAACGTGAGGAATGCCCTGCATCCGAGCTGATGGTCGCCTTGCAATGCGGCGGGTCCGATGCATGGTCCGGCATCACGGCGAACCCGGCTGTGGGGTATGCCTGTGATCTGCTTGTTGCGCAGGGGGGGACCGGTGTCCTGGCCGAAACGCCGGAGATTTATGGCGCCGAGCATCTGTTGACCGCCCGCGCAGTGGATCGCGCGGTGGGGGACAAGCTGATCAGCCTGATCAAGTGGTGGGAGGATTACACCGAACGCAACCGCGGGAACATGGATAACAATCCAAGTCCCGGCAACAAAAAGGGCGGTCTGACGACGATCCTTGAAAAGTCGTTGGGCGCTGCGGCCAAGGGGGGCACGACCCCGCTGACTGGCGTGTTCAAATATGGCGAGCCTGTCACTGCGAAGGGGTTCACCTTCATGGACAGCCCCGGATATGACCCGGCCAGTGTCACCGGACAGATAGCCAGTGGCTGCAATCTGGTCTGTTTTACCACCGGTCGCGGATCGGCCTTTGGATCCAAACCTGCGCCGACGATGAAGGTGGCGACCAACACCGAGATGTATGAGCGGCTGACACCTGACATGGATGTGAACGCAGGACGGATCCTGTCGGATGGAGCCAGTGTCGAAGAGGTGGGCCGCGAGATTTACGCCATGTGGTTGCGCATGGCGAGTGGTGAAAAATCGAAATCAGAGGCGCAAGGGCTTGGGGACTATGAATTTGTACCCTGGCAGGTCGGGTCGGTGATGTGACGCAGCTGCCGGTCGCCATCATCGGGGCAGGTTCGATAGGAATGCGCCATGTCGAGGTTGCGCAAGCCTGTCCTGCCACGCGGATATCCGCCGTGGTCGAACCATCGGAGGTGCGACGTGCGGCCTTGGCGGCTCTGGGTCTGAATGCGGTTGCAACGCTCGATGCGGTTCCGACCGAAACGCGCGCGGCCATCGTGGCCACACCGACACAGGACCACCACGTCTCCGCGCTCGCTTGTCTCGACCGGGGATGGCCGGTGATCGTGGAAAAACCAACCGCTGCAACGCTTGATCAGGCGCGGGAGGTTGTTTTGCGCGCGGCGCAGAAAGGAGTTCCGCTGTTCACCGGGCACCATCGCCGCTGTCATCCGTTTTCACGCGCAACCCGTGATGCCTTGACCCAGCTCGGTGATCTTGTCGGGGTTCAGGGCCTTTGGTCGCTGCGAAAGCACGATACATATTATGATGCGGACTGGCGCCGTCAGCCTGGGGCGGGACCGCTGCTCACCAACCTGACCCATGAAATCGATCTTTTGTGCTTCTTCCTGGGCGAGATTGACGAGGTCACCGCCCTGTCCTCAAATTCACGCCGGGGGTTGGCGATCGAAGACACCGCAGCGCTGGCATTCCGCTTCGGCGATGGCGCGCTTGGGTCCTTTCTGATTTCTGATGCCGGTGCATCGCCCTGGTCATTCGAGGCGGCATCTGCAGAAAACCCTGCCATCGCCGCGTCGCATCAGGATTACATCCGCTTCGTGGGCACCGCAGGTGCGTTGGAGTTTCCGTCCTTGACGTTCTGGGGACGCTCCGGCCCGGGGGAGATAGAATGGTCCAAGCCGTTGATTGCAACGCCCGGGCCGCATTTCGACAAGGTGGATCCGGTGCTCAAACAGATCGGGCATTTTGCTGCAGTGGTTGCGGGCGGCGATAATGACCTTCTTTGCTCCGGTGAAGACGGGATGAAGGCGCTGGAAATCACGCTGGCCGCCGCGTTGTCGGCCAAGGAACACAGGCCGGTGCGCGCAGGCGAGGTGCCGGGGGACTATACTGGCGTTTAATTCAAGGGAGATCGAGATGACGAAACCAAAAATAGGGTTCATCGGGTTGGGGCTGATGGGCCGGGCCATGGCAGAGTGTCTTCAGACCGCAGGCTATGAGTTGATCGTTCTCGGAAATCGCGACCGCACCGGTGTGGACGAGGTCTTGGCCCGCGGCGGGGTTGAGGCAAAGAGCGGCAAAGCCCTGACCGAGCAGAGCGACATCGTGATGATCTGTGTTGGAACATCTGAACAGGTGGAAAGCCGCATTTACGGCGAGGACGGTGTTCTGGCGGGTGTAAAACCTGGGCAGGTGGTGATTGATTTCGGAACCTCTTTGCCGGAATCGACACAAAAGATCGGTGCGGATCTTGCCGCGCAAGGCGCGACCTATCTGGATGCCCCTCTGGGCCGCACGCCAGCCCATGCGAAAGAGGGCAAGCTGAACATCATGTGTTCTGGCGACAAAGAAACATATGACCAGGTGAAACCGGTGCTCGATGTGTTGGGAGAGAACGTCTTTCACCTTGGCGCTCTTGGAAACGGGCATACCATCAAGCTGATCAACAACTTCTTTGGAATGACAACCGCTGTTGCCATGTCTGAGGCTTTCGCGGCGGCCGATGCGGCGGGAATTGACCGGCAGGCTCTTTATGACGTGATGTCCGCCGGGCCACTGCGCTCTGGCATGATGGATTTCATACGCAACTACGCGGTAAACGGTCAGAACGATCTTGGTTTCGCCATCGGCAACGCGGCCAAAGACGTGGGGTATTACGGTCAGATGCTGTCAGACATGGGCATGCAAAGCCGCATGTCCGGTTGCACTGTGAACGCGCTTTCCGCTGCCGTGGACGACGGGGACGGGGACCGGATGGTGGCGGAAATGGTGGACTGGATGGGCAAGAACCTGAAGGGAAAAGCGTGACCCATCCGGCGGAAAATCCGGCTTTCATCGCGGTGGACGGGCCGTGATATGAGCGCCCCCATCCCGCGCGAAGACCGCGCCGCCGCAGGCGTCTTGACCATGTTGTTTGCAGTGGTCTTTTTCACCTGTATCGACACCTCGGCCAAATGGCTGGTGCTTGCGGGTTTGCCTGTCATACAGGTGGTCTTTGTGCGGTACTTCGGACATTTCGTCTACGCGATGATCTTCTATTTGCCGAAAGAGCGCGCCGAGGTTTTTGTGTCACGTGCGCCGTTCAAGCAATTTCTGCGGTCGCTGTTCCTGTTTGGGTCGACGATTTGCAATTTCTATGCGTTGCAGTCTTTGCCAATCACGCTGACGACAACGATCATGTTCGCAGGGCCGATTGTTGTCACGCTTCTGGCGATCCCGATCCTTGGCGAAAAGGTCGGAATCCGGCGGATCGCGGCGGTTTGCGTGGGTTTCATCGGCGTGCTTGTGGTGATTCAGCCCTGGGGGGCCGAGTTTGACCCGGCAATGTTCTTTTCCCTTGCGGCATTGCTGATCGCTTCGCTGTATTTCATCATGACGCGGATGCTTGCCGGGGTGGAAACCAACGCGACGCAGCAGGTCTGGTCCTCCGGTTTCGCGTCGATTGCGCTGGCGCCCTTTGCCCTGTCGGCCTGGATCTGGCCGGAGAATGGGCTGCAATGGCTGATCATGTGTCTGATCGGCGGGTTCGGGATGATGGGGCACAGTCTTGCGACCCTTGCGCATCGCTGGGCCGACGCATCGATCCTGGCCCCGATGGTGTACAGCCAGATCTTTCTTGCGGCCTTGGCGGGGATATTTGTCTTTTCCACCACGCCGACCATCTGGACGCTGGCCGGTGGGCTGATCATTATTACATCGGGACTGTATATCTGGCGCCGTGAGCGGCAAAGGGGACACAAGCAAACCCGGGTCGCGCAGCTCCCGCCCCATTCGGGGAACCTTTAAGCTTCGGGGCTTTGGCTTGATCCGATCCCTGCCCACAGGCTCCCGTGGCGTGGCGTTGCCGCCGGCTCAGCCCCTGCCGATATAGGGCATGTTGGTCGCCATCACCGTCATGAACTGCACGTTGGCATCCAGCGGCAGGTTTGCCATATGCAGTACCGATTTGGCGACGTTGGACACATCCATCACTGGTTCCACGGCGATAGACCCGTCAGCCTGAGGGACGCCCTTGGTCATTTTCTCCGCCATGTCAGTCAGAGTGTTGCCGATGTCGATCTGCCCGCAAGCAATGTTGAAGGCACGCCCGTCAAGCGAGACCGAGCGGGTCAGCCCGGTAATCGCATGCTTGGACGTGGTGTAGGCAGCTGACCCCCAACGCGGCACATAGGCTGAAACCGAACCATTGTTGATGATGCGGCCGCCTTGTGGATCCTGCTCGCGCATCAGGCCAAAGGCGACCTTGGCGCAGAGAAAACTGCCGGTCACATTGATGTCGATGAGATCGCGCCAGGCGGCGACATCGATCTCATCGATCGTGGATGACGGCATGGAAACGCCTGCATTGTTGAACAGCGCATCCACCCGGCCCCAGGCCTTGGCTGCCTTTCCGAAAGCTTCAACGACGTCTTGCTCCTGGGTCACGTCGCAGGGCAGGGGCAGCGCGTTTTCGCGTCCGCCTGCCACATCTTCCAGCGCGCCAAGCGTGCGCCCGACGAGGCCGACCCGCCAGCCCGCGTCAAGAAAGGCATTCGCAGTCGCCTTGCCGATCCCCCGGCCAGCGCCGGTGATGATGATGGATTTGCTCATGGTTTCTCCCCCGAATATCATGCGTGGATGGGTATTTTGCCCATTGGTTTGTCAGTGATTGTCGCGTGGCAGATTGCGTCCCACCTTCTGGTAGGCTGTCGCAAGCTCCAGGCACCCTCCATTGGACAATTGTCCGACATTGCTGCGGTAGATTTCCTGCCAGGGCGTCTGGTTCACCAGTTCTGGTGGGGTCCAGGCATCGATGCGCGCCTGCCATTCATCCTCCGGCACCAGGGCATCCATCCGGCCTGCGTTGAGATCAAGGCGGACCTTGTCTCCGGTCTTGAGATAGGCCAGTCCACCGCCAACGACGGCTTCGGGCGAGGCGTTGAGGATCGACGGGCTTTCAGATGTTCCAGATTGGCGGCCATCTCCCACGGTTGGCAGGTGATTCACACCCATTTTGATCAAAGCATCCGGGGGCTGCATGTTTACGACTTCGGCACTTCCGGGATAGCCGACGCAGCCGACACCGCGGATGAACAGGATCGTTTTCTCGTCGATGCCCAGCGCCGGGTCGTTGACCCGGTCATGGTAGTCTTCAGGGCCTTCAAACACGGCCGCGCGCGCTTCGAAGACGCCCTCGTTTCCGGGTTCAGAGAGAAAACGTTTGCGGAAGTCTGCGGAAATCACACTGGTTTTCATCAAGGCCGAATCGAACAGGTTTCCCGACAGGACCTTGAAGCCGGCCTTCTGCCGCATCGGTGCGTCATACGTCTTGATCACATCATGGTCGAGGCTTTTTGAGCCGGTAAGGTTGGCGGCGAGGGAATTGCCGGTCGCGGTCATGACATCGCCATGGAGACGGCCCGCCTGCATCAGCTCGGCCATCACCGCCGGCACGCCGCCGGCGCGATAGAAGGATTCGCCGAGATACTCTCCAGCGGGCTGCATGTTGACCAGCAAGGGCACGTCAAACCCTATGGTTTCCCAGTCTTGTACGTTGAGGTCGACACCAATATGGCGCGCAACGGCCTGAAGATGCGGCGGGGCGTTGGTCGACCCTCCAATCGCGCTGTTTACGACAATTGCGTTCTCGAATGCCTGGCGGGTCATAATGTCAGACGGTTTGAGATCATCCAGCACCATCTGAACGATCCGGCGGCCCGTCTGGTAGGCCATCGCCATACGCTCGCGGAACGGCGCCGGGATTGCCGCATTGCCGGTCAGCGTCATTCCAAGCGCTTCGGCCATGGCGTTCATCGTGCTGGCGGTGCCCATCGTGTTGCAGTGACCCAGCGATGGCGCGGACGAACAGACGCGGCTCATGAACTCTTCATAGTCGATCTTGCCTTCCGCCAGGAGACGGCGGCTTTCCCAGACGATTGTGCCGGAACCGGCGCGCTTGCCTTGCCACCAGCCGTCCAGCATGGGGCCGCCATTGAGGGCAATCGCCGGAAGGTCAACCGTTGCGACCCCCATCAACATGGCGGGCGTGGTCTTGTCGCAGCCTGTCGTCAGCACCACTCCATCAAGCGGATATCCATGCAGCACTTCGACGAGCGACAGATAGGCAAGATTGCGATCCAGCGCTGCTGTTGGGCGCTTGCCGGTCTCCTGAATCGGGTGGACTGGAAACTCCATCGGGATGCCGCCCGCCTCGCGGATGCCGGCCTTGATCCGGTCCATCAGAAAAACGTGGATCTTGTTGCACGGGGCAAGATCGCTGCCGGTCTGGGCGATGCCGATGACCGGGTGGCCGCCCTGCAGCTCCTCACGGGTATACTCTTGGTTCTGATAGCGTTCGACGTAGAGCGCGGTCATTCCGGGATTGTTCGGGTTGTCGAACCACTCCTGCGACCGGAACCGCTTGTTTGCGCGCGTGTCTGACATCTTTCTCCTCCCGAAGGCTCAATTGAGGCCCTTTGCATAGCCTCCTCGAATGGTATACCAAATGCAAGTGCTTAGATGATCCGAATGATCAGGACAACTGTGATGCTGCTTCGTTCCCTTTGCCTTTTGGCACCACTTGCCGTTCAGCTCGCGCTGCCGGCTCCGGCGATGGCGGAGATGGATCTGAACGGGATAAACGCTTGCCTGAGCGACCGGCTTGAAGCGGGACAGCCCGCTGCAACTTGCCTCGATGAGGCACATTCGGCTTGTATGTCTATCAACATCGACACACCCGCCGTCGCGGCGCTGTGCTTTGTCGAATTGGAGAAGGAGTGGCAGGCGGGCATTGCCGCTTTGATGACCGGAATCAAACAGAAGGCGTCCGAAGAAATAGCCGCGGTTGCGGGTGTCGAAGGCAAATACGACCTGCTGTCGGCGCTGCTTCAATGCAGCCGTATGGAAGAGCTGGCGCTTATCGTTGGCCGCGAGAGCGACGACGCGATCGTTCGGCAGAACGCGCGCTGCAAGGCCAATGCTGCAGGGTTGACCTATGCGCGGCTGTTTCTGAGATCTCGGGATTTGTGATGACACCGCGGCAGGCGTTCTGGCGCGGATACTGGGATTGCGCGCCCTTCATCTTGATTGTCGTGCCTTATTCGATGCTGTTCGGAGTGGTGGCGCGGGATGCGGGGCTGGATGTTTTGCAGACCATGTCCATGTCCGTGCTGGTGATCGCCGGGGCCTCACAATTCACCGCAATCGCCTTGTTGCAGGATCAGGCGCCGGTGTTCATTGCCCTGCTTGCCGCGCTCGCTGTCAACCTGCGTATGGCCATGTATTCGGCTGCCCTTGTGCCTCATCTGGGGCACGCCCGATTGGGCGTGCGGGCTTTGATGGCGTATCTGATGGTCGACCAGGCCTTCGCGGTTGCCGTCCGAACCTATCAGGATTCGCCTGACATGAAACCGGCGGCCAAGGTTGCCTACTACTTCGGCGCGATGCTGCTGATCTGTCCATTCTGGTATGCGTTTACGCTGATCGGAGCCCTTGTGGGGCAGGCGATTCCTGCCTCGTTCAGCCTCGATTTTGCGGTGCCGGTCTGTTTTATCGCTTTGACGGCGCCATTGTTGCGGTCCGGCCCGCACATCTTTGCCGCGTTGATCGCCAGCGGTGCTGCCTTGGCTTTTTCATGGGTGCCCTGGTCGCTCGGGCTGATCATTGCCGCCCTTTTGGGGGTGTTCGCGGGTGGGCAGGCCGAACTCCATGTAACGCGCCGTGCGCAAAGGCTGATCTCATGATCGACACAGCTTCATTCTGGTTGCTGACGGTGCTGCTGGGGATCGGTACCTTCCTGATCCGTTTTTCCTTCCTCGGATTGTTGGGGGGCCGTCAATTGCCGGATTGGGCGTTGCTGTATCTGCGCTATGTCGGCGTTGCGGTCTTTCCCGCACTCGTCATGCCGTTGCTGGTCTGGCCCGAAGCAACAGGGGGCATGCCGGACCCGATACGTTTGCTCGCAGCCCTTGCCGCGCTGCTTGCGGGGCTGCGGTTTGGCGTGATCTGGGCCATCATCGCCGGGATGGGCGCGCTCTATCTGATGCAGTTTTTCTTGTCATAGGCAGTGGTCTTTTCAGCCCATCGCAAACCGGAGGATAAAACATGATCGAAGAACCCCCAAAACTGCAGATTCGCAAAACCATCCGGCGTCCTGGCGCTGACCAGATCGCAGCCTTTCGGGACATTCCCACAGGCTTTTTGTGCGATGCGATGGAAGGGCAAGGCGCTCTTTGCTCTACGATCCAGCCCGTAGGCGGTGGGCGCGATTTGCCGACGCATGCCTATGGTCCTGCCGTTGTGGCCGAGAATGGGCCCGCTGAAATCCTTGCGACGATGGGTGCAGTTCATGTTTCCCAGCCCGGTGACATCATTGTTTCGGCGGTGCATGGGCACAAAAACTGCTCTGCTGCGGGCGACAGGTTCTGCGGGATCATGAAGAACCGGGGCGTTGCGGCTTTTGTAACAGATGGGCAGATGCGCGATTATCCTGGAATCGTTGCCGCAGGCTTGCCTGCCTGGTGCGCCGGACTGAGCCCGAATTCACCCTACTCCAATGGACCGGGCAAGGTCGGGTTTGGCGCCGTGGTCGGCGGCAGATACATCGAAACCGGCGATATGATCGTTGCCGATGTCGATGGCGTCGTTGTCATCCCGTTTTCCCAGATCGATGCCGTCATCGCACAACTGGCCGCGATTCAAGAGCTTGAAACCGCGCTTGACGCAAAAGTGCAAAATGGTCTGAGCGAGATGGCGGCGATCGAAGCGATGCTGGCAGACGGAACCGCAAAGCTCGTGGACTAGAGCCGATCCAATCCAAAGATGACCGGCTCCAAAGGGCACTCACGTGAACGCGCTCTTGGCGCCTGCGCTTTCCTGTGTCTTGAAGATCGATCCGGTGTCTGGGGCGGGGGGCAGCGGCATCCGGATCGGGACATTCGCCACGCGCGGCGCCAATTGCGGCTCACCGGTGATCTGGCGGTCCTGAATGTCAGCCCAATACGCGCGCTGCCCGAGGGAATGTATGTAGCTCGATGCCCCAAGGATCGGCCAGGCATCCGACGCACTGCATTCGTAAAAAAGGATCAGTCGGTTGCGGTCGCTCATGTTTGGCGCAGACCCGTGCAGAATGCGCGCGTGATGCACGGTCATGTCTCCGGCCTTCCCGGTCAACGTCACCGCCTTGTCCTTCTCGAATTCCGGATCGTCGGGGTCGATGGCTCCAGCGAAGTACCCGTTGGCCTGATGGCTCAAGACCGGCCCCTTGTGAGTGCCGGGAATCACCATGAGCGGTCCGTTGGCCTCGTCCACATCTTCAAGCATGAGGCCGAAGGCCAGCAGGCTGTCATTGGTCGCCGGATAGAATGCCCAATCCTGATGCCACTCCACGGCCCGCCCGCCGCCAGGGGCCTTGGTGTTCAATTTCGAGGTCAGCAGATTGGTGTGCGGCCCCAGAAGGCCTGTCAGCACCTCGGTCAGTTTCGAGTTGCGGATAAGCTCCCAGAAATAGGGATCGCGCTTGTGCGGCAGTTTGATTCGGGTGAGACGGGGGGTGTCTGACGTGTGCCCCTTATCAAGATCGTAGACCTCGTTGCTTTCGACGATGTCTCGCGACCCGTCTATCAGCGCATGGGTGATCTCGCGAAGCCGCTCAAGCTGCTCGGCGGTGACGGCATTCTCCACCAAGAGATAGCCGTTCTCCTCATAAAACGCCTTTTGACCTTCGGTGAGCATGCATCGGCCCTTTCCCTAGCTTTCGTTGGCTTTCTTGACCGCTGCGGGCAGGTCACAGCCGTTCAATGCTGCAATGTGGTTGGCGATCGTCGGGACGAAATCCCCGCCCTTGCCGGTGGCCACGGCTTGATCAAAATAGTTGCGCACGGCCGCCCCTATGGGGTTCATCACACCTGCAGCAGTCGCCATGCTGGCGACATAGCGCACGTCCTTGGCTGCGTTTGCGATCGCGAATTTATGCGCATTCGGATCGCCACCAACCGCGGCCGAGAAGAATGTATCAAAGAATCCGCAGCCCATGCGTGACGGCGCCATAACGTCCCGTACCGACTGGGGTGTGAGGCCGGACTTCACCGCGATGCTCAACGCCTCTGCATAGACTGATGCATAGGACATCGACATGAAGTTCATGATGAGCTTCATCTTGTGCCCAGAGCCGACAGGTCCGATGTGATTGATCGAACCGCTCCAGCATTCGATCACCGGTTTCACTTTTTCAAAGGCTTCGTCTGAGGCGCCGACCATGGCGTCGAGTGTGCCCGATTCCGCTTCTTTCGGGGTCCGGCCCAGAGGGGCGTCCACCATGTGAACGCCTTTGGCTGCCATTTCTTCGGCCAGCGCCATTGTCGAGGTGGGATCGGCGGTGGTCGTATCCACAACGATCAGGCCCTCCCGGGCGCCGGCCAAGATGCCATCTGGCCCGCGCATCATTGCCTCGACCTGTGGCGAGTTGGACAGGCACAGATGGATAATATCGCATTGCTGGGCCATTTCCCTGGCTGACCGCACCTCCGTCGCCCCCATGCCGAGAAGGCTGTCCACCGGCACCCGGTTGCGATTGCCCTTGATGACGAGCGGATATCCACCTTTCAGGATGTTCTTGGCCATGCCGTGGCCCATCAGGCCGACACCGATAAAACCAATGACGCGTTTGTCGCTCATGTTCTTCTCTCCCTTAGAGGCTTGCCGTGATGCCGCCATCAACGAAAAGCGTATGACCGTTTACGAAACTTGCAGCGTCGGAAGACAGGAAGATGCAGGCACCTATCAGCTCTTCAACGTTGCCCCAGCGGCCCGCCGGTGTGCGTTTTTCCAGCCAGGCGCTGAACTCCGGATCCGCAACCAGCGCCGCATTCAACGGCGTGTCGAAATAGCCAGGCGCAATGGCGTTGCAATTCAATCCGTATTTCGCCCAGTCGGTCGCCATTCCCTTGGTCAGGTTCGCGACCGCCCCCTTGGTGGTTGTGTAGGGCGCGATACCGGGGCGGGCGAGGGCCGTCTGTACGCTGGCGATGTTGACGATCTTGCCTGCGCCGCGCTTGATCATATGCCGCGCAACCGCCTGGCCGACGTAGAAGACCGAATTCACATTGGTGAGCATGAGCTTTTCGAACATCTCAGCGGGAAAATCCTCAAGCGGCGTCCGGTGCTGCATGCCGGCATTGTTGACGAGGATATCGATCGGGCCATGCTCGGCCTCATAAGCGTCCACTGCTGTTCGCGCCGCATCGGGATCGGTCACGTCAAAAGCAAGCGTAACAATGTCGGCCCCTTCGGCGCGCAGGGTGTTGGCCGCCTTCTCAAGCCGGTCTGCGTTTCGCGCGTTCAGCACAAGCTTTGCGCCCGCTTGCGCCAGGCCACGCGACAGGGCAAAGCCTATGCCCATGGATGATCCTGTGACAATCGCGGTCCTGCCGCTCAAGCTGAACAGTTGCATGTGTCCTCCCGTGTGCCGGCTGTTTCCGCGGCATTGACATTGCGGGGTAAACCCGTCTTGATTAAAATGGTATACCATCTTGGGGGCATTGCAAGCGCAACCCCGATGGAGGGAGGAGCTTGCCATGAAAGCGCTTTATGCCCACGCGGCCCATGATCTGCGTCTTGATTCCTGTGAGGACGCTGTTCCGGGTCCGGGGCAGGTCGCCATTCGCATGCGACGCGGCGGAATTTGCGGCTCAGACCTGCACTATTTCAACCATGGCGGCTTCGGGTCGGTGCGCCTGCGTGAACCCATGATACTGGGTCATGAAGTCGCCGGGGAAATCAGCGCCTTGGGAGAAGGAGTGACCGGATTTAAAGAGGGTGATCTGGTTGCTGTGTCGCCCTCGCGCCCCTGTGGTGCGTGTGGTGAATGCCTCCGCGGTCTGCCGAATCAGTGCCTGAGCATGCGCTTTTACGGTTCAGCCATGCCATTTCCGCACATTCAGGGGGCGTTTCGCGAGACGCTTGTGGCCGACGCCACGCAATGTGTAAACGCGCAAGGGCTGACTGCCGCTCAAGCGGCGATGGCTGAACCGCTCGCGGTTTGCCTTCACGCCGTGCGCAACGCAGGGGAAATGCTGGGCCGACGGGTTCTTGTCACAGGGTGCGGCCCGATTGGTGTGCTGGTGATTCTTGCCGCCCGCCGCGCCGGTGCAGCACAGATCATTGCGACAGACATTGCTGACACCGTCCTTGATTTTGCCAAGGCAGCCGGTGCCGATGTGGTGTTGAACACCAGAACAGAAGCTGATGCGCTGACACAATATCAACAGGGCAAAGGCAGCATGGACGTTCACTTCGAGTGTTCCGGCGCAGAGCCCGCTTTGGCCGCCGGGATCGCAGCGCTGCGTCCACGCGGTGTGCTTGTTCAACTCGGCCTGTCCGGAGACATGTCCGTCCCGATGATGCAGATCACCGCCAAGGAGTTGGTGCTGCGTGGTTCATTCCGCTTTCACGAAGAATTTGCCGTCGCGGTTGATCTGATGCGCAAGGGACTGATCGACGTCGCGCCTTTGATCACGCACAGCTTCCCCTTGTCTGAGTACGAGACCGCCTTCGCCACTGCATCTGACCGAAGCAAGGCGATGAAGGTGCAGTTGGAGTTCTCCTGATGCTGACATTCGCGGCTGCGGTGCTGTTTTTGATCATCACCCCCGGACCAGGCGTGATGACCACAGCCGGCTTCGGGGCCGCCTATGGGTTTCGCCCGTCGCTGCGCTACGTCCTGGGTCTGTTCATCGGCACAAATCTCGTGATGCTGTCAGTTATGACAGGGCTTGCAGCGATCATCCTGTCGGTGCCTTGGCTGCGCATGGTGCTGATGGTCGGGTCGGTCGGGTATCTGCTTTATCTCGCGGCGCGGATCGCCTTCGCCGGGGCCAAGATCTCCTTCATGGAGGCCAAGACGGCGCCGGGTGTATTGGGTGGCGTGATGCTTCAGGCGATCAATCCCAAGGCCTATGCTGTCAACAGTTCACTGATCCTCGGGTTCAATTATGCTCCCAACAGTTTCCTGTTCGAGATGGTCACCAAGGCGCTGATCATGAACGCGATCTGGATTCCCATTCACCTTGCATGGCTGTGGGCCGGGGTGTCCCTAAACCGACTCAACCTGCCAACGCGGACCCAACGCGCAATCAATATCCTCATGGCATTGTCCATGCTGGGCGTCGTCGCACTGGCGCTTTGGTCCACATCACGGAGCGTGTAATGGCAATTGCAGGGGCCATAAGCCAACTGGCTGGGCTGCTGGGCGACCGGCTTGTCACCAGCGGCGCGGTCCTCGACCAGCATGGTCAGAACGAAACCTACTATCCCCTGACGCCGCCCGATGCGGTGGGCTTTCCAGAGACCACTGAAGAGATTTCCGCGATTCTCAAGATTTGCAACGCGGAAACATGTCCCGTGGTTCCATATGGCGCGGCGTCGTCATTGGAGGGCCAGCATCTGTGCACATCTGGTGGCATCAGCCTCGATATGGGGCGCATGAGCAACATACTGAAGATCAACGCAGAAGACCTCAATGTTGTCGTGCAACCGGGCATCACCCGCATCCGGCTGAACGAAGAACTTCGTGCAACCGGACTGTTCTTTCCGATTGATCCCGGCGCCGATGCCAGCATCGGCGGAATGGCCGCGACACGGGCCAGCGGCACCACTGCCGTACGCTATGGCACGATGCGGGAGAACATTCTCGCGCTTGAGGCGGTGATGGCCGATGGGACGATCATCCGCACGGGCAGCCATGCGCGCAAATCATCGACGGGGTATGATCTTACGCATCTCCTTATCGGATCTGAAGGGACGCTCGGAATCATTACCGAAGTGACCTTGCGTCTGCAGGGCATTCCGGAAGCCATCAAGGCCGCGACCTGCCGCTTCGCGTCGGTGGAGGATGCGGTCAATTGTGTGATCCTGACGATCCAGTCCGGTCTGCCAATGGCAAGGATCGAACTCCTGGATGAAATGATGGTTCGGGGCTTCAACAAGTACTCGGGAGCGGGCCTGCCGGAAGAACCGCATCTCTTTCTGGAGTTTCATGGCACGCAGGCCGGGGTCGAGGAACAGTCCGCGACGTTTGAAGAGATTGCCGCCGATTACGGCGCGAAAGGCTGGGAAACCGCCGACACCACCGAGGCGCGGAACGCGCTTTGGGCGATGCGGCACAAGTCCCATTACGCCAGCGCCGCACTTGGCGCAGGTGGTCATATCTGGCCAACCGATGTCTGTGTTCCGATCTCACGGCTGGCCGAGGCGGTGCTTCAAGCCCAACGGGATGCAGTGCGGCTTGGCTTGACATCAACGATTGTCGGTCATGTCGGCGATGGCAATTTTCACGCCGGGCTGAGTGTCGACCCAAATGACCCCGACGAAATGGCCCGCGCGGAAGAGTTCACGAGCGCATTGGCCGAAACCGCGCTGCGTCTGGGCGGGACAGTCAGTGGCGAACACGGGGTCGGTTTGGGCAAGCAGAAATTCATGACCGCCGAACACGGACCGGCGCTCGCCTATATGCGGGCGATCAAAGCTGGGTTCGATCCCAGCAACATCCTGAACCCGGGCAAGATGTTGCCCGCCGCAAACTGAGGAAGCCTGCCGATGCTGCCAGAACACAATCCATCACCAGAGGCCACATTTGTCGGCCGCGTCTGGCGTCCCGGGACCGGTCCCGCGCTGGTGCGGTTGGACGGTGATCGGGTGATCGACATCACTGTGACCGCGCATCCGACAATGGCTGATCTTCTGGCCTCTGCCGATCCATTGGCAACAGCGCGCTCTGCCGCAGGCGAAGATATCTGCAGCCTTTCCGATCTTTTGGCCGGCTCCACACCTGATGCCGGACCAGATGATCTGCGTTGGCTGGCACCTTGCGATCTTCAGGCGATCAAGGCCTGTGGCGTGACCTTTGCATCCTCGATGGTCGAAAGGGTGATTGAAGAGCAAGCGGCGGGTGATCCTGACCGGGCTGAAGCAATCCGGGCAAAAGTCGGCGGTATCCTTGGCGACAGCCTTGCCGGACTTGTGCCCGGATCGGCCCATGCTCAAGAGGTCAAAAACGTCCTTCTTGGCGAAGGGCTCTGGTCGCAATATCTCGAGGTCGGAATCGGGCCGGACGCGGAAGTCTTCACCAAGTCGCAGCCGATGTCGTCGGTTGGCTGGGGGGCGGCAGTTGGGCTTCATCCTGTTTCAAGCTGGAACAACCCGGAGCCTGAAATTGTTCTGGCGGTCAACCCCGATGGCCGTATTGTTGGTGCAACCCTTGGCAATGACGTTAACCTGCGGGATGTGGAAGGACGCTCCGCGTTGCTTTTGGGCAAGGCGAAGGACAACAATGCCTCTTGCTCCATCGGGCCGGCCATTCGCCTCTTCGATGACAGCTTCACGCTCAATGAGGTTCGCGCCGCGGAGCTGCGAATGACGATCAGCGGAACGGATGGCTTCGAACTGGAGGGGTCGTCCTCGATGTCGGAGATCAGCCGCGATCCTGCCGATCTCGTCGCTCAGACGATTGGGGCGCACCATCAATATCCTGACGGATTCATGCTTTTTTGCGGAACGATGTTTGCGCCGGTGCAAGACCGCGATGCGCCGGGGCAGGGGTTTACGCATCATGTCGAAGACGTGGTCAGAATCTCGGAAAGCTCGTTGGGCACACTCACAAACACGGTTCGCCTGTCCACGGAGTGCCCGCAATGGAAATTCGGTCTCCGCGCGCTTATGACCAATCTCGCCAAAAGGGATTTGCTGTGATCAAGGCCGGCCTCTTTGAAGCCATACGATGTGATCCGGGGCAGGCGGACAATCGGGTGCCCCTGTGAAGCAGCATTTTCTCTCCATAGGTGAATGCATGGTGGAACTGGCACAAATTGCGCCAGATACCTATCGCCGCGGGTTTGCCGGCGACACGTTCAACACGGCATGGTACGCGCGCCGATTGCTGCCCCAGACCTGGACAGTGGGGTATCTGTCGGGAATCGGTGAAGATGCGGTCTCCGATGAGATGTGTGGTTTCTTCCGCGAGGCGGGCATTCAAACCGATGCCTTGCGGCTCGTTCCGGCCCGGACCGTAGGGCTCTACATGATTTCAACCGAGGCGGGCGAGCGCAGCTTTTCCTACTGGCGCAGTGAGTCGGCAGCGCGGTTGCTGGCCGAGGACGAGCGGTTCCTGGCGCAGCATCTGGCACAGGCAGGCATGGTGCATTTTTCGGGCATTACGCTCGCCATACTCTCTCCGCAGCACCGCAGCAGCCTGTGCTATGCGATCGGCCAGGCAAGGGCGCAAGGCGCGATGGTTTCATTCGATACCAACTTGCGACCGCGACTCTGGGAAGACGCAGACACAATGCGCGCGGGGCTGATGCTGGGTGCAAGTGTGGCCGATGTTGTCTTGCCCAGCTTTGATGAAGATGGGGCCCTGTTTGGGGACGCCACCCCCAAGGACACGATAGAACGTTATTGCAAAGCCGGTGCCAAAACGGTGCTGGTCAAGAATGGCGCGGATCCGCTCACCGGCTTTTCGAAAGCCGGCGGCGCTTTCGAATTGGCGACAAGTACGGTCGACAAGGTCATCGACAGCACCGCAGCGGGTGACAGTTTCGCAGCAGGTCTGATGGCCGGCCTGGCAACGGGCAAATCACTTCAAGATGCGGCAAAAGCCGCCACAATTCTGGCCGCGCGGGTGATTCAAGCGCCGGGCGCCTTGGTGCCGGAGATTTTCCAACAGGGAGAACAACCATGAACATTTTGATCATTGGCGGCGGAGGTGTTGTCGGACAGAAACTTGCGGCCTCCCTGGCCACACGAGGTCTTCTGCGTGGGCAGCCGATTTCCAGACTTGTCCTCGCCGACGTGGTCGACCCGGCTCCTCTGGCTGCCCCTTTTGAGGTCCAAACCACGACATGCGACATTGCCGATCCGGCTTCAGTTGCCAGCGTGGTGACGCAAGACACACAGGTGATCTATCTCCTGGCCGCCATCGTGTCTGCCCATGCCGAAGAAGACTTCGAGGCAGGCTGGCGGATCAACATGATGGGGACACTCAATGTGCTCGAACGCGCGCGGACTTTGGGCACGAAACCGGTCGTGATCTTTACATCGTCCATTGCCGTCTATGGTGGGGAAGTGCCGGATCCGATTGTCGACCACACCTTCCTCAACCCGCAAACATCCTACGGCGCACAGAAGGCAGTCGGTGAACTCCTGATCAATGATTATTCGCGCAAAGGCTTTGTGGATGGGCGCGGCTTCCGGCTTCCTACGATATCGGTCCGGCCGGGAAAACCGAACCGGGCCGCGTCAAGCTTCATGTCCTCGATTTTGCGCGAACCATTGAATGGGCAGGAGGCGATCTGCCCCGTCGATGACGATTTCCCGCATTATTATCTGTCTCCCCGAAAATGCGTTGAAAACCTCATCAAAGGAGCTGAGATCCCGGAGGCTGACCTGGGTCAGAACCGCTGCATGATGATGCCGGGCCGGATGTGGACCATTCGCCAGCTGATTGATGCCATGACCGCTGTCGCAGGACCCGAACCGGCCAGGCTCATCAAATGGGAAGCGCAGCCGGATATCCAGCGGATTGTCAAAGGATGGCGCTTTGACATGCGTCCGGAAAAAGCGATCAAGCTGGGACTCGAGGCTGATGACAGTTTCGAGGACAACATCCGCTACTACCTGGAGGATGACAAACCAGCGCCATGAGCATACCCCTTGGGGCTTTCAGACGCGCACTCCGGCAGGGCAACCCGTGTGGTGGTGGCGGCATCGGATTGCGAAGCTTGCCGCCGGGGTCAGGCTTTCCATCCCTTGCAGGCGTCCAAGCGCAGCTTGGCCGAGCGCTGGAGAAGGCCGGCGTCGATATCGATCGCGGTGAAGATACAGCCCGCTTCGACCACCAGATCCAGCAGTTTTTGATCTGCCGACAGGAACCCTGCAGGCTTGCCTGCTGCCCGGATCCGGCGAATTGCCTTTATGATAGCCTCCACCACTTCGGGATGGCTTGGATTGCCGGGGTGTCCCATTGAAGCTGCCAGGTCGGCAGGTCCAATGAACAACCCGTCAATGCCCGGAACAGCCGCGATCTCTTCAAGTCTTTGCAATGCCGCGACTGTTTCGATTTGCAGGATCAGGCAAATCTCGTCGCGTGCATTTTCGAAGTATCCCGGCACATTCCCGTACTGGCTGGACCGTGTCCCGCCGGCGACGCCACGAATTCCGTGCGGCGGGTAGGTCACGGCCGCTACCGCCAGCTCCGCCTCTTCGACGGTTTGCACATAGGGCACGATCAGTGTCTGTGCGCCAATATCGAGAAGCCGTTTTATCTCGGCGACGTTGAGATGGGTGGGCCGCACCGCGGGCGCGGTCGCGCTGCCATTGAGCGCCTGCAGCTTGGCCAGGACGTCAGCCATTGAATTCGGCGTGTGTTCGCAATCGATGAGCAGCCAGTCAAACCCACAGCCTCCCAGCATCTCCGTCAGCTGCGTGTCGCGTGTCATGTTCCAGATGCCAATTTGCTGGCGGCCTTCGGCGATCGCCTGCTTGAAAGCGTTCTTGCGCATGCGGTGTTCCTCAGTTCACTGCTGTCAGCAGGGCCTCACCAGCGTGAAACGCAGCGATATTGTCGCGCTGCAATTGCGCCATGGCGGCGCGGGTTTCAACGGTGCCGGACCCCTGATGGGGCTGGATCACCACGTTCTCCAATGCATAGAACCGGGGATCGATGTCCGGCTCATTGAGGAAAACATCCAGTCCCGCGCCGGCGATCTTCTTTGCCTCCAGAGCCTCGAGAAGGGCGGCCTCATCCACGGTCGTCCCCCGTGATATGTTGATCAGCACACCACGCGGACCCATTGCTGCAATGACCTCTCGCGAGACGAATTTCTCGGTATCCTTGCCGCCGACAAGCGCCACGACAAGGAAATCCACGGCGGCGGCCAGTTTCACGGGATCAGAGTGATAGGTCCAACCCGGCGTGTCCTTCTCGGAGCGGGCATAGTAGTGGATGTCCATCTTGAACGCGGCCAACCGGTTGGCAATTTCCCGTCCGATCCGTCCAAGCCCAAGGATACCAACCGTGCTGCCGGTCACCTTGCGGTTGAGACGGTATTCGCCGTTCTTGGCCCAGTTTCCAGAGCGTGCCCAGGCGCTGGCCTGCATCATTTCACGTCCCTGGCACAGCATCATGCCGACGGCGATATCGGCGACATCATCATTGAGGACATCAGGCGTGTTGGTCACCTTGATCTGCCGCGCATCTGCGGCATCAACGTCAATGGCATCATAACCCACGCCGTAATTGGCGATCAGGCCCAGATTTGGCAAAAGGTCCATCTGCGCCGCGCCAAACGGCTTGTGCCCCTTGTAGGCCACCGCTGTCACATCTGCACGAGCCGCGTCATCCAGACCGGCCAAATCCTCCGGACCGGCAAGGAACAGCGGATCGAACGTTCTTGACAGGTCCGCTTTATCCCCGTCGCTGTAGCCGCCGATTACAAGTGTCTTGGTCATCTGGTTTCCCCCTCTGTCAGTGTCATGGTCCGCGTCCTCACCCGGCACAGATCTCCTTAGCGGATTTCCTGACGACCTTCAGGCTGAAAATTCGATCAGGCAAGTGTTTCTTGAAGATCAATGACTTCGCCTGGTCGATTGCCGTGCGGGAATCGTATGGTGAAGCGCCTGCCGGTCATCCGGCGCCAAAGGGGCTGACAGAGCTGACGGCAAGTGCGATTGGAGACGTTTGTCCTAGGTTTAACCGCTGCCGACTTGCAAAGTCTACCAGCTGCCTTGGTCGCTAAAGTGCCCGTCAGCCGGAGGAGAGAGGACCAAGTCCGAACCGGGGTCATCGCGCTTTGGGTCGGCGGGTGGCAGAGCGAAATGGAAAATGGCGGAGAGGAAGGGATTCGAACCCTCGATACCCTTCCGGGTATACTCCCTTAGCAGGGGAGCGCCTTCGACCACTCGGCCACCTCTCCGTTGGCTGTCTGTTAGCGCAGCGTGGCTCTGTAATCAACCGCAATTACGGCCCAGGCGGTCATTGTGGTCCAGTCGTTCTCCCCGGCGCTTTGCTGGTGGCCCTGGCTGCAGCATTCGCGCGCTTTCTGGGTGTGGTTTTGGCGTGCTTTGTCTGTCGCTTTGCATTTTTCTGGGGCGCAGTGGCCTTGTTTGAGACCATTGATGCGGCGGCCGCTGATTTTACAATTGTTTTCAACCTGTCGGCGGCAACAAGATTGGCGGCGTTGAGGGCCATGGCGCACTGGTCCAGGTCGTTTGTCGCCAGGTGAGCGTAGCGCAGGGTCATCTGAATGGTCTGGTGGCCGAGATATGTCTGCACGCGCCGCAGGTCGATGCCTGCCTGAACAAGCCGCGAGGCGCAGGTGTGACGCAGAATGTGCGGCACCATGTAGGGATCGTTGGTAAAGCGGTTTTCCTTGCGCGCGTGGTTCCAGTTGTATTTGAAATTGGCGTAGGAGATGTCCGAAAACGGGCCCGATCCGGCGAAGTCGCGCGCCAGTTCTACGGCATGGGCTGCGCGGACTGTGAGCGGGACTGACCGGCTCTTGCCGGATTTGGTGATCCAGAAAGTGGCGACATTGTTGTGAATATCATTCCACTTGAGTGCCAGGGCTTCCCCGATCCGGGCTCCGGTGTCGACCAGAAATCGGCACAACAGCTCGTGGTGGGCATTTCGAACGCCGATCGAATCAAACATCGCCGACTCTTCTTCCGCGGTCAGAAACCGCACGCGTGAATTGCGTTCACGCAGCCGAACATATGTCGGAAGTCGAGATATCTGACCGCTCCTCTCCGCCTTCCGCAGCAAGCGATAGAGTGCGGAAAGTTTTCGATTGATGGTTGAGTTTCGGTTTCCAATATTGCGGAAATAATCAATCAGCCGGTCTATTAAAGAATCATCATAGGCTGTAATTTTTTGCAATAACATGAACTCATGGATTTCAATTATGAATGCCTGGCAGTTGTCTTTATGATTTCCCTTTTCCCATAAAATACTTGAGTAGCTATCCCATAGGGATGCTAAATTAGGATATTCAGAATTTTCAACGGAGGAGTAAGTATGTACTCCTCCAAGAAATTTCTCAGTTTTGCCATCATTCGGATTCATTGTTCCGAGATAGCTGTGTCTTACTGAAAAATCAAAGTTTGTTACATTTTTCATTCGTTGATTTGAATACGTATGCGACATTCTACATTAGAAATGTAGTATACTTATGCAAATCTAATTCTATTCTAAGACAGTAACCGGCGGCGAATGCCGCCGGTCCTGTTGTCTGATCAAGCCAGGACTTGATTAGAACGAGCGCTGAAAACGCACCATCGCACCGAACTGGCCGCCAGCGGCGTCGCCGGCGTCGGTGTAGTAGAGTTCCGGAGTAACAACGAAACCAGGAACAACGGTGTAATTCAGGTTACCGGCAACCTGAAACCCGTCAGAAAGGTTTTCGGCTGCGACGCTCTCCATCCACTGGCCCTGGATGTTGAACCTGAGCTTGTCAGAAGCCCGGTAAGAACCACCGGCGATGATGGACAGTGATTCCTCACCTGCTGCGGCGTTGGTCCGGTCCCAAGTGGTGTAGCCTGAAGTGCTTTCACCATACATCGCCATTGCGAAGACGGACAGCTGATCGTTTACGGTCACGTCTGCACGAACCTTTCCAGACCAGCCACCGCGGGCAACACCACCGAAATCGTCGCGTGTGTCGTAGCCGAGCACTGCGCTGAGGTCGACCATGCCGGCATTGTAGCCAACACCTGCCACAACATGCGGCATGTAGTCGTCGATACCCCATGCTGTGGCGGAATTACTGTCGTCACCCTGCTCAAGCGAGATGCCAGCACGGAAAGCGCCGCCATCGTATGTGTAGCTGATCAGGTTGGTGTCGAATGGCCCGTAGGTTCCATCGGTGATGACAGCGCCCGCATAGCCGGTCCATGTGGTGAAGAGCGTTTCGTCCTTACCAACGCGCAGACCGCCAAGCTGGATCCATGCGAAATTGAGCGAAGGTGCTGTGCCGGTCGTGTAGCCGCCGGTTGTGGCGCTGGTGTCCCAGTTGAAACGGAACTCTGAATATGTACGCAGGGTGCCGAGCTCGGTTTCCGAGGCGGTCGAGGCGCGGATCGAAGCGCGAGCATGCGCACGGTAGGTGCCGTCACCGGTAAACGAAGTGCGTTCGTAGGCCTCACCGGCTCTCACATCGTAACGGATGTAGCCGTGGATGCGCAGGCAGGTTTCAGTGCCCGGGATGTAGAAGAAACCGGTGCCGAATGCATCGCAAACGCGGACGTATTCAACGGGCTCAGGCTCGGCAGCGACGATTGCGTCGGCAGCGCGAGCGCCGGAAACAGCGACGAGAGCCGCTGCGGAGCCGAGGAGAAGGCTCTTGATGTTCATTTTCTGACCTCCAGTCAAAGGACAAATTGCGAAAAAATGAAGTTCGCTTAAAGAATTGTATTTCTTCAGGATTTCGCTTTCTGCGAGGATTCTGCCTCTCAAGCCTCAACGCAGGTGTGTTTTCTGAGTGTCAAATGAGCAAGTGTCAGAAAGGTCGAACGCCGCCGCATAGCCATTGAACAAACAGCCCTCGATGAAGAGGTGCGGATGGATCCGCCAGATGGAGCGACTTGCGCTGTTCACATGGGCCAATGCTGCGCTGTTCATTGCCGGGCGCAAGCCGTTGGAGTGCCGTCCTGTCAAATAAGGATGGGGTCCGTTTGTCATGGAAGCCAAATGCTGGGGTCAGGGGCTGGTGATTCTCCGCGGGCAGGGAAACCAGTGTCGAATCAAGGCAGAATTGACGATGGCTCCATGAAAATGGACGGTGGAATCGGGGATTTGCGGACCTCTCCACGAAGCGAGTCGCCTGAAACAGCGGAGAAACCGGTGGTCCGGCATGCTGCTGAATGCCGATTTTCCTAACCAAAGGTAAACAAAGCAGCCGGCGACCGCCGATTTCGTGTCATTTGTGCAACAGCCGTGGGGGAAGGCACGGCGTGACTGTCCCAAGCCGGTTGATCGGCGTTGCACGGCAGCGGCTGGCGAGTATGTTCAATCTCGAAGTCAAGGCGGGCATCCGTTTGTCTTCTTCCATCGTGGGGATGGGGCAGGGAATGCTGTCCTTCAGCGAAAACCCAGACCCTTTATTAATTTTGACTGGAGGTCAAACATGAACATCAAGAGCCTTCTCCTCGGCTCCGCAGCGGCTCTCGTCGCTGTTTCCGGCGCTCGCGCTGCCGACGCAATCGTCGCTGCCGAGCCTGAGCCCGTTGAATACGTCCGCGTTTGCGATGCATTCGGCACCGGCTACTTCTACATCCCGGGCACCGAAACCTGCCTGCGCATCCACGGCTACATCCGTTACGATGTTGGCGCTGGTGAGCTTTTTGAACGCGCTACCGTGACCGGCGACGAAACCTACAACAAGCGCGCTCGCGTTTCGGTTCGTACTTCGACAGCTTCGGAAACCGAACTCGGCACCCTGCGCACCTACTCGGAACTCCGCTTCCAGTGGGACACCAACACTGCTGTTGGCGGCTACTCGAACGACAACGAGTTCTCGGTCAACTTTGCATGGATCCAGCTCGGCGGCCTGCGCATTGGTAAGGACGAGTCGTTCTTCACCACATGGACCGGTTACGCTGGCCCAGTCATCAACGACGGTCTTATCTACGATCCAGGCCCGTTCGACACCAACCTGGTGAGCTACACCTACAATGGCGGCGCTTTCCGTGCTGGTATCGCGCTCGAACAGGGTGACGACAGCAACACTGCTGCTCCGGCCTGGGGCATCGACGACTACGCACCGCATGTTGTTGTGGGTCTTGGCTACACAGCTGGCATGTTCGACCTCAGCGCTGTTGTCGGCTTCGACACACGTGATGACCTCGCTACTCTTGCTCAGCCGATCCGCGGTGGTTGGTCCGGTAAGATCCGCGCTGACGTGACCGTCAACGATCAGCTCTCGCTGATGGCGATGCTCCACTACGGTGAAAACTCCTCGGCTTACACCACCTGGGCAAATGGTGCTGTGACCGACGAGACTTTCGCGGTTACTGCCGGTGGTTCGTACAAGTTCACCGACAAGGCGACCTTCAACATCCAGGGTCAGTGGCGTGAAAACAACGTTGTCGGCAACGACGATGCGTTCAGCGTTGCAGCGAACGTTGCCTACCAGGTCGTTCCTGGCCTGATCGTCACTCCGGAAATCGCATGGCGTGATCGCGGCACTACTGCTGCAAACTCCGACCAGTTCGGTGGTTTCTTCCGCGTTCAGCGCTCCTTCTAATCAAACTTCGGTTTGAGCAGACAGAACCCGGCAGCCTTGGCTGCCGGGTTTTTTGGTTGAAATCCTTGCCGTGCCGGCGTGTCTGACCGGCAGACAACCCGATGACAGGTGTCCGGTTTTTGACTTGGCCTGATTGACGCGGGGGTGTTAGGTTCACCCATTGCACGACCGCTGCGGGGAGCCCATGCGAAACTGGAAGTTCTGGATATGGCCCGGTGTGGCGACTGTCGCCTGCCTGACATTCCTGGCCTTGTGGCTAAGACTGGATCCCATAGAAGCCGACCTTCGATATCGCGCAACAGCAGCACTGGCGGTGGATCATGGCTGGGCAGGGGTTCTGGTGAACGGGAGGGATCTGACGCTCCAGGGCCTTGCTCCCGATCCCGAAAATCAAGCAGACGCAATCGAAACCGTCCGGCAGACCTATGGTGTGCGTGTCGTGACCGACGCTACAGGGTTGCTGCCTGTTCAATCGCCTTACTTTCTGTCTTTGGAAAAAACGGAAAATGGCTTGCTGCTCAGCGGATTTGCGCCAAATGATGCCGCGCGCCGCCAACTCGTTGCCCTTCTGAGTGAAAACCTGCCTGGGATTGCGCTGCTGGACCAGCTGAAGCTGGCGCGGGGCGCTCCTGATGATTTCGTAGCGCTCGCGGCCTTTGGTTCGGCTCCCTTTTCCCGTTTTTCCACCGGCCTCATGGAAATGAACGGCAATGCCCTGCGCATTTACGGCCAGGCGCTCAATCCGGAGGACCACGAAGCGGCACTGGCTCTTCTTGCAGCTTCACCGCCCGGTGATGGATTGCTTGAGAGCGTCGAGATTACGCCTGTGCAGGTGATGGGCGAATACACCTGGTCGGTGACGTCGTCTTCAGCGCAGGTCATGTTGTCAGGCTATGTCCCCGATCAGGTGGCGCGGTTGGCTCTTGTCGAGGCGGCGAAGGCGGCTCACCCGGATCTGGATGTGATAGATGGAATGCGGTTTGCCGCGGGTGTGCCGGAGGGAGTTGACTGGTTGCGCGCTGCCAGTGAAGCCATCTCATTGTCTGCCCGCTTGACCCGGGGAACTGCTTCTCTGAGCGGTGGCCAGTTGGATATGTCAGGCGAGATTGCCGATGGTGACGCCTTTCGTGCGCTGCAGGCGCGGCTCGATGAGGGACTGGTCGAAGGGCTCACGCTTGGCACTGTTGATATAGGCCTCGCGCGCGTTTCACCCTACATCTGGTCTGGCGCTCTGTCATCGAATGCGCTTGTGCTTGATGGTGTCGTCCCAAGCAAAGCAATCGCCGATCGCCTTTTGGAAAGTGCAGCGTTGAAATTTGGCCGCCTCAAGATTGATGACCGGCAAAGGGTTGCGGCCGGCGCGCCGGGAGGGTTCGAAACCGCAGCGCTTGCCGCGTTGCAGGCGCTCAGCCGCCTGGATGAAGCCTCTGTGGTTCTTCGTGACGGGGCGCTTTCGGTACGCGGTGAAGCCTTAAGTGGAAATGCGGCTGCTGATCTTCAGCGTCAACTCGAAGCAGATCTTCCCGAAGCCTTTGCGGCACAACAGTCTGTTGCGCTCAAGCCGTTGCCGTCCGAAGATCTTTCCGGACCAAGCTGCCAGAATGTCCTCAATCAGTTGTTGGCGGCAAACACGATTCGTTTTGACACTGGCCAGGCGGGCATTCAGCATCATTCATTCGGATTTCTGGACCGGATCGCCTTTGCGGCGCGGCAATGCCGGGATGTCAGGCTGGAGATTTCCGGCCACACGGATGCCGATGGCGACGAAGGCGCCAATCAAACGCTGTCCGAACGGCGTGCGGAAGCGGTTGTTGCCTACATGGTCGCGGCCGGAGTTGGTCCGGACAGAGTTGTTGCGATAGGCTATGGTGAGAGCCGTCCGGTTGCGGACAACGAGACTGATACGGGCAAAGCTGCGAACCGACGCATCGAAATCCGCGTCGTCAACTAGCGGGGCAAGGCCCCAAGGAGGGTGAGAATGTTCTATGTATTTGCGCATATGTGGCTTTGGATAGTCGTTGCATTCGTGATCGGCTGTCTTGTCGGCTGGAAAACCTGTGCGGGCAAAAAGGCGTGAGCCGATATTCGTGTGACTGGGAGCGGGAGAAGTGATGATGTTGTTTTTGCAGACTTTGTTTTTTATCGCCTTGGCTTTTGCGGCCGGCTGCTTTGTCGGTTGCTGGCTCAAGGGTCAATTCGCCCCTGGCAAGAGCGCACATTCGGGGTCCGCAGGGGCTGTGACCCGTGAGGGTACCGCCAAAACTGCAACTGCCGGCGAGCTGGCAGCACCGACGCCGCATTATGAACCCGCGAGCACCCCGCAGCCGGCAGTGGCTGTTGACTTGGTGAGCGAAACTCCCACGGTTCCGGACAGCCCGAAAGAAACGCCCAAGGCGGCCACACCTGCAAAGCCGGCTGCGGTGGCCAAAACTGCCAAAGCGAAAACCAAATCGGCGCCGGCCAAGTCGTCGGCGAGCAAAGCTGCCGCTGCCAAGGAAAAAACCCCGGCCAAGCCAAAAGCGGCAGCCAAGGCAAGCCCTGCCAAGAAGAAGCCCAGCATTGCCGCGGCGCCTGATGATCTGAAGCGGATCAAGGGGGTCGGCCCACAACTCGAAGCAAAGCTGAACGCCATTGGCATCACCAGTTTCGCTCAAATCGCCAAATGGACCAAGAAGGATCAGGCGGACTTCAACGAGCAATTGTCTTTTTCGGGCCGGATAGAGAGGGATGACTGGGTGGTGCAGGCAAAGATACTGGCCAAAGGCGGTTCAACTGAGTTCTCAAAGCGGGTTGCCAAGGGCGAAGTGGTAAGCTCTGCGGGTGGGGCACCCAAGCGGGGATCCAAGAAGTCTGATTAGACTTCAAGCATCCCGGCCTGCGACAATGGATGCAAGGTGGAGCGGTTCACTGTCGGATTTCAGTGGCCGCGGGCCTTGTCCACTACAGCAAAGAACTTGTTGAGGATCTCGGGTATCCCGGACAGGTGGAGGATTGGAGCGTGGCCCTGGCCTTTGACTGTGGCAGTCTGAAGGCTGGGAACGCGCGCTTTCATTAGATCCAGTGTTTCTGCCGACAGAAGTGAAGAATGCTCTCCGCGCAGAGCCAGAAGCGGCATGGCTCCAAGTCCCTCGAACTGCGGCCAGAGCGTCGGCAGTCGTGTGCCAAGATCAACGCCCTTGAGTCCTTCAAGAAGTGCGGGATCATAATCAGGCAGAAGCGCACCGTTCTTTTCGGCAAAGACCGCGTGGGCGAAATCGATCCAGTCTGCGTCGGTCAAGGCGGGGAAGCTTTTGCCATGTGCTTCGGAGAGGGCTGTGGCTGCCTCATCCCAATTCCGAGGCTTTGGCGTGCGTGACAGATATGCCTTGATCTGGGCAAGCCCGGCGCCTTCGATCACCGGACCGATGTCATTGAGAACGCCACCGGCCATAACGCCGGGACGGGTTGCGGCGAGGACGTGCATGATCAGCCCGCCACGTGAGGTGCCTATGAAAATCGCGTGTTCAAGGCCAAGCGCTGCCATGCCATTGAGGATGTCGTCGGCTTCTGTGGTGATTGTGTAGCGGGCGGGGTCCTTGTCCCAGGCAGATTGGCCACGGCCGCGATAATCGAAACTGACGACCCGACGCGGGGTCTTCGGGTGGCGTGAAATCAACACCGCCAGATCGTGAAAGTCGCGCGTGTTGCGGGTCAGGCCGGGCAGGCAGACGACCGGAAGGGGGCCGCGGGTGAGCGGGTCGTGGCGGCCATAATCCGCCGCATGAAGCCTGAGGCCTTCGCGCGATGAATAAAACACATCTTCATGGGTGACCGGCGCAAGCGTCTCGATATCCTGATTGACCATGGCTGTTGCGGGTCTCCTGAATGCTGTCTGTCAATGCTATAGCGCATTTTTCGGTTCAGACCACCCGGCGCTCGATTGGCGGACAATCGCGCTTGCCTGCTGGCAGCACTTTCAGCGGCGTCCGAAGCGGAGGTCCTTTTCGATGCTGGCGCTCTGGCCCAGCCGGGCCTTGTAAACCTGATAGTTTTCAAGCACCCGCTGCACATAATGCCTTGTTTCGGTGAACGGGATCATCTCGATCCAGTCGATCACCTCGTCGAGAGACTTGCCGCGCGGATCACCGAAGCGTTCAATCCACTGCGGCACCCGGCGCGGCCCGGCATTGTAGGCGATGAATGTCAGGATGTAGGAGCCGCCAAAATCCTCAATCTGCTCGCCAAGGAAATGCGCGCCAAGCGTGGCGTTGTAGCCGGCATCTGTTGTCAGGCGGCCCTTCGAGTAGGGCAGCCCATGGCGAGAGGCGACGCCCTTTGCGGTGCCGGGCAGCAGTTGCAGAAGCCCTCGCGCGTTGGCAGGTGAAACGGCGGCCTTGTTAAAGGCGCTTTCCTGGCGCGCGATCGAATAGGCGAGCGCCTTGCCTGACCCGGCAATATTGGCGCTGGCGGGGACGGCGCCCAACGGATAGGCAAGGGCGGCGACGTCGAGGCCGCGGTTCCAGGCGATCTTGCCGACCTGCAGGGAGACCTGATGGTCGCCGCGTCTTTCTGCCATGGCGGCGAGGATCGCCAGTTCACCGGGACTGTCCAATTCGGCAGCAAGCGCGCGGTAGAGGCTGTCGGCGCGCCATTCATAGCCTGCGTCCTCGAGCTTGCGGATGGCTTGAACGGCTTCGCGCGATGTAAATCTGGTGCGTTCGGCATTGCTGGGGGCGGGGTAGGTGATGTTGAGCGATTTGTGGCCGAGCTTGGCGCCAGCCAGTTGGCCGTAGAACGTGGTGGGGAATTGCGCCGCGCGGGCGTAATGATCTGCGGCCTGTCCGCCGCCACCGGACTCGGCTGCACGTCCGAGCCAGTAATGCGCGCGCGCGGTCGAGATCTGGCCATCAACTACCTTGAGAATATTGGCGAAATGCCTGGATGCGGTCTTTGCATCCTTGAGACCGCGAAGCGCGTACCAACCGGCATGAAATTCGGCTTCGGCATAGTCCGCCGGGCTTTGTGCCAGATGGGCGGCGGCAAGCCGGTAGGCGGCCTTGGCGTCTCCCAGCTCATAGATTCCGCGGCTGATGATACGGGCCTCTATCCACCATTCATCGGGATCCACCAAGACTGCCCGGTCCCGTGGCATCTTGGCGAGCAGTGCGGCGGCGTCCTTGTCGCGCTCCAACGCGCGCAGATGCCGAACCCTCAGATAGAGATAGGCAGGATCGTCATGCCAGCTTGGGTGCACCTTCGAAATCGCGGATGCCGCTTTTGCGGGGGCTCGGATTACCGAAGTCCATGCCCGATAGAGCGATTGCGCCTGTGCCAGTTCCGCAAGCGGTTTCGCTTCGGAAACCCGGTCGCGGTAGAGAAGCATCTCCATCCGGCGCAGGTGATCGGCCTTGCTCAAGAGCGCTTTGAATTCCTTGAGGAAGATGTTGGACTCTTCCTTGTCCATTCGTTCTGTGCGCCAGAACTCGACCGCGACTGACCTGGCACGGTTGGTCTGGCCTGCCGTCATCAGCGCGCGGGTTAGAGTGATCGCGCCTTTGGCGGTTTCGGGGCGTGTGTCGCCAAAGGCTGCGAGCACCTGGGCTGCGGGAGGATTTTCAAAGAAAATGGCCCGCTCCGAGAGCGCGCGAAGGGATTTCAGCCCCGGCCAGCCCTTGAGCTCGGCAGCTGCAGCGGCGATTTCGCCGGACGGCACGCCCTCCAGTCCCGAAAGGGCGATCGCCCAGGTGAGGATTTGATGGTCGAGCGTCCCGCGGCGCATCGCGTCGCGCGCTGCTCGTGCTGCGTCGACATCCCGGTCGCTCAGCGCATCAAGCCCCGCCTTGAGCTCGCGGCTCGCAGTGGTGGATGCAGCCGCATTGACACGCAGGACCGATGAGGTTGTTTCGAGGCTGACAGCAGCAGGGCGCGGCGTGGGTTCCGGAACATCGCCCCGGGGCAGGGGCGCTGCCATCGATATGCCGGCAAATGAGGTTGAGAGGCACAGCAGAGCTGCAACGGGGGTGTTTAGCTTCATGAAGATCGGTCCGGATCAAGTGTTCCAGGCTAAGTGAAAGAGCGACGCTTCCCCGACCCGCAGCGCTCCAGTTCTGTCATTCCGGCGGGATCATGGCATGCGTCGGTGAAACAAAGGTTAAGCAAAACTTATTGAACCCATTCAAATTCAACATTCAGGCAGAATTGGGAGCATGAATGGCTTTGCAACCGATGAGAAAGATGGTCAAACCACTGCGGGGCGGCGCAAAACCGCTCTACAGCGGACCGGCAAGGCTTTTCCACGGCGCAGAATTCCTGTATCCGCTGCCATGACAATTTGAAGACACAATACGCGCCTTGCGACCATTTTTGGAGACCAGCATGTTCAAGGGTTCCATGCCAGCCCTCATTACCCCGTTTGCCGATGATGGATCGGTGGACGAGGACGCATTCGTTCGCCACGTCGAACGTATGATCAAGGCTGGCAGCCATGGCCTGGTGCCGGTCGGCACGACGGGTGAATCTCCGACTCTGACCCATGCCGAGCACAAGCGTGTTGTGGAATTGTGTATCAAGGTCGCCGATGGCCGGGTGCCTGTGATTGCGGGTGCCGGATCGAACAATACCGCCGAGGCGATCGAGCTTGCCGTTCATGCTGAAAAGGCTGGCGCGGATGCCGTTCTGGTGGTGACCCCCTATTACAACAGGCCGACCCAGAGGGGGCTGTACGCCCATTTCAAGGCGGTGGCGGAAGCCACGTCACTTCCGATCATCATCTACAATATTCCGCCGCGTTCGGTCGTCGACATGTCGGTGCAAACGATGGCTGCGTTGCACAAGGATTTTCCGACCATCATCGGGGTGAAGGATGCGACCGCCAATCTCGCGCGGGTTCCCGAGCAGCGCATGGCCTGTGGCCCCGATTTTGTACAGATGTCGGGTGAAGATCCCACCGCGCTCGGCTTCAACGCCCATGGTGGAGTCGGCTGTATTTCTGTGACTGCCAATGTGGCACCGGCGGAGTGCGCGGCGTTTCAGGAAGCCACGCTTCGTGGCGACTACCCGGCAGCGCTCGCGATGCTTGACCGGCTGATGCCGTTGCACAAGGCGATCTTCACCGAGCCAGGGGTCGCGGGTGTGAAGCATTGTCTGGCCAAGTTGGGTTTGATCCGTAACGTCGTGCGCTCGCCGCTGACCACTGTGGAACCTGCCACTGCCGCGTTGCTGGAT
The DNA here is from genome assembly GCF_000154705.2 of Hoeflea phototrophica DFL-43. Taxonomy (NCBI): domain Bacteria; kingdom Pseudomonadati; phylum Pseudomonadota; class Alphaproteobacteria; order Hyphomicrobiales; family Rhizobiaceae; genus Parahoeflea; species Parahoeflea phototrophica. The sequence continues at coordinate 3,097,926 of NZ_CM002917.1, read as the reverse complement.
TCAGCTCTTGAGCATGCGGGTGTTTCGGCCTGATCATGGCACCAAAGAACCAAGACAAGTCCCAGCACGGAAAGGTCGTCGCAGAGAACCGCAAGGCGCGCTTCAACTACGAGATCGTCGACACGTTCGAAACCGGTCTGGTCCTCACCGGAACCGAAGTGAAGTCGTTGCGTGAGGGCAAGGCAAACATCGCGGAATCCTACGCCAATGAAGAGGGCGGGGAAATGTGGCTGATCAATTCCTATGTGCCTGAATATCTGCAGGCCAACCGGTTCAATCATGAGACCCGCCGCAGACGAAAGATCCTGCTCAAGGCGCGCGAGATTGCGCGGCTCGGCCAGGCAGTTCAGCGCGACGGGATGACGCTGGTTCCGCTCAAGATCTACTTCAATGACAAGGGGCGTGCGAAACTTCAGCTGGCGTTGGCCAAGGGCAAGAAGCTGCACGACAAGCGCGAGACCCAGAAGGAACGCGACTGGAACCGTCAGAAATCCCGGCTGCTGCGTGATCGCGGCTGATCCTGTCCTCGTCGCGCGGGTGATGCGACCGGTTCAGGTGGCCAGAAACCTTGCCACATCGGTAAAGACCGCGTTGAACATCTCCGGTGTCAGGCGGCCAGTGTTGGTGTTGTAACGTGAGCAGTGATAGCTCGAGAAAATTCGCACGCCATCGATTTCGGTTTCGCGCTGATGGCCAAAGGAGTGAGCGGACAGCTTGCCGCCGAGGCCGCGCACGGTGCTGTCATGGGAAATCTTGCCCAAGGTCACGATAGCCCGGAGATTGTGCATCCCGGTGATCGTGCCGTTCAGGAATTTGCGACAGGTGTTGATTTCAGCACCCACAGGCTTGTTTTGCGGTGGTACGCACCTGACGGCATTGGTGATTGCTGTGCGCCTGAGCCTCAGGCTGTCATCGCGGCGGGCTTCGAAGGTCCCTGAAGCAAAGCCGTGCGCGCCTAGGGTTTCATACAGAAGGTCGCCGGCAAAATCGCCGGTAAAGGGGCGTCCTGTCAGGTTTGCCCCGCGCAGACCTGGCGCCAGGCCGACAACAAGCAGCTCGACCGAACCCGCTCCCTCGGGCGGGATCCAGGTCGGCACCGGACCATTGTGCCATTCCGGGTGAAGTTTCCGGTTCTCAAGAATGAAGCCACGAAGCCTTGGGCATAGGCCGCAATCATAGTCTGGTTCTGTCATCGTGCCGCCGGTATGCGCTTTGGCCCGAGGCCCGGACCGTTAATCGTCGAAATCGTCGTCGTCGTCTTCATCAACGGCAGGTGCATGACGTTGCGGCCGTTCTGAAGACTCCCTGCCGATTTCCGACTTGAGAGTGGACAGGTCAAGGAAATAATCGGCCTGGCGGCGCAGATCATCAGCAATCATTGGCGGCTGTGTCGAAAGCGAGGAGACCACCGTGACCTTGCGGCCCTTGCGTTGCAACGCCTCGACCAGGGAGGTGAAATCCCCATCGCCGGAGAAGATGACAAGATGGTCAACCACCTCCGCCTGTTCCATGGCGTCAATGGCGAGTTCTATATCCATGTTGCCCTTGACCTTGCGGCGGCCCATGGAGTCGGTGAATTCCTTGGCGGGCTTGGTGACGACCTTGTAACCGTTGTAGTCCAGCCAATCGATCAAGGGACGAATTGAGGAGTATTCCTGGTCTTCGATCAGCGCTGTGTAGTAATAGGCGCGGAGAAGATAGCCGCGCCCCTGAAACGATTTCAGGAGCTTTCTGTAGTCAATGTCGAAATTCAGGCTCTTTGACGCTGCGTAAAGATTCGCACCATCAATGAAAAGTGCGATTTTTTCTCTTGGGTCAAACATCGGCGAAAATCCTTTTTATCAAAATTACTTTTGAGTCTCTACCTGTGCAGCTCCAATTATTGAATGCACAGCCTTTGAGGAATGTTTTTGAATTTCAACGCAATTCATGGGAGAGGCCCGGATTACTATATATTCTAATTTATGCAAGTGTCTCTCTTCCTCATAAATTTCAAGTGATGACTATTTGGGAGTTAGAACTCGGTTCGGGTGCAAGCAAATTGGGCCCGCTCGGATCGACGTCAAGATGCGGCCCCGATAAAGTGGGTGTTGAGGCCAAATGACTTGAAATTGCCGCACAATATGTTTACGGCAGTGCTAATCTCCCCATTCGCAGTTTGCAAAGGACAGGCAATGGCCCGCGTCACAGTCGAAGATTGCATCGACAAAGTTGAAAATCGTTTTGAATTGGTCCTGCTCGCCAGCCATCGCGCCCGGCAGATATCGCAGGGCGGCCAGATCACGATTGCTCGCGACAATGACAAGAATCCTGTCGTTGCCCTGCGTGAGATCGCCGATCAGACTCTTTCTCCCGGCGACCTGAAGGAAGATCTCATTCACTCCTTGCAGAAGCATGTTGAAGTGGATGAGCCAGAGCCCGATCCGGAGAAGTTCATTCAGGCAGGCGAAGCCTCGGCAGAGGCTGTGGTCGAGGACGATCAGCCGGAAGCGGTTTCGTTTGCTTCGATGTCGGAAGAAGAGTTGCTCGCAGGTATCGAGGGACTTGTGCCGCCGGAAAAAAGCGACGACTATTGATTAGGTTGCTGGTCGCATCTGCCGGTCTTTCGGGACCGGCGCTGTTGCCACGCCACAGCCGATAGACAACTGATGCGATAGAATGCGCCGGTCGTTGGATTCGGCGCATTGTTCGTTTTTGGAGTGCTGCTTCCATGATGCGTCAGTACGAGCTCGTCGAGCGCGTGCAAAAATACAAGCCTAATGTCAACGAGTCTCTGCTGAACAAGGCTTATGTCTACGCCATGCAGAAGCACGGCAAGCAGACGCGTGCCAGCGGCGATCCCTACATCTCCCACCCGCTTGAGGTGGCTGCCATCCTGACCGAGATGCGGCTTGATGAATCCACCATTGCGGTGGCTCTTCTGCACGACACCATAGAGGATACCTCGGCCACCCGTGCCGAAATCGACGAGTTGTTTGGGGAGGACATCGGACGTTTGGTCGAGGGGCTGACCAAGATCAAGAAGCTTGATCTGGTGACCAAGCGGGCCAAGCAGGCGGAAAACCTGCGCAAGCTTCTGCTGGCGATTTCCGATGATGTCCGGGTCCTGCTGGTGAAACTGGCTGATCGGCTTCACAACATGCGCACGCTTGAGCATGTGGCGCCGGAGAAGCGGGCGCGGATTGCCGAGGAAACGATGGATATCTATGCGCCACTGGCCGGACGCATGGGCATGCAGGCGATGCGTGAAGAGCTGGAAGAGCTTGCGTTCCAGAACATCAATCAGGAAGCCTACGACACGGTGACGGGCAAGCTGGCCGAGCTTTCCGAGAGCAACCGCAATCTCATCCATACGATCGAGCAGGAGTTGTCGGGGCTGTTCGAGCGGCAGGGTCTGAAGGCAACCGTCAAGGGGCGTCAGAAAAAGGCCTATTCGGTCTTTCGCAAGATGCAGTCAAAGTCGCTGTCTTTTGAGCAATTGTCGGATGTTTTCGGCTTCCGGATCATCGTGGACACCGAAGCCGATTGCTATCGGGCCCTGGGCATCGTGCATATGCGCTGGTCGGTGGTGCCGGGACGCTTCAAGGACTACATCTCCACGCCCAAGCAGAATGATTACCGCTCGATCCACACCACCATTGTCGGCCCCTCGCGCCAGCGGGTTGAGCTGCAGATCCGCACCCGACTGATGCAGGATATCGCTGAGCGCGGCGTTGCGGCGCATGCGCTTTACAAGGACACGACACAGGACAGCGATAGCGAACTCCTGTCGAAGGATTCGCGTGCCTATTCGTGGCTGCGTCAGACAATCGAGGCCCTTTCGGTTGGCGACAATCCGGAGGATTTTCTCGAACATACAAAGCTGGAATTGTTCCAGGATCAGGTGTTCTGTTTTACCCCAAAGGGCCAACTGATCGCGCTGCCGCGCGGAGCCACCCCGATCGATTTCGCCTATGCGGTGCATACCGATATTGGTGACACCTGCGTGGGCGCCAAGATCAATGGCCGTATCATGCCGCTTGTCACCCGCCTTACCAATGGCGACGAGGTTGAGATCCTGCGCTCGGGCGTACAGGTGCCGCCACCGGCCTGGGAGGAAATTGTCGTTACCGGCAAGGCGCGGGCAGCGATAAGACGCGCAACCAAGGCGGCGGTTCGCAAGCAGTATTCGGGGCTCGGGATGCGGATCCTCGAGCGTACCTTCAACCGTGCGGGCAAGCCGCTGTCGCGTGACAGTCTCAAGCCGGTCTTGCACCGGCTTGGCCACAAGGAGGTCGAGGACGCGCTGGCTGCCGTGGGGCGCGGTGAATTGGGATCCGACGATGTCTTTCAGGCTCTCTTCCCCAATCATCAGGAGACCCGCGTCTCGACGCGCAAGCCGGTTGATGAAGGCTGGTTCAATCTTCGCAGTGCAGCCGGCCTGATCTTCAAGCTGCCAGGACTGGGCAAATCCAAGAGTGCTCCCAAAGCCTCACGCATGGCCGGCCTGGGCAATGAGACCGACGCCATGCCCATTCGGGGCATGGATGACAATTCTGTTGTGCGGTTCGGTCCCGGCGGAGCGGTTCCAGGCGACCGGATAGTCGGGATTCTGGAGCCTGGTGCCGGCATTACGATTTATCCGATCCAGTCGCCCGGATTGACCAAATTTGATGACCAGCCCAATCGCTGGATCGATATTCGCTGGGACATCGACGAGAACAACAAGAACCGTTTCCCCTCTAGGATACTGGTGACGGCGATCAATGCGCCCGGCACGCTTGCTGACGTTGCTCAGGCCATCGCCGCGAGCGAAACCAACATCCAGAACCTGTCCATGGTCCGTGTGGCGGCGGACTTTACCGAAATGCTTGTCGATCTGCAGGTGTGGGATCTCAAGCACCTCAACCAATTGATCGCTCAATTGAAGTCGCTGGATTCCGTTTCCACCGTCGAACGCATCTATGAATAGGCTGACAGTGCCCACATGAGATGGTTGAATGGTTTTGCCCGCAAGGTTGCTGGTTTCAACGTGTTGAAATCCGTCGCGCCTTTACCAGTTCTTCGGGGTTGCCGCTTATGCTCGCTACTGAATGTGACCGGCACGGTGTGTAACTTGTGAGAAAATCTGCCGGTCTGACTTAGGACTGACACAAACAGAGCGATAAACGACCCTATCATGCTGTTTCGACGCCGAAGACCAGAGGGTATTTTTGACCGGATGCGAACCGCGCTCTGGCCACGGCGCTCGTTTGGCAGGTCGTTTCAGTATTTCATAAAAAGGGTGTTGCGGCTTACTGCCACACCTCACGCCATCGCTGCAGGTGTGGCGGCGGGCGTCTTTGCCTCATGGACACCGCTTCTGGGGTTTCATTTTGTGCTGGCCTTCGTTCTGGCTTACGTTCTTGCGGGCAACATGGTGGCCGCGGCGCTGGGAACGGCTTTCGGCAATCCGATTTCGTTTCCGTTCATCTGGGCCTCGACGCTCAAGCTCGGCAATCTTCTGATCGGCGTTCCTCAGGGTGCTGGCCACCGGCACGTGGACTTGCATTCCTTGCTGACCCATCTCGATGTGGGCCAATTGTGGGAGCCCGTAATTAAGCCAATGCTGATTGGCTGCGTTCCGCCTGGGCTTTTCACTGCGATTTGCTTCTATGTTTTGACCTATTGGGGGGTGACGGCATTCCAGACCCGGAGAAAGTCGAAGCTTGCGGCGCGCGCAAGGCTTCGGATACAGGAGCTTGCCGCAGCGCGTGCTGAACGACGTGCCGAAAAGGCCAACCGCGCGTGATCGTCGGGATTGGCAGCGATCTGATTGATATCAGGCGAATCGAGAAAACCCTGGAGCGGCACGGCGAGCGATTCACTGCGCGCTGTTTTACCGAGATAGAGCAGGCGCGTTCAGATCGCCGTGCCAACCGCGCGGCCTCTTATGCGAAGCGGTTTGCGGCCAAGGAAGCCTGCTCAAAGGCGCTGGGAACCGGGCTGTCCAAAGGTGTGTTCTGGCGTGATATGGGCGTGGTCAATCTTCCCGGTGGAAAACCGACCATGAGACTTACCGGTGGGGCGGCAGAGCGGTTGCAGTCAATGCTCCCTGCGGACATGACCGCCGCCATTCATTTGACAATAACTGATGATTATCCGCTGGCGCAGGCGTTCGTGATTATTGAAGCGCTGCCCAGACCCTGAAACCACAATCGGAGGCGTCGGGAAACGGTGAATGCCTCAATGGTTGCCGGAACCCGTGCAAACCGCTAGAGAATGCGCTCCCGCGCCATATCCAAGGAAAATCACGCGTGTCAGAATCTACGAAAGACCAGTCCGGCGGCCTTTGGGAAAACGTCAAGGTGCTCATCCAGGCGCTGCTGCTTGCAGTGATCATCCGCACCCTGTTTTTCCAGCCCTTCAGCATTCCGTCCGGCTCGATGATGTCGACGCTGCTGGTTGGTGACTATCTGTTCGTTTCGAAATTTTCCTACGGATACTCGAAGTATTCGATGCCTTTTTCGCCAGACCTTTTCTCGGGACGGATCTGGTCGGATGAACCCGAGCGCGGTGACGTGGCGGTGTTCAGGCTGCCGAGCAATCCCAAGCTCGACTACATCAAACGCGTTGTCGGGCTTCCGGGGGACCGGATCCAGGTCAGGGACGGGGTCCTTTTCATCAACGGCAATGCAGTGGAGCGAGAGCTGGTCGGGAATTATACGCCAGAGGGCCGCTACAACCGCGGCACCGATGTGCCGATCTATCGCGAAACCCTGCCCAATGGGGTGACCTACACCACACTGGATCTCAATCCGAATTCGCCGGGCGACAACACACGTGAGTTTGTCGTGCCCGCAGGTCACTACTTCATGATGGGTGACAACCGGGACAACTCGCAGGACAGCCGGTTTGATGTGGGTTTTGTGCCACTAGAGAATTTCATCGGCCGTGCCACCATAATCTTCTTCTCCATTGCCGAGGATGCCTCGCCGCTGGAGATCTGGAAATGGCCAACCGATCTGCGTTTTGACCGGTTCTTCAAATCCGCACAGCGATGAGCCGCGCGCAGAAAAAACAGGCAGATCTGATAGCCCGGGCGGAAGAGCGGATCGGCCATCAGTTCAGCAGCCCGGTCCGGCTTGAGCGTGCACTCACCCATGCCAGCACCAGGACCAACACGAATGGCAATTACGAACGGCTGGAGTTTCTTGGCGACCGGGTGCTTGGGCTTTGTGTGGCGGAGTTGCTGTTCGGCCATTTCGGCAACGCCACGGAAGGCGAAATGTCGGTAAGGCTGAACCAGCTCGTCAGTGCCCAGACTTGCAGTGAAGTGGCCGATGATCTGGGGCTGCATGAATTTATCCGCACCGGTGCGGACGTGAAGAAACTCACCGGCAAACGCATGGCCAATGTGCGTGCCGATGTGGTGGAATCGCTGATTGCGGCGATCTACCTTGACGCAGGTCTCGAGGCTGCGCGCTCTTTCATCCACAAGCACTGGAAGGCGCGGGCGCTGGCAGAGGACGGGGCGCGACGTGACGCAAAAACCGAACTGCAGGAATGGGCTCATGCGCGCTTTGGCGTCACACCGGTCTACCGGGTGACCGATCGCGCGGGCCCTGACCATGAGCCTGTCTTCACCGTGACTGTTGAAATCAATGGGGCCAAGCCGGCCAGTGGCGAAAGCAGCTCCAAGCGCGCTGCCGAACAGGCCGCCGCCACCGCCGTACTCGAACGTGAAGGCGTCTGGCAACGCCCGTCAGGACAAGACAATGACCGAGACACCTGAAACCGATGTTCCTTCCACACCGCCGGAAGGGCCGACCCGATCCGGGTTTGTCGCGCTGATCGGTGCGCCAAACGCGGGCAAATCGACGCTGGTCAATCAGCTTGTCGGTGCCAAGGTGTCGATCGTCTCTCACAAGGTTCAGACCACGCGGGCGATCGTGCGCGGCATTGCCATTCACGAGCGCGCCCAGATCGTGTTCATCGACACACCAGGCATCTTTGCGCCCAAGCGGCGGCTTGACCGGGCGATGGTCACAACCGCCTGGGGCGGCGCCAAGGACGGCGACATGGTTCTGGTGCTGATCGACGCCGAGCGTGGAATCAAGGGCGATGCGGAGGCCCTGCTGGATTCGCTCGCCGATGTGCACCAGCGCAAGATCCTGGTTCTCAACAAGGTTGACCGGGTCAAGCGCGACACGCTGCTGGCGCTGACGGCGCAATGCCACGAGAAGGCCCAGTTCGACGAAACCTTCATGATTTCGGCGCTTACCGGATCAGGCTGTGCCGACCTGATGGACTACCTTGCGCGGACCCTGCCCGAGGGGCCGTGGTACTATCCGGAAGATCAGATTTCCGATCTGCCGATGCGCCAGCTTGCGGCTGAAATCACCCGCGAGAAGCTCTATCTGCGCCTCCACCAGGAACTGCCCTATGCCTCGCATGTGGAAACCGAGAGCTGGGAAGAGAAGAAGGACGGCTCGGTTAGGATCGAGCAGGTGATCTATGTCGAGCGCGACAGCCAGAAAAAGATCGTTCTTGGTCACAAGGGCGAGACCATCAAGGCGATCGGCCAGGCTTCGCGCAAGGAGATTGCCGATATTCTCGAGCAGAAGGTTCATCTGTTCCTGTTTGTCAAAGTCCGGAGCAATTGGGGCAATGATCCCGAGCGCTACCGTGAGATCGGGCTTGAATTTCCCCAATGAGCAGTCAATGTCGTTGCCATGGAGTGGCGTGACGAGGGAATCATCCTTGGCCTGAGGAAGCATGGCGAAACCTCGGTGATTGCCGAGGTGATGACCCATGCCCATGGCCGGCACATGGGCATTGTCCGTGGTGGCCGCTCGAAGCGGCTGCAACCGGTGCTCCAGCCCGGCAATTCAGTGGATCTGGTGTGGCGCGCCCGACTTGATGAGCATCTCGGCCAATACCAGGTGGAGCTGATCAATGCGCGCGCCGGAAGGCTGATGCAAAGCGCCATCGGTGTTCACGGTGTGCAGGCGATGGCCGCGCTGCTGCGCCTGTTGCCGGAGCGGGATTCCCACCCGCGATTGCACGATGCCTTTGCCGTGATCCTCGACAGTTTCGATGCACCTGAGGAAGCCGGTGCGCTGTATGTGCGTTTCGAACTCGCGGTGCTTGAGGACCTTGGCTTCGGGCTTGATCTGACGGCCTGTGCTGCGACCGGGGCAAGCGAAGATCTTGTCTATGTGTCTCCCAAGTCAGGCCGTGCGGTTTCGGCGGCGGCCGGTGCGCCATGGGCGGAGAGAATGCTGGCCTTGCCGGCGTTTCTCGCTGACCGGTCTCAGGCTTGCGGTGATGCTCAGATGCTGGCGCACGGGTTCAAGTTGTCGGGGTATTTCCTCGACCGTCATGTCTTCGAGCCACGTGGCATTGAAGCGCCGATCAGCCGCGAGAGTTTTTGCACTGCGGCGCTCAAGGCGATGTCGCAGGTGACTGCATCCGATGATGAAACCCAGGAAACATTGCCATGAATGATGACGCGACGGATTTTCGTTCATTGCAATCTGCCGGCGTGGTGCCGCTTGATCTGGTGGCGCGGGAGAGCGGTCTGTCGGTAATGCAGGGCATTCTTGAGGGCCGGCTGCCCGGTGCGACAATCGCCCGGACGCTGAATTTCTGGCTCAGCAAGGTGGAGGAGGGCACCGTTGCCTTTACCGGCGCGCCCAATGGCGAGCATCTCAATCCGCTCGGCACCGTGCATGGTGGATGGGCAGCGACGATCATGGATTCAGCACTTGCCTGCGCGGTGATGACCACATTGGTGCCGGGTGAGGGCTACACGACCGTGGAATTCAAGGTCAATCTCACGCGGCCGATCCTGCCCGATACGGGAGAGTTCGTCTGTGAGGGCAGGGTGGTGCATCGTGGCAGGACAACCGCCACCTCGGAGGCCTATCTGCGCGATGGAGCCGGCAAGCTTCTGGCCCATGGGACCGAGACCTGCGCGATTTTTCCGATCGCCAAGCTGATGCGCTGAGGCGCAATCCGCGGCAGGAAAAATGATCGCAGCATGCAAAAAGGGCGCCCGGGAGCGCCCTTTTCGATTTCCTGACTGCGTTGATGATCAGGCCATGCCGATCTTGCCGCCGCCCTGTTTGGTGACCGCCACAACAGCCGGGCGCACCGGCATGTCATCGCGGAAATCAGGCCAGCGGGTGGCGGGCTGCTCATAAGTGGCGAGGCCTTCATCGCCCGGATGCTGAACAGCGAGGAAGACTGTTTCACCGGTGGGATCGAACAGCGGACCGCACATCTCGGCGCCGACCGGAACCCGGAAGAACAGTTTGGAGGTGGCGCGAGCATCACCCTCCGTGTCAACGGCCCAAAGGCCATCGGTGCGGCCGGTCTTTTTGGCCGAGTTGCCGTCGGTGGATACCCAGAGGCGGCCATCGGCGTCGATGGCGCAGTTGTCGGGCATGCCGAACCAGCCATCCTTGGTGGTGGCGGAGGAGAAGCTGGCGCCGACTTCGGCAACAGACGGATCACCGCATTTGATCAGGATTTCCCAGGTCGACTTGGTGGCGGCGAAATCGCCATCGGTTTCGCTGATTTCGATGATGTGACCGAAGGCATTGTCGGCGCGCGGGTTGGCGGCGTTCTCGTCGCCAGCCTTGCGGCGGGTGTTGTTGGTCAGCATGCAATAGACCTTTCCGGTCATTGCGTTGGGCTGAACGTCTTCGGGGCGGTCCATCTTGGTGGCGCCCAGAAGATCGCCTGCGCGACGGGCTTCAATCACCACATCGGCCTGGCTCGTGAAGCCGTTGTCGGCGTTGAGCGGGCCTTCTCCATGAACCAGTGGCATCCAGTCGAGCGTACCGTCCGCATTGAAGCGCGCCACATAGAGCGTGCCATCGTCGAGCAGGTCCATATTGGCTGCACGGTCGTCCGGATTGTAGGTTCCTGCGGTGACGAACTTATAGACATAGTCGAAACGCTCGTCGTCGCCGCAATAGAACACCACGCGGCCATCCTTGTTGAGCACGCTTTCAGCGCCTTCGTGCTTCATGCGGCCCAGTGCAGTCCGCTTCTTCGGCACAGAATTGGGATCCGTCGGGTCGACTTCGACCACCCAGCCGAAGCGGTTGGGCTCGTTGGGCTCCTTGGAAACGTCGAAGCGGTCATGATGAGTGCCCCAATTGTACCATCCCCTTGGGGCGCCATAACGCTCGTAGTTCACGGTCTCGGGATGGCCTTCGGGCAGTTCTCCGACGAAGTAGCCGTGGAAGTTTTCCTCAGCCATCAGCCATGTGCCCCAGGGGGTGACGCCACCGGCGCAGTTGTTGAGCGTGCCGAGGACCTTGGTGCCTGAAGGATCTGCATTTGTTTTGACACGGTCGTGACCGGCGGCCGGACCGGAGAGCGCCATTTCGGTTCCCACATGAAGGCGGCGGTTCATGGTGCCGTCAAGAACCGGTACCCACTTGCCATTCTCCTTGCGGATTTCGATCACGGTGCCGCCATGGGCCGCCATTTCGATGTCGACGATGTCCTTGGTGAACTCGCCCATCATCACCTTGTCCTTGCCTTCACCATCCTTGCCGATCGAAGCCCAGTTGGGGAACATCAGTTCGGCATTGGTGTATTCGTGGTTGACCACCAGCAGGCCATGGTCGTCAGCACCATCGAGCGGGATGAAGCCGACATAATCGTTGTTGTAGCCAAACTGCTTGGACTGGCTCTCAGCGGTCTGGTTCATCGGATCGAACTCGGGCGAGTCGGCGAAAACCTTGTCTCCCCAGCGCAGCAGCACATCGGCGTCGTAGCCTTCGGCAACATGATGGGTTTCGTCGACCCCGGCCTCGACTTCGGTGAAGGAGAATGCGCTCACGCCTTCGGCACGGGCCTCATCAGCGATCATCAGCGCCAATGGGCTGACGGTGGTGGCAATGGCGGTGACGGCCAGCGATCCGCCAAGGAAGCCGCGGCGTGAAAAGCGGCGATTGATGACATCGCCCATGGTTGGATTGTCCGAGGTGTTGCGACCGACATCTTCTTCGGCTTCGCGGATCTCGGTAAGGTTGATCATCTCGTCTTCTGGCTTGAACATCTCGTTCATGGCTATCTCCATCGTTTTGACATGACCCCGATGGCAGCAAATGTACCAATTTCAGTAACAGGCGTATGACAAATTACGTGTCGCAGCGCGCATTGTTTGTGTGCATCAAGTCCGCCTGCTGGAGGTCTTGCGCGACAACGCAGCCTATCCTTTACCAGTCTGACCAGGATCTCGTTCCTGTCAGAAAAACAAACAACGCAATCCATTAGGCCGCGGATCATGTCGATCCGGTCCGTGAGCGTTTCAGCAATAAGCCGGGCGGGAGCTGCGGTCACTTGGACCGCAAGGCGTTGATTGGAAGAGCTTATTCAGCTGGCGCCAGTGCGGATCGGTCGACTGCCTGTTCCCGGATCGGCCAATGCACCACGGCTGCAAACAGCCCGAGCGCCACGCCCAACCACCAGACCGGGTCATAAGAGCCGAAAATGTCATAGAGATAGCCGCCGAGCCAGACCCCCAGGAAGGAGCCGACCTGATGGGAGAAGAACACCACGCCTCCAAGCATTCCCAGATGGCGGGTGCCGAACATGATCGCCACCAACGCGTTGGTGGGCGGGACGGTGGAGAGCCATAGCAATCCCATGACGATGGCGAAGACAACCACCGAGGTCGGTGTCTGCGGCAGCAGCAGGAAGGCGGTGACCGCGATCGAGCGGCCGATGTAAATCAGCGACAGGAAAACAGGTTTTGAATGGCGTTGGCCGATCACGCCGGAGGCGAGCGAGCCGATGATGTTGAAGAAGCCGATCAGTGCTATCGACAGCACCGCGTAGGTGGCTGGTATGTTGATGTCTCCGAGATAGGCGGGGAAATGGGCGGTGATGAAGGCAACCTGAAAACCGCAGACAAAAAACCCCGACACCAGCAGCACGAAACTGCGATGGCCGAAGGCTTCGCGCAGCGCTTCGCCGATGGTCTGCTCTATGTCGGTCTGCTTCTGGCTTCCGGACGATGAATTGCCGCGCAGCGGGATGGCAATGACCGGGATGATCAGCATCATGATTCCGAGCCAGACCAGCGCATCCGACCAGCCGAGCGCATCGATCAGTCCCTGGCTCAGGGGCGCGAAAACGAACATGCCTGCCGAGCCGGCGGCGGTTCCGAAGCCAAAGGCAAGAGAGCGCTGCTCGGGTGCCACATTGCGGGCAAAAGCCGCAAGAATCACACCAAATGAGGCCGAGGCGATGCCCAGGCCCACCAGCACGCCGCCGCCGATATGCAGCCACACCGGGCTGTCGGCATTTGCCATCATCAACAGCCCCGCAGAATAGATCAGGGCTGACAGGGCCAGCACGCGCCAGGAGCCATATTTGTCGGCGATTGCCCCGAAGATCGGCTGTCCGATGCCCCAGAACAGGTTCTGGATCGCCATGGCGAGGCCGAAAGTGGTCCGGTCCCATCCGGTGTCGGCGAGCATCGGCAACTGGAAGAAACCCATCGCCGAACGTGGCCCGAATGACAGCAGTGCGATCAGGCAGCCGGAAATGATGATCAGCCACGGCAATGGCGGGCTGGCTGAGGCAGTGCTTTTGACGGACATGGAAGGCTCCTGATCTGAAGCGCGACTTTACGCAATCCAACGCATTGGACAAGCGCATATATTTGTAGTTTTTGATCAATGGAATTGATCAGTCGCCCTTGCGCAGGCTTGCCGGTTTGGTGATGTTTGCTGGTGTTGCCCTTGCGCGAGCGCTGGATGAAGACCACAATTCCTTCGATTCTGACAGAGGGACTGGTGCTGCGCCATTTGGTTTCATCTCAGCCAAATGGCACGCGCCAGGACAAGGGCTGCGTTGTTCGCGAACCCGTCGGGTGGTCTGCCTGCTCGCTTGCAATCAGCCATTCGACGCCTTATGTAAATTGTTCACCGGCATTGCCGGTTTCTTTTGGATGCAATTATGCTCAAAATGAGCATAATTGATTTGACGGGAGGGTTTGCAATGACCCGTTTGGACACGACCAACGGTGGCAGGGCGGGTAAGCGCCTGGTGAGTGCGGCGGAGAGGTTTGGGACCCTGGAGCGGCCGGAGCTCAAATACACGCCTGCGGTGGCGCGCGAGACGGCGCATCTTTATGAGCGTGTGCGCGACCATATTCCGGAAATCGAATGGCCGGTCTATGCGCCTTATGTGCACGCGATCAACCGCATCAAGAAGGAGCGGGGGGCCGCGATCCTCGCGCACAATTACCAGACCCCGGAAATCTTCCATTGTGTTGCCGACATCGTTGGAGACTCGCTGCAGCTGGCGCGCGAGGCGACGCTGGTGGATGGCGAGATCATCATCCAGTGCGGCGTGCATTTCATGGCCGAGACTTCGAAGCTTCTCAATATGGACAAGACCGTGCTGATTCCGGATGCGAAAGCCGGGTGCTCGCTGTCGGATTCGATCACCGGCGCCGATGTGCGGCTGCTCAGGGAGCGCTATCCCGGTGTACCGGTGGTGACCTACGTCAACACCTCCGCTGACGTGAAGGCGGAAACCGACATCTGCTGCACCTCTTCAAACGCTGTTGCTGTTTGCGAAAGCTTCGAGTCCGATACGGTGCTGTGCATTCCCGACGAGTATCTGGCGATGAATGTCGCCAAGCAGACCTCGAAGAAGATCCTGACCTGGAAGGGCCATTGCGAGGTGCACGAGCGCTTCACGGCCGAAGAACTGCTGGCCTACAAGGAAGCCGATCCGACCATCGAGATCATCGGCCATCCCGAATGCCACCCGGACGTGATTGCCGTGTGCGATTACTCCGGCTCGACGGCCGGAATGATCAACTACGTCAAGGACAACCGTCCGCCGCGGGTGCTGCTGGTCACCGAATGCTCGATGGCATCCAACATCCAGAGCGAGGTTGAGGGCGTCGAGTTCATCAAGCCATGCAATCTGTGCCCGCACATGAAGCGCATCACGCTGCCCAAGATCCTCGACAGCCTTTTGATGATGACCGAAGAGGTCACCGTCGACCCGGCCATTGCCGATCGCGCCCGCCAGGCGGTCGAGCGGATGATCAATCTGAAGAACTAGGGTAAGGGCCCGGGGCCTGTCTCCGGTCGTTCCTTCAGGGAGCCTGCCATGGCATCGACTGCTGTCGCCGCCTATCAACCAAAGCCGTCCAAGGGCTTTGATGATGTGATCATCATCGGTGGTGGCCTTGCCGGGCTGTTCTGTGCGCTCAAACTCGCGCCCAAGGCTGTGACCATTCTGGCGGCAGCCCCCATCGGGCGGGGTGCGTCCTCGGCCTGGGCGCAGGCGGGCATCGCGGCGGCGGTCGGGCCTGGCGATACGGTCGAAAGTCACGTCCATGACACGATCATCGCCGGTGACGGCATTGTGGATGAGCAGATCATCCAGATGATGGCATCGGAAGCCTCGGACCGTATCTTTGATCTGCTTGGCTATGGGGTCCCCTTTGATAGGGATCTTGAAGGGCACCTGGCCGTCAGCCGTGAAGCTGCGCATTCGCAAAGCCGGATCGTGCGCGTCAAGGGCGACATGGCCGGGCGCGCGATCATGGAGGCCCTGGTTGCAGCGGTTCGCAAGACACCGTCGATCCGGGTGCTTGAAGGCTATGTGGTCGAGAATCTGATCTCCGAGAATGGCCGTGTCAACGGCGTGGTGGCGCGTGATCATGCAGGCAGTGGCGAGACGCTGCACCGGCTCACGGCGAGCCATGTTGTGATGGCGACCGGGGGCATAGGGCATCTCTATGAGGTCACGACCAATCCAACCGAAGCCCGTGGCGGCGGTATCGGCATGGCGGCACGTGCCGGGGCGCGGATGGCGGATATGGAATTCGTTCAGTTTCACCCCACTGCGATCAATGTCGGCAAGGATCCCGCACCTCTTGCCACCGAAGCGCTGCGCGGCCATGGCGCCACGCTGCACAATTCGGCCGGTGAACGCTTCATGCTCAAGCTGCACCAGGATGCAGAACTTGCGCCACGCGATGTGGTGGCGCGCGGCATCTTTGCCGAAGTGAAAGCGGGCCGCGGCGCATTTCTCGATTGCCGCACGGCGGTGCATGATTTCGCCGCGGAATTCCCCACCGTGTTCGGTTACTGCCAGGACGCGGGCATCGACCCGTCGGCTGAGATGATCCCGGTGATCCCGGCAGCGCACTACTTCATGGGCGGTATCTGGACGGATGCGGACGGGCGTTCGTCACTCCCGGGTTTCTGGGCCTGTGGCGAATGCACCTCAACCGGCGCACACGGGGCCAACCGGCTGGCGTCGAATTCGCTTCTGGAAGCCGTGGTGTTCGCCGCCCGCATTGCCGGCCGGCTGGGTGCCGAGATGAGCGGCCAGGCTCCGCCTGGCTGGCGGGACGGGTCGGTCAACTCAAGCGAATATCTGACTGAGAATGATCACCCCAATATGGTGACGCTGCGCCAGACCATGAGCGCGCATCTTGGTGTGCTGCGCGATTGCGAGGGCATGCGCGAGGCGCTTGCCACCATCCTGCATCTGGCGCGCGAAAGCCATTCGGTGCGGTTTGACAATGTCATCACCACGGCCAAACTGATTGCGGTGTCGGCACTCAACCGGCTTGAAAGCCGGGGCGGGCATTTCCGCACCGATTACCCGGATGAAAGCCCGGACTGGAAGCGGCGGACGATCTTGACGCTTGATCAGGCCAATGCCGTCATCCCCGACCTCCTGGAGAGCTGAGACATGAGCACTGCATTTCTTCCCGAATTGCCGGGCCTGATGGTCGAGGAGCAGGTGCGGGCCGCATTGCTGGAAGATCTCGGCCGCGCCGGTGACATCACCTCCAACGCCACCATTGGTCCGGACAAACAGGCGACGGCTCAGATGAACAGCCGCGAGGCCGGTGTCATCGCCGGTCTGCCATTGGCTGCGGCCGCGTTCCGGCTGACAAATCCGGAAATGCGCTTCGAAGCGCTGGCGGTGGATGGCGCGCGGGTGGAACCGGGAACGATGATTGCCAGGATCTTTGGGCCTGCGCGTGGACTGCTGTCAGCCGAACGGGTGGCGCTCAATTACCTGATGCATCTCTCCGGCATCGCCACCCACACCGCGCGCTTTGCTGATGCTATTGCGCACACAAAGGCAAAGGTCACCTGCACCCGCAAGACCATTCCTGGCCTGCGGGCGGTGGAGAAATACGCCGTGCGCTGCGGCGGTGGCTCGTCGCATCGTTATGGCCTGGATGACGCGATCCTGATCAAGGACAATCATATTGCGGTCGCGGGCGGCATCGCTGAGGCGTTGAAGGCGGCCAAGGCCTTCGCCGGGCATCTGGTCGGGATTGAAATTGAAGTCGATACGCTGGAGCAGTTTGCCCAGGTGCTCGCTGAGGGCGCCGATGTCTGCCTGCTGGACAATATGGCGCCGGACATGCTGCGGGAGGCGGTCGCGATGAACACTTCCAGGGGCGCTGGCCGGATCACGCTTGAAGCCTCGGGCAATGTCAATCTCGACACGATCAAGGCCATCGCCGAAAGCGGTGTGGACTATATCTCGACCTCGAAGATTACGATGGCTGCACCTACGCTCGATATCGGGTTGGACATGGCAATTGTTTGATCTCAAAGCGTTCTTGTTTTTGTTCTGCGATATCGTGTGACGACGCACCGCTTCGTCCGCTCCAGACACCGTTCTTCAGTTCGGCTGCAATCGGGTTCCGGAAAAGATAGTTTTCTCGATTGCTAAGGCAAACTGTATACAATGAAATCATGATCTAACTATCTGAAATTGCGAATTTAAAGACTATCTTCGAGATAATTTTCCTGACTAATTTATGTGCAATTTTCTCAAAATTGTATTCATGGTTATAAATTTGTTTACGCTTCTACCTCATTTTTGATTGCGATTTATCGAACCGCTACGCGGAAACAGGAGGGCATTGTGTACGGTTTTCAAGGCAAAGACGCGCGCTCGAAAATGCTGGCAATCGCTGGATTGCGCGCCAACGTGATGATCGCTGACAGCAATCTGAACATCACGTATCTCAATGATTCCGTTAAAACGATGCTTCGCGAAGCAGAAACGGAGCTCAAGGCGGAGCTTCCAGCTTTCAGCGTTGATACGCTTGTTGGCAGCAACATCGATGTCTTTCACAAAAACCCATCGCATCAGCGCAACATGCTCAGCGCGATGAAGGAACCACACAGCGCGACCATTCGTGTCGGCAGCTATGCGTTCGATCTGTTGGTCACTCCGCTGACGGAAAGAGGCAAGACCTTGGGTTTTGTGGTCGAGTGGGCCAATGCCAAGGAACGTTTGCTCAATGTCGATTATGCCGCGCAGATGGCCGCCATTGGCCGGGTTCAGGCGACGATTGAATTCACCCCTGATGGGACGATTATCAACGCCAATGAGAATTTTCTCAATGCGGTGGGTTACAGCCTCGAGGAGATTGTTGGTCAACATCACAGCATGTTTGTTGACCGCGATTATGCCAAGAGCGACGACTATCGCTTGTTCTGGGAAGAATTGCGTTCTGGCAAGTTCAATGCTGGTGAGTTCACCCGTTATGGCAAGGGTGGGAAGGTTGTCGAGATCAATGCTTCCTACAACCCGATTCCTGATGAAAACGGAAACATCGTCAAGGTTGTCAAATTTGCTACCGATGTGACTGCGCGCGTGCGTGCCGTCAACGCACTCGGAGAGGCGCTCCGGGAGCTGGCAGATGGCAACCTTGAACAGCGCATTGACCTTAAATTCCCCGAGAACATGGAGAAGCTGCGCCGCGATTTCAACGAATCCATTTCCAAGTTGAACGCCGCCATTAGCTCTATTGGCAGCAACGCCGATGCAATTGCGTCTGGAGCCGAGGAAATCCGATCGGGTGCGGACGATCTTTCCAAGCGCACAGAACAGCAAGCAGCATCGGTCGAAGAGACTGCAGCAGCGCTTGAGGAGATCACGGTTACGGTCAATGATTCCACCCGTCGGGCGGAAGAGGCCGGCGAACTGGTTGGCAAGACCAAGGAAAACGCAGAGCGCTCTGGCCAGGTTGTCAAGGAGGCGATCCTGGCCATGGGGGAAATTGAAACGTCCTCAGACCAGATCAGCAATATCATTGGTGTGATCGATGATATTGCGTTCCAGACCAACCTGCTGGCCCTCAATGCCGGGGTTGAGGCTGCGCGCGCTGGCGAGGCCGGCAAGGGCTTCGCGGTGGTTGCCACGGAAGTGCGTGAGCTGGCGCAGAGATCTGCCAATGCGGCCAAGGAGATCAAGACGCTGATCAACAAATCCGGCGATCAGGTCAAGCAAGGGGTGTCCCTGGTGGGGCGCACTGGTGAAGTGCTTGAGGAAATTGTCGGTCAGGTTCAGGACATCAACAGAAATGTTGTTGCCATTGTCGAGGCTGCGCGTGAACAGACGACCGGTCTCAAAGAGATCAATGTCGCCGTCAACTCCATGGACCAAAGCACCCAGCAGAACGCCGCCATGGTGCAGGAATCCAATTCGGCAACTCAGTCTCTTGCATCCGAATCCGTTGCGCTGAAAACGCTTCTGAGCAAATTCAAGACCGGTGGGGGGGCTTCTTATGGCGGAGCATCGAAACCGGTCGAGTACAAGCCCCAGCCCGCAGCCAGTTCCGGAAAGGAAAAGCCGATCGCTTCGCCGGCCCGGGAGATGAACAAGACACTGGCCAAAGCGTTTTCGACCGGTGGAGGTGCTGCGAGCGCAGCGGCAGAAGACGCGAGTTGGGAAGAGTTCTGATCCCGAAGGTGATCTCATCTGAAATCCACAGCAAAAGAGGCGCTTAACGGCGCCTTTTTTACTGTCTGGTTCCGTCTTGTGGGACTTTCCTGATCCCGCGCGTTTGCTGTTGATCGAAGAAACCCCTTCGCAGAATTGGTGCTTGGGTTCGGAGCGCTAGGGACATAGGCTGGCTTTGGGAGGAGCACATTACATGAATCTGTTTTCAATGATGAACAAACGCGCGGAGGATGGCAATCCGATCCGCATCGGAATGATCGGGGCCGGCAAGTTCGGAACAATGTTCTTGTCGCAAGTTCGCAAGCTTGCTGGCATTCATCTGATCGGTGTTGCGGATCTCTCACCCGCGAGTGCGCGCTCGAACATGGAGTTCGTCGGCTGGACAGGCGAACAGTTCGGGGCCGTTTCGCTTGATGCAGCGGCGCAGACCGGGACTACCCATGTGGGTGATGACTGGCAGGCACTTGTGGCCCATCCCGCCATCGACATCGTGATTGAATGCACCGGTGCACCGGTGGCTGCGATCGACCATATTCTGGGCGCGTTCGGGCATGGCAAGCATGTGATCAATGTGACCGTCGAGGCGGATGCTTTCTGTGGCTATGCACTCGCCAGGAAGGCTGAGGAAGCCAGGGTTATCTACTCCATGGCTTATGGCGATCAGCCGGCGCTGACCTGCGATCTGGTCGACTGGGCGCGCAGCTGCGGCTTCAACGTCACTGCGGCCGGACGCGGGCACAAATGGCTGCCCGAATTCCGCAAATCGACACCGGAAACGGTTTGGGACCATTGGGGCGTGAGTCGCGAAAAGGCCGAGCGCGGCCGGCTCAATCCAAAGATGTTCAACTCGTTCCTGGATGGCTCCAAACCGGCCATCGAATCCTCGGCGATCGCCAATGCCACCGGTCTGCTGGTGCCCGCCAATGGCCTTCAGTTTCCGGTCGGAGGCGCGGAGGATCTGGCCAACATCATGCGGCCGGTGTCAGAGGGCGGTGCACTAGAGCAGAAGGGCATGGTCGAGGTCGCGTCCTCACTGACGCTTGAGGGCGAGCCCGTGCCCTATGATGTGAGGCAGGGCGTCTGGGTGGTGTTTGAAGGCGAGACCGAATATCTGCGCAACTGTTTTCAGGAATACCTGGTCCGGACCGACGACAGCGGGCGCTATTCCTCGCTTTACAAGCGCTGGCACCTGATCGGGCTGGAACTGCCAGTGTCGGTCGCCTCGGTCGGTTTGCGCGGCGAGCCGACCGGCGTTGCACGATGCTTCAATGGCGATGTTGCGGCCATCGCCAAGCGGGATCTGGCCGCCGGCGAGATTCTTGACGGGGAGGGCGGTTATACCGTGACTGGGGGTCTGCGCCCGGCGCAGGCCTCTGTTGCTGCGGGGTATCTGCCACTGGGTCTGGCGCACAACGTCAAGCTCAAACACGCCATCGCCGATGGTGAGCCGGTGCGCTTCGAGGATGTCGAGATTGACGAAACAACCACTGCCTACAAGCTGCGCAAATGGATGGAAACACTGTCCTGAGCGATGCGTAACGGTTGGGTTGCCGGTTTTGGAAAGCTGTCAGGTCAGGAAGTAGATCCAGAGCGGAAGCGTTACGGCCGAGAGCAGCGTTGATTGCGCAATCAACGTGGCGGGAAGCCGCCGTTCCGCACCGTAGACCGATGCGAGCACATGTGCTGCCGAGGCTGTCGGCAGGGCCGAAAACACCACCAGCACATTGGCTTGCGCCTGCGGCAACCCGGCAAGGGTGACGCCGGCCCAGGTCAGGGCGGGTAGGATCACCAGTTTGATCGCGGTAATGCCGCCGGTAAAGCGGTTGAGCTTGACGAGTGCGCCCCAGTCCATGGTGGCGCCAACGGCCATCAGCGCGATGGGAATGGCGGCGCCTGCGAGATAGTCGACGCCCTGTTGAACCACTCCGGGCAGTGACAGACCGGATGCCCCCACCAGCATGCCCGATACCGAGGCTATGAAAAACGGATTGCGCACAATCCGGCCGAGAACTCCCAATGGCCCCAGTCCGCTGCCGCGCGACAGCGCTGAAATGGCAAAGACATTGGCCAGCGGCACGGCAAAGCCAACGGCCACCGACATCAGTGTCGCGGCATCACCTACGGCGCTGACGGCCACAAAGGCGATGGCCGTGTTGAACCGCCAGGCGGTCTGCCATGCGCCTGCGAAATCAAGGAATTTCTCAGGCCCGAAAGGTCTGAGCAGCCAGCCGAGACACAAGCCCAGAGCGAGGATGATCCAGACGCCGGCTCCGATCACTGCGGCGTCATCAAGCGAGATCGGACGCGATGCGGCTGCAGAGAAGATCAGGCATGGAAACAACAGCTCGAAATTGAGGCGGTCGATACCACGCCAGGCATCCACGCTGAGCCGCTCGCGAAACACCCGGCCGAGGGTGATGACGCCCATGGTGGGAATGAGAACCGAGAGAATGGGGATCATGATCGGGGCCGTATGAATCGAGGCTTGCTTTTGCCCGGCACAGTTCCAGTCGGGGGATCGGTCGGGATCGGCAAGCCAGCCTCTAGTCTCGTTGGTGTCGAGGAGCCCCCTCTTGTCGCAGATCGGCAGTCTTTGGCAAGGCCTGGCGAAGAGCCGGTCATTTTGAAATGGAAGCAGTCTGATGGAGTGAATTCTTGCGCCAGCTTGGAAAACACCGCAAGCTCGATCCCGGGCCGCAATCCGCAAGACGGGCGTCCTTTGCGCATCTTTGCGCGGCAATGAAACCGCGAACTTTCTAATTCGGCACGGTAATGTCCAGTTTGACGCCCGCATACCAGTCTGCGGCGGCGCGGATTTCAGCATCGCTCATCTCTGCCGCAATGGCGCTCATCACCTCGTGGGTGCGCTTGCCGAGGCGGAAGGCCTTGAGCTGGGTGTCGATGTAGATATTGGTCTCACCAGTCAGGTTTGGCGCGTCCTCGATTACGGCAATGCCATCGGCACCATGGCAGGCGATGCAAGCCTGGGGCGCGCCGGAGGGATCCGCAGTCAAGGTTGCGGTGGCAATGGGGTAGGCGAACCACGCCGCAACATCGTCGATCTGTTCATCGGTCAGCATCTTTGCCACGATCGTCATCATTTCATGCGTTCGCGTTCCGTCGCGAAACGCGGTCAGCTGATTGCGAAGATAGGATGCCGGCTCGCCGCCGATATGCGGTGCGATCGGAATTCTCGCATAGCCGTCGAGACCGTGGCAGGTTCTGCACTGGCCGGCGATTGCCTTGCCGGCGACGGGGTCGCCAACAGGAAATTCGCCAGCCAAAGCAGTCCCGGCGAGCAAGAGCCCGCCGAGAATGGCTGTCACTGCAAACCTCATTCCGAAGTTGCAGGATTGTAGGCGATGCGCCAGATTGCCCCGGCGAAGTCGTCGGAGATCAGCATCGAGCCATCGGGCAGGAATTCGATGTCCATCGGCCGGCCACGGTACTCGCCGGTATCCTCGTTGAGCCAGCCATCCGCAAAGATTTCGGCACCGGCAGCGTTGCCCTCTTCATCAAGCGCTGTGAACATGACCCGCGCACCAACAGGTGTGGTCCGGTTCCACGAGCCATGCTGTGCCCAGAAGATGCCGCCCTGGTATTTTTCCGGGAAGCTTTGGTCATGGTAGAACCGCATTCCAAGGTCCGCCGCATGCGCGGTCAGTTCGAGCTGCGGCTCGACAAAGGTCACGCCCTCCGGCCTTGGAACACTCTTGTAATCGGGGATCTCGACCCGGCTATTGGTCCAGGGAAAGCCAAAGTGCTGGCCGGCCTCGGTCTGGCGATTCAATTCACCCGGGGGGATATCGTCGCCCATACCGTCCACCTGGTTGTCGGTCCACCAAAGCTCCCCCGTCTCCGGATTGAAGTCCTGGCCGACCGAATTCCGCACGCCGCGGGTGTACACCTCGCGCCCTGACCCGTCGGTGTTCATCCGGATGATCCCGCCGATTCCGGTCTCGTCATACATCTCAAGCTTCTCAACCGGCTGCACGTTGTGCGGCTGACCGAGCGAGATGTAGAGCTTGCCGTCCGGGCCGATGTCACACACCCGTGCGGTGTGGTTGAAGCTTTCCTCCTCGACCGGGATCAGCTTGCCCTGATCGACAACCACGCCAACAGCCGGATCCGGGCCTTCGAAGAAAAACTCGGCTGCCGGGAAAACAAGAACGCGGTTGCGCTCGGCGATGTAGAGAAAGCCGTCGGGCGAGAAACATGGCCCGTTTGGGATGTCGAAGGTTATTGAGGGTGCGAAGTCCTTGACCTCATCGGCCACCCGGTCACGGTCACGATCGACGATGGACCACATCTTGTCTTTCCGCGTTCCTGCAAAGAGGACGGTCCCCTGCGGTGCCATCGCCATCGACCGTGCGTCCGGGACCACGGCATAGAGACTGACTTCAAAACCATCGGGCACATTGATGTGCTCAATAATCGCCTTGAGCGCCTCTGCCCGATCTCCCTCCTGATCAACAAACGTAAATGTTGCGTCCGTCTTTTGCATGTTGGTGAGTTTTTCCATGTTGTCCTGAGCCAGAGCTGGCCCTGCCAACATGGTTCCGAGCAGAAGTCCTGCAAAAACCTTGCGATGCGTCATATCTTCCTCCCGTTATTCTGGTGAAGCGGCCTGCCGTCTTTACGTCGATCTCGCCACCAAAGAGCGATCATCGCTTTATGTTGGTGAAACTGTCAATGATTTTGACTTATTTTCAGGCATCGTGATTATATTTTGATCAAACACTGTTGGCTGCCAAACCGTGCGTTGATCAGCATGTCCGCCATGCCCGCGAGGCGTTGTCTTGACACAAACTCCGGAAGCTCTCGAACGGGCTCAGAGAAACAGTCTGCCGACTCCAGGCACTTGATGGAGCCTGATCCCGGACTTGATGCAATTTAAAAAATGAGGGCCTTCTGGGGTGTGGCGCCTTAGCCGCGCCCACCAAGTCTCAAACCCGGCACCGGGCGTTCTTCCAGGATCTGGGCGCGGAAGCGATAGAGCGCTGCAGGCCGCCCGCCGGTTGCCGAGCTTGTTGCTCCGGTGGGTTCCACCAGCTCCGCGCCTTCGACGAGGCGGCGGAAATTCTGCTTGTGCAGGTGCCGGCCGGAGATCGCCTGCACTGTTGTCTGCAACTCGGTGAGGGTGAATTCGGGCGGCATCAGCTCGAAGATCACCGGGCGGTATTTGATCTTGGCGCGCAGCCGCTGCACGGCGGTGGCGGCAATGCGGCGGTGGTCGAAGCGCATGGCCTGGCCGAGCTGGGCTGACAACCCGGTGGACGCCACCCGCTGGTCATTGACCGATTCCACCAGCAGACCGGCCTCATAGAGAAGTTCGTAGCGATCCAGCACACGTTCTTCGTCCCAGGGGAACTCCTTGAGCCCAAACGCCAATCTTATGCGTGCCTTCCGGCTGGGACTGTGCTGGGCCTTCAGGGGTTCGCCGGCCCAGGCCTCAAGCCGGGGCAGAATTGCCGCATCGAGCATTGCCGGGCGGCCGTTGCGCCAGTCCTCCCATGGAAACAGCTCGTACCAGCCGCGCCAGCGCGCGCCGGTTGCCGCCAGCGCCTCCGGGTTTCCTGCATCGGCACGGGTGAGCGCCAGATAACCGACCGAGACGAGATGCGGGCCGCTTTCTTCCCTGGCGGCATCATCACGGCGGTGCCGGCCGCGGTCACCAAAGGTGTAGAGCTGCTCGACATAGCCAAGTTTGAGCGCGGTCTGCTGTTCCACGCTGTCGCGCAAGCTGGCCTCGAAGGTGCGGTGGCGTGCGGGGTCAAACGGGCCGAAGGGCAGGCCGTCAGCCCGCCGCTGCCCGGGAACTGCGGGCACGGCGAGGATGCTTGGTGTGTGATCGGTCACCGCCACGATGGCTGCGTTCAATCCGATGCGCAGCGGCGGAATATCGTCGGGTTCGGTGTCAGACTTGGCGGTGGGCTCCATGGCCACCTCACTGTGTCCGCTTGGCGGCTGGGCGGTCCGGCGTAGCGGGTGGAACATCGTCATCAGGGCGTAGCCCCAGGCAGAAACGGCTGCCCTGAAATGCCTCGGCTCCGCGACCGATCTTCTGGACGGCATGTGTCAGCTTTCCGCCGCGGCCCAGCATGGTGTCACCGATTTCGATCAGCCGCTGGTTGGGGGTGGCATAGGGGGAGGCGTCACGCAGGCGGCGTGCAAGCGCCCCATCATCCTGATCGGGCGCCAGTGCGAGCGCTGCAATCAATGCACTGGCGGGTGAGCGCGAGATTCCCATCCAGCAATGGATCACCAATGGCGCGTTCCGGTCCCACTCCCGGGCGAAGGCGATGATGCGCTCCACATGATCTTCTCCCGGTGCCACAAGGCCTTGTCTGGCCTGTGAGATGTCGTTGACGCCGAGATTGAGATGGCGGTCGGGATCAATCACGCCGGGCCGGTGGAACTGCTGGTTTTCCGCCAGGAGGCTGATCATTTCGCGCGCGCCGTGAAGCACGGCACTTTCCGCGATCTGATTGAGAGGGCAGACGACCAGATAAGGCATCGCTCAGGGTTTTCCCTTCTGGCGCAGGGCTTCGATGGCCTCGAAGCGATCGAGAAACTGCCGCTCGATCTGGGCGGCAGGGCAGGGGCTGACATCGAGCATGTCACGGCTGATGCCGCGTGGAGGGCCGAAGAAAGCACGCGCTTCGGTGTCCGAAAAACCTGCCAGTTCGGTGGCTTCGAAATAGGCGGAGATGCGGTCGGCGCGCTTGATCAGGGCCTTGGTGGCCTTTGGCAATGTTGCAGGCAGGCCAAAGCGGATGTGGATGGCGGCTTCCAGTTTTGCCTCCACCGTCTTGTAGCCGCCGCCGACAACCGATTTGAACGGTGAGATCATGTCGCCGATCACGTATTCGGGCGCATCATGCAACAGCGCCAATTGCCGGATTTCGGGCGAAGCTGCCCCCAGATGCCCGATGATGGTTTCAACCATCAAGGAGTGTTGTGCGACGGAAAAGGCATGATCGCCCCGGGTCTGGCCGTTCCAGCGCGCCACCCGCGCCAGGCCCTGGGCAATGTCGGAAATCTCCACATCGAGCGGTGAGGGATCGAGCAGGTCCAGCCGCCGCCCCGAAAGCATGCGTTGCCAGGCGCGTGGCGGCTTTTCAGAAACAGGCATGATCAGGCGTCCGCAGCGGTTTGGGTGTCCGGATTGATACTCAGGCCCGTCCAGTCCGGCAGCGTGAGCGTTACGGCAATACCATCCGCGGTCAACTGATGCTCCGCCGCCATCGCATCGGCAACGCGGTCGATCCGCACAATCGCCAATGCACGGTCGCCGCTTACCGTGCCAAGTTCGCCGACCGGTTTTGTGCCTGCCTGAATGCTGGTGCCGGATGGGGGAAGCGTTGCCTCTCCGCTCACCGTGACCACACGCCGGCGCGCGGTGCCGCGATGGTGCATCCGCGAAACCACTTCCTGGCCGACATAGCAGCCCTTGCGAAAGTCTACGCCGTGGTTCTTGTCCATCAGGATGTCATGGGGGAAAGCATCGGAGAGCGCGTAATCGCTCCCCGATTCGGCCACGCCATAGGCAATGCGGAGACTATCCCAGTCCGCTTGTCCGGCGCCGAGGTTGGCGTTGCTGCCATAAAGGCGCCAGACGCCTGCAGTTTCAGGGAAACGATTGTCAATCAGGGCCGCGTCTGGCCGCGGTTGGTCCCAGCCAGCAATCACCGGTGTGTCTGCCTGCCTGTCAAAACTCACGTTGGCACGCAGCTTGTAGAGCGTCAGGCGCTTCATGAAACCGTCGGTCAATTTGCCGTCGATATCGAGATGGAAACCGCCTTCAGGAGCGCGCGAGATCAGAAAGTCGAACAGGATCTTGCCTTGGGGGGTCAGGAGCGCGGCCGCCTGGACACACCCGGACTTAAGTGTTTCGACATTTGCCGTGATCAGGTTTTGCAGGAAATGCTCTGCCTCGGCGCCATCGACATGCACTGTTGTTCGGTCAGTCAGAATGAGGGCTGGCACTGGGCGGCACTCCGGGTTGATGGCACATCACATCGTCAGCCCGTTAGGTAAGCGGTTGCAACGGCGTGGACAAGGGCCTCAGCATCACAGTTCCGGTTGGAGAACAGAAGAAGCCTGTCAAAGCTGCGTTGGTGACATGCCTTAAGTCCTGCCCCTAGTCACCCGCCATGAAAAAGCTCCAGGCACCGTCCGGCGTGATGCCGATACGGAAAAAATTGTAGGCACCATAGGCCTTCATATCCTCGATATCGCCGGCTGTCACAATCCGCAGCAACTCGACCCGCTGCGGCGGTGCCAGGCTTTCGAGCGGCACGGCTGCGAAATAGGGCCACACGAAGGCTTCTTCGGGTCCGTCCGCGTCAAGCCGGACGAAACCTGCGTCGAGCAGGTCGATCATGATGGCCAGGATTTCGAGGCCCTCACCATCTCCGGAAATCGCACGGATGTAGGTGACCGGGTCGCCGTCGATCTCGCCAAAGGAAAGACGGGTCGCCGTCGGGCCTGTGCCAAGCAAAGCCCGCAAACGTTCCGGGTCACCACTCGTCGCAGCCTCGATAATCAGCGTTCGCATGCGTTGCACCGGCTCGGGGAGCAGTGAGAGGTCACGCATCAATTCAATGGAAACGGCCTGTTTGTTCTGCTCGTTCGCATCCGAGGCCTGGTCCTTCGCTGGCAGCGGTGTCCGGATAACCGGGTCGGGCAAAGGCAGGCCGCCGTCTGGCCCGCTCAAGGGTCCTTCAAGCGGTGGAAGGTCGTTTGCGTCCAAGGGGTCAGTGCCCGGTGTTTCCGGGGATGGTGCTTCGGCGGGTTTGAGTTCGCTCAGCGCAAGCGCGTGTTCAGGCGCAGCTCCGATGAAGACCGGTGCGGCAAACAGGAGACCGGCAAGGACTCTGCCGAAGGCGGAATGGCGTCTGCTTTGATCGCCCACCTGTCTCCCCGTTCGATGGTCTATTGCAACACGCGTTCGGGCGAAAATTCACCGGCCAGAATGCGTTCGCGCAGCGAATCGATCAGCGCTTCGGCCTGATCTTCGCCCATTGCCCTGACGGTTTCACGAATTGCGGTGATCATTGCAGCATCCGCGATGATTTCCGGCTCGATGCCATCGGCTGTGCTTTCAGCCCAGGCGTCATGTTGTAACTCTAGTGCCACTTGAAGCTTCTCCTGAATGATCAGCTCGTCAAGTTCTTCGGGAGTGTGATGCGTGGTATGTGTCATGCGGATCAACTCTTACTTACCATGTCGTTAACACCCTAGCATGGCTTGATCGATTTCGGCACGGGTGCGAGACGATATCGGTTAACAAACCCTCAATTTCCGTAGCGTGCAACAATTTCCGACACAAGTGTTGCACCTTCGCGACGGTATCGGGCCTCTGCAACCCGTGCAGCATCCGTACAGGAGGCGTAAACTGAGGCAAAAGCGCGAAAGCCACGATTGTAACCGGCGGTGAGAGATTCGCGCCGTTGGGGCTCTCCAGCCGTCTCGCTGTCAATCAGTGCCTGCATGGAGTCACGCCACGAGGTTTCGGATTCGCCATTGCAGAGATCCCGCAAATACTGAACCGAACCAAGGATTTCTGCCAGACGCAGCAGCCGGTCCTGATAGGGTGGCGGCTCGGTGTAGGTCGCCACCGGCGCGTTGTCTTCCGTTGTCTGGGCGTGTGCTGTCGCACCGCCACCGATCAGCGGCACAGATAGAACAAGACCGAGTATCACAAAAAGACTGCGCAACATCCGCGCTCAATACACCAAGAGCGTGGCGGATGAAATCCCGCCAATGCTCCAAGCCTTCAATCCAGAATCGGCGTTCCGGGCAAAAAGGCCTCTGCCACGAAGGCGAAGGTCAGCTCATGGGCCAGATCCTCGCCGTTCCGGGTGACGGTTATGCTGCCGATTTCGCGCCCCTGGGCAATGGAACTGTCATCGAGTGCCGAGCGGACGCCCGGCACCCAGGTGATGATGGTGCCATTTTCAAGCTCGATCTCGCCATCGCGGCGCACCCGGTCCAGGGAGACAGCCACCGGTGCAGGGTCTTCGCGCACCACAACGACGTAGGAAAGGGGCAGGATGCCTTCGGGCATCGGACCGCGATAAAGAAACGGGACACCGGAGGTGTCGTAACCTGCATAGGGGTTGCGGCCATAGTCACGAAAGCCGGGATTGTTGGGTGTGAGAACCTCGCCGTCGGGATGGCGCGTGCGGAACGTCTCCCATGCTTCGAGCCGCGAGGGGATCACTTCCAGCTCCACTCCGGTTCGCGCGCCGGTAATTGCCTCGCCGGTGAATTGCTGCCACCAGCTGTCGGTCTCGCGATCATACATCACCAGATCCGAATTGCGCAGTTTGCCGGTGGTTCCAAAGGTCGTTTCCGAGCCTTCGACCGTGCGGTCAAACACGATTGCCGCATTGCAAAGAGGGCAATAGGTCACCGCGATGGCCCGTCCGGCCAGCGTGTCGTTGACGATCTCGTGCCAGATCATCACCCGCAGCGGGTAGGCGCGGGCCTCGCCATCGATGACCACCGACATGACCGGTTCCTTGTCGTCAAGACCGGCGGCCTGGGCGACCGGCAGAAAGGCTGGATCGTCAATGGATGGAATACCGTCACGCGGAGGTCCGCCCGACATGATGGTGGAAAAATCGATGATCGATTGAGAGAAATCGGTCTTCCAGCCTTCCGCACGCCAGCGGTCGGGATCGGCGGCTGCGACCGTTGCAGAAACAGCAAGCCAAAGTCCGGCGAAGAGCGTGAGCGCAATCGCGCTGAAGCATTTGTTCTGCCCGGATTTCGCGGGCGATTGGTAATTGAAGCCTCTCATTGGGGCATGATGGCTGCGTTGCAGCGCGACCTCCAATCAAGCCCGCTCACAATTGGTTTATCGGCCAGCTTCGCAAACGATGCCGGGTTTGCCGGCGGGACGGTGTTCAGGCTTTCAGGTCTTCCGCAAGACGACGGATCTGCGAAGCACCAATTCCGCAACAGCCGCCGACCAGTGTGGCACCAGCGGCCACCCAGGACCGCGCGAATCCGATGTAGCCTTCGCCTTCAAGTTCCGCGCGCATGCCGCTCAGGCCCTCATTGGCTTTTTCGCTGGCGGTTTCCTGCTCGAAGGCATTGGCGTAGACGCCGATCTCGATGCCGACGCCCTTTTGCTCAAAGACTGCGGCGGCCTGGGCAATTGCCGCTTCCATGATTTCGGGCCTTGAGCAATTGAACAGAAGGGCCTCGATTCCGGATTGCGCAGCCCATGCCACTGCATCAGCGACGGTCTCACCCGATCGCAGTACCGGTGCCTGGCTCAACGCAGCCACATCGTCTTTGAGGGTGAAGGCAACCCAGAGCGGCTTGCCGGTGTCGGCGACCGCAGTTTTCACGGCCTCGGCTTCGGCAATCAGGCTCAAGGTCTCGCCAAGCCAGACATCAACATTCGGCGCAAGGTTGCCGACCAGAACCGAGAGATATTCCGGTGCCCGAGCGGCATCGAAGTTCTCCGGCTCGTAGGAGCCGAACAAGGGGGGCAGCGAACCGCAGACCATGATGTTGCGGACTTTGCTTGCATCGGCCGCTTCGCGTGCCAGCCGCCCGGAGAGTTCGATCAGCGCTGCGCCATCAGATGCAAACCGCTCTTCGCCAATATGGAATGGCACCAGCGCGTAGCTGTTGGTGGTGATGGCGTCGGCGCCGGCATCAATGAATTCCACGTGCACCTGGCGCACGATTTCCGGGCTTTCGATCAGAGCCAGTGCCGACCATTCCGGTTGCACCAGCCGGGCGCCCAGTCGTGTGAGTTCACGGCTCATGCCGCCATCAAGGATACGGACAGTGTGTGGCATGCGGTTTGTCCCTGCCTGGGGCGGCACGATGCCGCCTTGCGATTGCCTTGCGCCGCAGCGTTTCCACCGCCGGGCTGATCTGCTTGTGAGGACAAAATGCTCAAAAGGTCAACAGGTTTTCAGTGTCCGATGCGCAATCGGGACCCTTCACTCCAACCGGAATGTGGGGTGAGGCGGTGGTATGCAAAAAGTGCCTACTTGCGGTTCGGACGGCGATCCATAAGTGAAACGGGCCATACCAAAACCCTCATTGTTCGCAGGCTGGCGCAAACCTCCCAAGCCGCTCCTTGCTTCGCGATCACTTCCCACTGAAAGGCCTGCAAAAATGTTGCTCGAAAAGCTCAACTGGCGCTACGCGACCAAGAAAATGAATCCGGACAAGAAGGTTTCCGAAGACAAGCTCAACGCCATTCTGGAAGCCGCGCGGCTTGCGCCGACATCCAGCGGCTTGCAGCCGTTCGAGATCATTGTGGTGAATGATCCGGACACCCGCGCGAAAATCCGCGAAGCGGCCTGGGATCAGGCGCAGGTGACAGAGGGCTCGCATCTCCTGGTGTTCGCCGCCTGGGACAATTACACCGCTGACCGTATCAACGCCATGTTCGATCTGGTCAACGAGGAGCGAGGCGGTACCAACGAGGGCTGGGAAGCCTACCGTCAGAAGCTGCTCGCTGGCTACGTGCCGCGTGATGCCGAGGAGAATTATCAGCATGCAGCCCGCCAGGCCTATATCGGGCTGGGCATCGCACTGACAGCGGCCGCTTTCGAGGAAGTGGATGCAACCCCGATGGAAGGCTTCGATCCGGCCAAGGTGGACGAGATCCTCGGCCTCAAGGAACGCGGATTGCGCTCGGTCACGCTGATGCCGATCGGCCAACGGGACAGCGAAGGTGACTGGCTGGTCAATCTCAAGAAGGTCCGCCGCGCCAAAGAAGACTTCGTCAGCGTCGTCTAGAATCCCTGATCGCCGCGCTCTTGAGACGGGGCGCGGCGTTTTTCGATCAACGGGCTTAGGGCCCGGCCCGGTCAGCCCACTGCGAGCATATCCATACAGTCCAGCATGCTCTGCGGCACCGGCAGGGCCTTGACTTCGCCGGGTGTAAACCAGCCAATTGCCTTGGCATCATCAAGCGCAAGGGCCTCGCCGCCGGGATCGTCGGCCAGGAAGACGGTCAGCATGAAACCGGATCTGCCGGGATCATCGGATGTGAGGTCGAAACTGGCGAAGGGGCGCGGATTGGAGGCCCTGAGCCCCGTTTCCTCCTCGAGTTCACGCAGGGCGGCGTCGGCAAGCGCCTCGTCAGGCTCCACCCGGCCTCCCGGGAAAGCATACATGTGCTGCGCCGGCGGGTTGGCGCGCAGAACCAGCAGATATCTGCCATCGCGCTCCAGAGCCACCGACACGGCAAGCGCTGGCCCTGATTGTCCCCGTTCTTCCCGTGCGCTCATTGCTTGACCCAATCTCCGTCCTCAGTCATGGGTTGGCAATGTGTGGACGTTTTTCACTCACCGCAACCCCCCAGGAGGTGCAGGAACTTTTCGGGCTCGAGGAGATCGAGGATTTCCCGCCGCGTTACAATATTGCGCCGACGCAGCCGATCCTGATTGTCGCGGGGGATCTTCGCCGCGAGGAGGGTGACAACCGCACGGACCGTCGTGCGCTCCTGGCGCGCTGGGGCTTCCTGCCGGGCTGGGTCAAGGATCCGGCGGATTTTCCGCTGCTGATCAACGCACGCTCTGAAACGGCGGCCGAGAAGGCCTCGTTCCGCGCCGCCATGCGGCACCGCCGTGTGTTGATCGCAGCTTCCGGGTTTTACGAGTGGCAGCGCCCGCCCAAGGGATCGAAACAAAAATCGACACCCTACTGGATCAAGCCCCGGCAGGGCGGCATCGTTGCCTTTGCCGGATTGATGGAAACCTATATGAGCGCCGATGGCGCCGAAGTGGACACCGCGGCGGTGCTCACCGTGGGGCCGAACCGCGAGGTGGCGCCGATCCATGACCGGATGCCGGTGGTGATTGCGCCTGAGAATTTCCCGCGCTGGCTCGATTGTCTCAACCAGGAGCCGCGGCATGTGGCGGATCTGATGGTTCCCGCGTCGGATGATTATTTCGAGGCAATCCGGGTCTCCGATCTGGTCAACAAGGTTGCCAACAGCGGCCCGGAGGTGCAGGAGCCTGCAGGTGACGACGCAGCTGTGGAGGTCGAGCCAGCCAGGCCCGCAAAACGCGCTGCAAAAACCAAGGCGCCTGAGACCCCACCCGATCAATTGAAGTTGTTCTAGACACCATGACATCCCTGTTTGCTCCTGCCATTGCCGGACTGCTGCTCGGCGGATCACTGATCATCGCCATCGGCGCGCAGAACGCCTTCATCCTGCGCCAAGGGTTGATCCGCCAGCATGTGTTCATCCTGTGCCTCATTTGCGCGGTCTCGGATGCCATGCTGATCGGGCTTGGCGTGGCGGGGCTCGGGGCGGTGATTTCGGGCTCCGATCTGCTGATCGCGATTGTGACGCTGGGCGGTGCGCTGTTTCTCGCCTGCTATGCGGTGCTGGCGCTCAGGCGCGCGCTTGCGCCTACGGCACTCACGGCCGCCAAGTCTGGCGCCGGATCGCTCAAGGCTGCGGTGTTGACCTGCCTTGCCTTCACCTTCCTCAACCCGCATGTCTATCTCGACACGGTGCTCTTGGTGGGCGGGCTGAGCGGGCGCTATCAGGGGGAGGCGAGGCTGGCGTTTGCAATCGGCGCGATGTCTGCTTCGTTCCTGTGGTTTTTCGGGCTGGGCTACGGCGCGCGGGTGCTTGAGCCGTTGTTTGCCAAACCATCTGCCTGGCGGGTGCTCGACGGGTTGATCGCGCTGGTGATGGCGGCGCTTTCCGCGTCACTGCTTTACCGCTTCCTGACCAGTTGATCTGCCGGCATCGTGTCTCTTGACCAGCACCGCGCAATCGGGGATAAGACGGCCATGAAAACGGCACACGGCGCGCGCGCCATTTGCATTTGCGGCATTATTATTCGCTAGCGTTTCGCTGGCTCGGCCGTTTTCGTCTTTTCACATACAGGACAAACGACCCGGGGCCAGGGGCCGGCATCGGGGAGTTGACATGAGCGAGCTCAAATTCTGGAACACGCTGACGCGGGTCAAGGAAGAGTTTCAGCCAATCGACAAGGACAATGTCCGCATGTATGTCTGCGGACCGACGGTCTATGACTTTGCCCATATCGGCAATGCGCGGCCGGTGATCGTCTTTGACGTGCTGTTCCGGCTTCTGCGCCATGTCTATGGCGCGGATCACGTCACCTATGTGCGCAACATCACCGACGTCGACGACAAGATCAACGCCAGGGCGCTCAGGGACTATCCCGATCTGCCGCTCAACGAGGCGATCGCGAAAGTCACCGAGAAGACCGCCAATCGCTTCCACAAGGATGCGGCGGCGCTCGGCTGCCTTGAACCGACGCATGAGCCACGCGCCACTGCCCATATCGATGGCATGGTCAAAATGATCCAGACGCTGATCGACAAGGGCAACGCCTATGTGACATCGGGGCGCGAGGGCCGCGAAGTGCTGTTCGCTGTCTCGTCGATGCCGGACTATGGCAAGCTGTCGAACCGCAAGCCCGAGGACCAGCAGGCCGGCGCCCGCATCGCGGTCGAGGACCACAAGCGCAATCCGGCGGATTTCGTGCTGTGGAAGGAATCCGCGAGCGACGAGCCCGGCTGGGACGGGGTTTTTGCAGACGGCGGCCAGACCATCAGCATTCATGGCCGCCCGGGCTGGCACATCGAATGCTCGGTGATGAGCGAGCATCATCTGGGCGCCACCTTCGACATTCATGGCGGCGGGCTGGACCTGATCTTCCCGCACCACGAAAACGAGATCGCCCAGTCCTGCTGCGCCCACGGCAATGACCGGATGGCCAACCTGTGGATGCACAACGGCTTCCTGCAGGTCGAAGGCAAGAAGATGTCCAAGTCCGACGGCAACTTCGTCACCATTGCGGAATTGTTGGAGACGGACAAATTCGGTGGCCGCAAGTGGCCGGGCGAAGTGCTGCGGCTGGCGATGCTGATGACGCATTACCGGGAGCCGATCGATTTTAGCGTCAAGCGGCTGGAGGAGGCGAACATCAGTTTGAGCAACTGGTTGGGACCTCATGCCCGTCGCGGTGTTCCTGAGGACGGATCAGTTTCAAAGGAGGTTGTCCGAGCGCTCTCGGATGATCTCGATTTTTCGGCCGCAAAATTGGTAATTGATTTCATGTTGGCTGAATCACGAAAAGTTACGGATTTAGACCAAGAATCCATCGGAAAAACGAAACTTAGGAATGATCTTGCTGCAACACTTGTTTGGCTTGGCCTTGCCAAACAAGACGAGGATTTCGCAGTTGCTCGCGCAAACAAGCAGGGACTAAGAGCCGTTGTCGAGGCTGCCTTGGTCGGTTTGAAAGCGTCAGACGTTGATTCTCGCGTGAATGAACGCCTCGCCTTCATCGCCGCCAAGAACTGGGCCGAGGCCGACCGGATCCGTGATGAACTGCTTGCTCAGGGCATTCAGCTCAAGGATGGCAAGGACCCCGAGACCGGTGAGCGGGTGACGACATGGGAAGTGAAGCGGTGAAGCTTTGTTTGGGAAAAGACCCCTCCCCAACCCCTCCCCACAAGGGGGAGGGGCTCGGCTCCGTGCAGCTGGCGCCTGCCGAAACATCCATCACCACTGCAAAGAGCGGATTGCTGGATGCGATGGTGCGGCCTGGTAGCCCCTCCCCCTTGTGGGGAGGGGTTGGGGAGGGGACTTCCTTTGCCCCGAATTCAATGCCGCGGGGAACATGACCAATGCCCCATTCCAACATCACGCCCAAGACACGCGAGAGAGCTCGGAAGCTTCGTACAGAGCTGACGCGTGCAGAGGCGAAGATGTGGAACTTGTTGCGTGATTTCCGACCGCGCGGCGCACGCTTCCGGCGTGAGACGCCGATCGGACCCTATATCGCCGATTTCGCCTGGCTGTCGAAAAAGGTCGTCATCGAAGTGGACGGCGACAGCCATGAAACCGTTGCGGGCCGTGCCCATGACAATGTCCGTGATGCGTGGATGAAAGATCAGGGATACACTGTGCTCAGGTTTGACAATTCAGACCTGATTGATGCCGAGGACCACGTGTTCCTCGAAATTGAAAAAGCCATCAGCACGTATCTTGATGACCACTGAACTCAAAATGATGCTGGATCATGTCAGCCTGAGCGTTGCTGACCTGGACAGGGCGAAGCGGTTTTATGCGGCTATCCTTGCCGAGATCGGCATGGAGCTGGTGGGCGAGGTGACGGCGGAGCAGACCGGCTCTGTCGCCCATGCCGGGTTTGGGATTGGCCGCAAGGGGCAGTTCTGGCTTTCAGGCGATGGCCCGCAGACGCCGCATGCCCATATCTGCTTTCGCACCGACTCGCGCAAAGCGGTGCGTGGCTTTCATGCTGCCGGGCTTGCCAATGGCGGGAGCGACAACGGCGCGCCGGGCATTCGCGAGATCTATCATCCGGAGTACTACGCCGCCTTTGTGACGGACCCCGAAGGCCACAACATCGAGGCCGTCTGCTTCGAGCCGGAGGACGAACAATGAGCGCATTCCACACCGGTGGCTGCCAGTGCGGCGCCGTGCGCTACCGGTTCACCACGCTTGGCAAGGCCTCCATCTGCCATTGCCGGATGTGCCAGAAGGCGTTCGGCAATTACTTTGCGCCGCTTGTTGAGGTGGAGGGGTTCGAATGGACCCGCGGAGCGCGCGCCGTGTTCGCCTCATCCAACCTATCGAACCGAGGTTTCTGCAGGGATTGCGGCACGCCGCTGACACTGGAGACAGGCGATGTCTACGAGGTTGCAGTGGGCTCGCTTGACGATCCCGCAGTGGCCCGGATCGACTATCACGCCAACATCGCCGACCGGCACGAGGTCACCCTGCGGTTCCATGAAATTCCCGAGGCAACACCTGATCGCGAGACGGATAACGAGGCGTGGAACGCCCGCATCGTGTCCCACCAGCATCCCGACCACGACACCGATACCTGGCTGGAGCGGACATCATGAATGAGCGCAAGCCGGGAACCGAAATGCCGAAATGGCTGCTTTATGGCCTGATCGGCAAGGGCGCGCTGGTGGCCGTCGTGACGGTCGCCGTGGTTGCCTGGGTGAATTGGGGGTGATGGCATGAGCGGGCTGCGCGAATTGTACCCGGAGATCGAGCCGTTCGAGACAGGCTTTCTCGACACTGGCGACGGGCATCAGGTCTATTGGGAGCGGGTCGGCACCAAGGGGGGCAAGCCGGCGGTGTTTCTGCATGGTGGCCCCGGTGGCGGCTGCGGACCGGTGCACCGGCGGCTGTTTGATTCCGAACTCTACGACGTGATCCTGTTCGATCAGCGCGGCTGCGGGCGATCCATGCCCTTTGCCTCGCTTGAGAACAACACCACCTGGGATCTGGTCGCGGATATCGAGCGGCTCAGGCAGATGGCCGGGTTCGATCAGTGGCTGGTGTTCGGTGGATCCTGGGGGTCGACGCTGGCGCTGGCCTATGCCGAGACTCATCCGGGCCGCGTGAGCGAGTTGGTGCTGCGCGGCATCTACACGCTGACCAAGGCCGAGCTTGACTGGTATTATCAGTTCGGCGTCTCGGAGATGTTTCCCGAAAAATGGGAGCGCTTCCTGGCTCCGATCCCGCAAGCCGAGCGTGGTGACCTGATGGCGGCCTACCGTAAGCGGCTGGTTGGCGATGACGAGGCTCAGCAGCTTGAGGCCGCCAAGGCCTGGAGCGGGTGGGAGGGCGAGACCATCACGCTGTTGCCCGAACCCTCGACCAGCGATGTCTTCCACGAGGATCAGTTTGCTCTGGCGTTCGCGCGCATTGAGAACCACTTCTTTGTCCATGCGGGCTGGCTTGAGGAAGGGCAGTTGCTGCGCGACGCGGGACGGCTGTCGGGCATCGACGGCGTCATCATTCATGGCCGCTATGACATGCCATGTCCGGTGCGCACCGCCTGGCACTTGCACAAGGCCTGGCCGCGGGCTGACTTTCATCTCGTCGAGGGGGCAGGGCATGCCTTCTCGGAACCTGGAATTCTCGATCAACTGATCCGCGCAACCGACCGGTTTGCGGGCAAGGCAGACACATGACAGACAAGCAACGCATCTACCTGTTCGACACCACGCTCAGAGATGGCCAGCAGACGCCGGGCATTGATTTTTCGGTCGAGGACAAGATCTCCATTGCGGGGCTGCTCGATGGTTTCGGCTTCGACTATGTCGAGGGCGGATATCCCGGTGCCAACCCGACCGACAGTGCGTTCTTTGCCAAGCCGAGGACCGAGAATGCTTCGTTCGTTGCCTTCGGCATGACCAAGCGCGCGGGCGTGTCGGCGTCCAATGATCCCGGACTGGCTGCGCTTTTGCAGGCCTCGGGCGATGCGGTCTGCCTGGTCGCCAAAAGCTGGGACTACCACGTCAAGGTGGCGCTCGGCTGCAGCAATGAGGAGAACCTCGCGTCGATCTCCGAGTCGGTCAGAGCTGTCATCGAAGCCGGCAAGGAGGCGATGGTCGATTGCGAGCATTTCTTCGACGGCTACAAGGCCAATCCCGGCTATGCGGTCGCCTGTGCCAAAGCCGCGTTCGAGGCTGGCGCGCGCTGGGTTGTGCTGTGCGACACCAATGGCGGCACGCAACCCTCCGAAATCACCGAGATCGTGACAACCCTGATTGCCGATGGCATCCCGGGCGAGCGGCTCGGCATTCATGCCCACAATGATACGGGGCAGGCCGTCGCCAACTCGCTGGCGGCGGTGGACGCCGGTGTCCGCCATATTCAGGGAACGCTCAACGGGATCGGTGAGCGCTGCGGCAATGCCAACCTGATCACGCTGGTTGCCACGCTTGCGCTCAAGCCGGTCTATGCAGACCGGTTCGCGATCTCGATCAGCAAGGACAAGCTCGAGGGGCTGACCCGGCTGAGCCACGCCTTTGATGAACTGCTCAACCGGCCGCCTGCCACCCAGGCGCCCTATGTCGGGGCTTCGGCCTTTGCCACCAAGGCCGGCATCCATGCCTCGGCACTGCTCAAGGATCCGCGCACCTATGAGCATGTGCCGCCGGAAAGCGTCGGCAATTTCCGCAAGGTGATGGTGTCGGATCAGGGCGGCAAGTCGAATTTCATCAATGCGCTCAAGCAGCGCGGCATCGATGTGGCCAAGGATGACCCGCGGCTCGACAAGCTGATCAGCATCGTCAAGGAGCGCGAGGCCACCGGGTATGCCTATGAGGGCGCGGATGCGAGCTTCGAGCTGCTGGCTCTGAAGACGCTTGGCCGGGTGCCGGACTATTTCACGGTCAACAGTTTCCGGGTGATGGTCGAGCGGCGCTTTGATGCCATGGGCCGGTTGCGCACGGTTTCCGAAGCGGTGGTGAAGCTGAGTGTTGATGGCAAGGAAATGATGTCGGTGGCCGAGGGCCACGGACCGATAAATGCGCTCGACATTGCGCTGCGCAAGGATCTTGGCGTCTACCAGTCGGAAATAGAGGATCTGGAGCTGGTCGACTACAAGGTGCGCATCCTCAATGGCGGCACCGAGGCGGTCACCCGCGTTCTGATCGAATCGGCTGATGGAACCGGCGCGCGCTGGTGGACCGTGGGCGTGTCGGACAACATCATAGATGCCTCGTTCCAGGCGCTGATGGATTCGATCACCTTCAAGCTTATGAAGAACCGCGAACTTGCGGGGAAGGTGGCCGCGGAGTAGCAGCCTGCCCGGACGTATCAATCATTGTTATGGGTTGATCAGAATCGTGGCGTTGTGTTGATGGACGCGGGCAGGTAGTTCTGCTTTTTGCACTGTGCATCTGCGGTCCGGTTTGGCCGGGATCGCCGGAGTTTTCATGTCCAAATTGCCAATTCTTGCAGATGAAGACACGCCGCGCGGCTTTGCGTTCGCGCTTGCCGCCTATCTGTTGTGGGGCTTTATGCCGTTCTACATGAAGGCGGTGGCGCATATTCCGGCGCTGGAAGTGGTTGCCCACCGGGTGGTCTGGTCGGTGCCGATTGCCGCGGTGGTGCTGATCTGGCTTGGCCGGACGCAGGATATCCGCGCCGCCTTCAGGTCTCCGCGGACCATGGGCATGGCGCTGATCACTGCGGCGCTGATCACCGTGAACTGGAGCATTTATGTCTGGTCTATCGGGGCCGGACGGGCCATCGAGACAGCGCTCGGCTACTATATCAATCCGCTGTTTTCAATCTTCC
Source organism: Hoeflea phototrophica DFL-43 (assembly GCF_000154705.2). Taxonomy (NCBI): domain Bacteria; kingdom Pseudomonadati; phylum Pseudomonadota; class Alphaproteobacteria; order Hyphomicrobiales; family Rhizobiaceae; genus Parahoeflea; species Parahoeflea phototrophica. Next base: position 3,057,077 of record NZ_CM002917.1, on the reverse strand, counting down.
TGGGAGCCGTGCTGCTCAAGGAAAGCCTGGATGGGCGGCAGAAGGCTGCGATCGCCTTGGCAATCGTCGCGGTGGCGCTCCTGGCCTATGAGTCCGGCGGTGTGCCCTGGGTGTCGGTCGGGCTGGCGCTGACCTGGGGGTTTTATGCCTTCTTCAAGAAGTCGCTGCCCGTCGGCCCCAATCAGGGGTTCTTCCTTGAGGTGCTGATTCTGACGCCTCCCGCCATCGGCTTCATCCTCTATGCGCAGATGGCGGGGATCGGACATTTCGGCGGCACCGGGATGGTCGATGTGATGCTGCTTCTTGGCTGCGGTCTGGTCACGGCGGTTCCGTTGATGATCTACGCCAACGGCGCCAAGCTGCTCAGGCTGTCGACCATCGGCATCATGCAGTACATCGCGCCGACCATGATCTTCGTGATTGCGGTGTTCATCTTCAAGGAGCCGTTCGGCCCCTACAAGATGGCGGCTTTCGTGCTGATCTGGACCGCGCTTGCGATCTACAGCTCCTCGCTGTTGCGCAGCCGGAAGATCCGGCGCGCCGCCGAGGCTGCCCAGACGCCCGTGTGATCGCAAAGTGCATCATCCTCAACGCGCGCCTGTCGGCCTTTGGCTTGCTGGATCATTCCAGATGAGCAGCGCCAGCCTATCTGAACAGGGTGAGGAACGATTGCGAGCTGGAATTGGCAATCGAGAGGGCCTGGATGCCCAGTTGTTCCTGGGCCTGCAGGGCTTTGAGCCGCGTTGATTCCTTGTTCATGTCGGCATCGACGAGGCGGCCGATGCCGGCGTCGATCGATTCAATCAGGTTGGCCACAAACTCGGTTTGCATGTCTATGCGATTCTTCAAGGCACCCATCCCCGCAGCCGCATCAATCAGTTCGATCGAAGCCAGTTCTGTCGCCTGGATCTGAAGCAGCAATTGGTCGGTTGTCATTGCAGTCAGGTCGAAATCGATGACGCCGCCCGCGGCCGTGCCCGTGGCAGTGGCGCCGCTGGAATCGGTGTAATCGATGTTGGTTCTGATGTTGGAGAGTATCCCGTTGCCGCTCGTCGCGACCGGCCCGCCGAACCCGAGTTTGACCAGAGAGGTGAACTCGGTGTCGACATTCAGCGTGGTCATTTTCAGGTTGCCCGAGGCGTCACGGTTGACGGATCCTACGATCGACTTTTGCGACGGAGTGTTTTTGCCAAGCTCGTGATAAAGCCAGTTCTCGCCCGAGAAGCTGGCGGATTTTGCAATCGAGATGATCTGTTCCTGAAGTTGATCAATGTCGAGCTGCAGCTTGTTCCGGTCTACACCGGGCTCGAGCGCCGCAAGCATCTTGTTCTTGATTTCATCCACGATGCCGATCGAAGCGTCCATCGCCGTATAAGTCACGTCAACCATCGCAGCGCCAAGTCCGAGTCCGTCATTGACGGTGCTCAACACCTTGTTTTCCGACCGCATGGATGAGGCAATGGACCAGTAACCCGAATCGTCAGCAGCGCTGCTAACCCGGTATCCAGTGGCAATACGGTTTTGAGTTTTTTCCATTTCACTGTCAATATTGCGAAGGTTTAGAAGTGCGGTGCGCGCAGCGGTATTGGTTACTATACTTGGCATTGGGCTACTGATACTCTTGCTGAAGCAATATACAATATTGCTAATTTAGAATTATCATTTTTTATTGAGTCGACATGATGTCGAAAACCCAAATCAAGCTAGGTCACCTGATTTGTTGCGGGTAATTTTTTATCTGATGAAATGGTTTATGAAAATTTAAACGAGCATCCTAAGATTTGACACTCCTATTGGTTGTGCTACTGGAATCGTCCTCATTGGACGGATCATGACGCATATTCAGCACACCTGACCGTCCGAGCGGGCAACAGGCCGACCGGGTTTTCCGAGCTTTGCCGGAACAGGTTGTGGCTACAATTTTGCGATCAGATCCGTTTCACCACCGGTGTTCTGTGATCCATTGGCGGCAAGAATTGCGGGGACGATGTCTTCGACATTGTCGATCACCATCGGGCGAACCAGATGCGCGGTATGAATGAAACCTTCCTGCGCCATGTGGCCGAGCAATGCGTTGAGAGGATCCCAGAAACCCTCCACATTGGCGAAAACCATCGGCTTGGTGTGGCGGCCAAGCTGGCCCCAGGTCATGATTTCCACAATTTCTTCAAGCGTGCCGATTCCGCCGGGCAAGGTGACGAATGCATCGGCCCGCTCGAACATCATGTGCTTGCGTTGGTGCATGTCCGTAGTGACATGAAGCTCGCTGAGACTGCCCAGCTCTTGCCGGGAGGCTTCCTTGTCCATCAGGAACTCGGGAATTATGCCTATCGCCTTGCCGCCGGCTGCCATCACGGATTCGGCGACAGCACCCATGATTCCTCTGGTGCCGCCACCATAAACCAGGTCGATACCATGTTTGGCCATGGACGCGCCGAGCGTTTGGGCGGCGGTGCGATACGCGGGGTTGCTGCCCGGCTGGGAGCCGCAATAGACACATATCGAGCGGATGGAATGTGGCTTCGTGTTCATTCCTGAAACAGACATGAGCGTTGCGGCAGGGTCAAGGCCGGGGCATCAAGGATCATCGCTTTTTCTTGTGCCAGATACCCAAAGCAGATAGGTTTTTCACGCAGTGGCGGGGCGCCGCTGGATCGACGGAGCATATGGACATGAACATGAGTGCCGGACTGAAGGCCTTTCTCGGGTTGCTTTTTGCCATTGGGGCGGGGGCGGTGTTCATCGTGCCAAAACTGTTGGAGAGGGACGCTGCCAGTGTCGCGAGCCAGGTCGTAAGTTCGCCGGCTGAGCCGGGCACACAAGAAGCTCCGGAAGCGCAGGATTCCGCGGTGACACAGACTGATGTGTCCGGTGACGCTTCGCAGGCGGCTTCTGATGCGGGCGTAGAGGAGAGTGTTGAAGTCGCAAGCCTGGGCGAGATGTTGGAGCAGCCGAGCTTCGATGTCTTGCGCGTCGAGCCCGATGGCTCAACCGTGATTGCCGGCAAGGCTGAACCCAACACAACGCTCGACATCATGAACGGCGAAACCGTGATTGCCTCTGCCTCGGTGGGCTCCAGCGGCGATTTCGCCGCGATTCTCGATACGCCTCTCTCGCCCGGTGACTACCAGCTCACGTTGCGCACGACGGGCGACAATGGTGCCATGATTGTTTCCGAGGAGGTGGCGACTGTCTCGATACCGGATAGTCCGGAGGGGGAGCTGCTGGCCATGGTCAGCAAGCCTGGCAAGGCAAGCCGCATCATTGCGCAACCATCTGCTCCTGCTCAGCGTGCGGCTGCAACGGACGCGGATGATGGGGATGCGGTTGCAGATGTGGCCAGTGCCTCTGATGTTGATATCGGTTCCGATGTGAACGCTGGTTCGGATCTGGCCAGTGCTTCCGATGTTGAAGCGACTGTGGAGCCCGAAACGGAAGTGGCTGCAGCTTCGACGGGCGATCAGCAGTCGGCTGAAGGCATTGCAAGTGGAGCCGGACCGCAGAGTGCTTCCGAAGCGGGTATCGAAACCCCGCCTTTGCCGGAAATGTCATCCCTGCTGACAACGTCAGCACCTCAAATTGAGGCGGAGAGTCCTGAAATTGCGGCCCCTGAGGCGACTCCGACTCCAGACAATTCGGCAGCCGGCAGTGGCGATCAGACCGCGGTGGAGCAGGCCGAGGTGGCGGCAGTGTCTCGTGATGTTGCGGACGCTACCGCGCCGGAACCATCAATTGACCCATCGGTTCGCGTCGATGCGGTTGAGATCGAAGGCAGCAAGATATTTATCGCAGGTTCTGCCACTCCCGGCTATCCGGTCACGGTTTCTGCCGATGGCGTGGCGATCGGCACCGAGAAGGCTGACTCTGACGGCAGGTTCATTCTCGAGGCGGATGCCGATTTGGCAGTAGGTGAGCACATTATCACTGCTGACCTGATTGATCCCGCCAACGGAGAGATCCTGTTGCGTGCGAGCGTTCCGTTCAACCGGCCGGAGGGCGAGGCCCTTGCCGCAGTGTCGCCAGCGCCCGCTGAAGCAGTTGCGATGGCTGAGCCGGATGCTGATGCAGCGAAGGATGCTTCCACGGCGTCAGAAGCAGATGCAGTTAAGAAAGCAGTCGCGGCGACAGAAGCAGATGCGGGGCCGTCAAGCGAAGGATTGATCCTTCCCGATGTAGCCGGCATCTCGCAATTGCGTGAAGAAGCTTTCGCGGCGATTACCGCACTTGAGCAAATGGTCTCGGCCGAGGTTGCGCCGGAGTCTGCTGATATTGCCGCGGCGCGCGAGGCTGCGCTGGAAAAGCTCAAGATGGCCGCAATGGCGGATCTTGCCGGCGAAAGCAGTGCTGAAGCGCTTGCAATTGCCGAATCGATGCGGGCACAGGCGAAAGCCGCTCTGGTGCTTCTCGAATCCGGAACCGGTGCTGAGGGGGTGGACGCAGGCTCGGATATTCTGACAGGTGACATGGCTGACATGCGAGAGATGCTTGGCCAGGCGCGCACCGCGCTGTCCACGCCGTCTCAGATTGGTGTTGCCGTTGCCAATGAGGTGGCGACGGATGGTTCGGTGAACGAGCCGCGCACGATCCAGCAGGCCCCCCTGGCCTCGGCACCGGGTGCGGTGATTATCCGCCGCGGTGACACCTTGTGGCAGATCTCGCGCCGGACCTATGGTCAGGGTGTGCGCTACACGACGATCTATCTCGCCAATCGCTCACAGATCCGCAATCCCGACCGGATTCAGCCCGGTCAGGTGTTTTCCGTGCCTGAAACGCCGCTGGATAATGCCGAGGAACTGCACCGCAAGCGGCTTGATGGCGAGAGCCTGCGCTGACGTTGTTGCGGCGACGCGATGGCCGGTCCGGCCTGCGACCGGCAGAGGTCAGGCTGGCCGATCCTCTTGTTGGCGACTGAACCAGTTCGGACAGAGCTGGCTTTTTGATCTGTCCGGCCCATATTCCAAAAGGCGGTCGCAAGACTTCAACTGTGCAATCGACATCCGCGCTTGACCCTGAGGGGTTCATCGTATATCGCCGATGAACGATGAATGGCCAGGCAAACAGTTTCGACCAACGCGATGAGGAAGTGGCGCGCAAGCTCGCGGCACTTGGTCATCCGGTCAGGCTGCGTTTGCTCAGGCAGATCGGCTCCATGCAGAGTTGCTGTGTCAAGGAAATGGTATCTCAGGTCGGCATGGCGCAATCGACCGTGTCGCAACATCTCAAGGTGCTGGTCGAAGCGGGGCTGATAAGTTATCGACCGGAGCGGCCGCGTTCCTGCTACCGGATCAACGCGGCTGCGCTGGGTGAACTGGCCGGCGATATCGGTGAGACAATCGATCATTGCTGCAGCGGGAATCGCGCCAACGGCCTCGGCTGTGATTCCGGCAGAATTTCATGTCATGCGGATGCGAGCATGCCGCAGGACGTCAACAAGGACATTTGATTTGGCTTCCAAGACAGTCTCCGCTGATCAGGGCAATCCTATCGGCACGCTCAAGAACCTGTGGCCCTATATGTGGCCGGCGGATCGTCCGGATCTGAAGATGCGGGTGTTGTGGGCGGCGCTTTTCCTGCTGTTGTCGAAGATTGTGCTGATCACCGTTCCCTATTTCTTCAAATGGGCCACGGACGCGCTCAATGGTGAGTTTGCTGCACCTGGCTGGGTTCCGGTGGCGCTTGCCACGCCGGTGATGCTGGTGGTGGCCTACAATGTGGTGCGCATTGTTCAGTGGGGTTTCAACCAGCTGCGCGATGCGCTGTTCGCCCGGGTTGGCCAGCATGCGGTGCGCCAGCTCGCATTCAAGACCTTTGTGCACATGCATGAGCTGTCGCTGCGCTTCCATCTCGAGCGGCGCACCGGCGGGCTGTCGCGGGTGATTGAGCGCGGCACCAAGGGTATCGAGACCATTGTCCGCTTCACCATTCTCAACACCGCGCCGACGCTGATAGAATTTGCGCTGACTGCCATCATTTTCGGCGTGGCCTATGGCTGGTCCTATGTTGCGGTGACTGCGGTCACGGTGTGGTTCTACATCTGGTTCACCGTGCGGGCGTCGGACTGGCGCATCGCCATTCGCCGGTCGATGAACGAGTCGGATACGGACGCCAACACCAAGTCTGTCGATTCGCTGCTCAATTTCGAAACCGTCAAATATTTCGGCAATGAGGACATGGAAGCCCGCCGGTTCGATGCCTCGATGGCCGGCTACGAGAAATCCGCTACCCAGGTCTGGACCTCGCTGGGATGGTTGAACATGGGCCAGGGCGTGATCTTCGGCGTCGGCATGACGATCATGATGGTGATGTCGGCCATGGCTGTGCAGGCCGGTGAGCAGACGCTCGGTGATTTCGTCTTCATCAATGCCATGCTGATGCAATTGTCGGTGCCGCTCAACTTCATCGGCTTCGTCTATCGGGAAATCCGCCAGGGCCTTGCCGACATCGAGCAGATGTTCGAGCTTCTCGATGTCGAGCCGGAGGTCAAGGACGCGCCGGGCGCCAAATCCCTGGTGGTTGGTGATGGCTCGATCCGTTTCGACAACGTCAATTTCAGCTATGATCCGGCACGGCCGATCCTCAAGGGCATTTCCTTCGAGGTGCCGGCTGGCAAGACCATTGCCATCGTCGGGCCGTCGGGCGCGGGCAAATCGACGATCTCACGGCTGCTCTACCGTTTCTACGACATCCAGTCGGGGGCGATCTCGATTGATGGGCAGAACGTCAATGACGTGACCCAGAAGAGCCTTCGCGCGGCGATCGGCATGGTGCCGCAGGACACGGTGCTGTTCAACGACACCATCGCCTACAACATTCGCTATGGCCGGGTTGGCGCCAGCGAAGAGGAAGTGACCAACGCCGCGGATCTGGCGCAGATCAGCGGCTTCATCAAAACCCTTCCCGAGGGCTTCAACTCCATGGTTGGCGAGCGCGGGCTGAAACTCTCGGGCGGCGAAAAGCAGCGTGTCGCCATCGCCCGGACGATCCTCAAGGCGCCGCCGATCCTGATCCTTGATGAGGCAACATCGGCGCTTGATACCGCGACCGAACAGGAAATTCAGGCCGCACTCGATTTTGTCTCCAAGGGGCGCACCACGGTTGTGATCGCCCACCGGCTGTCGACTGTGGTGAGTGCTGATGAAATCATCGTGCTCAAGGATGGCGTGATTGCCGAACGCGGCCGCCATTCCGAATTGCTGGAACACAAGGGGCTCTATGCCTCGATGTGGGACCGCCAGCGCGAGGCGACAGAGGCTGAGGAGCAGCTCAAGCGGATGCGTGAGGCGGATGAGTTGGGTGTCATCAATCGCCGCCGCACGCCGGAAGTTGACGATGCGTGATGCGCTTTGGCGCTGATGTTCTAACCGAATGTCCTGCGCCAGATGTCCGTGCGTGTCCGGTCGCGCGCTTCGTAAATGGCAATTGCCTCATCCAGCTTCGCAGTGTCCGGCGCTGGGCCGTTCTCGCCGATGGCCGTCAGACACATCGTGTACCAGGCCGTGACGCCTCCTTCCGGCGGATCTTGAAACCGCGGGAATGCCGGCTCCGGCATCTTGCCCTGCTGCCACAGGGCCGGAAGACCGGGTTCAAGCGCAAGGGCTCGTGCCAGTCCGACCATATCGACGGTGCCGCTCGACACCGCATCTGAGGCCTGCGCCAATGTCTTGAAACCGCCTGTTGCCATGAGCGGCTTGCGGGTCACTTGCCGGGCGCGTTTTGCGAAATCCAGGAAATAGGGCCCCTTGCCGCCGCTGTCCGATGCCGATTTCGCGCCGGGGAAGTAGGTCCCGCCACTGATGTCGAGCAGGTCGATGCCGGTCGCGTCAAGGGCTGCGGCAACCGTAAGCGCATCCTCCTGACCAAGACCGCCCTCAAGCTGATCCGTGGCATTGAGCTTGACTGCAATCGGCATGTCAGGGCCGAGCGCATTGCGCACCGCGTCGATGACCTCCAGGAGCAGCCGCATCCGGTTTTCGATGGAGCCGCCATAGCCATCTTCGCGGCGATTGAAGAGAGGCGAAAGAAACTGGCTGAGCAGGAAGCCGTGCGCCGCATGGACCTGGACACCGGTGAAGCCGGCCGATTGAGCAAGCTTTGCGGTTTGCGCAAATTGCGCAGGCAAGGCGGCAATTTCGTCAGCGGTCATCGCGGAAGCCGCCAATCCTGGCAGATCGAGTGCGCTTGGCCCCTTTGGATTGCTGATCGGCGGATAAGCCATTGCCCCTGCATGGCCGAGCTGGGGCCAGAGGTGCATGCCATTTGCCGTGCCGCGGCGGGTCAGATCGTGAAAACGCGCGAGATCGGAGTTGTGGTTCAGAACCAGGTTTCCCGGCTTTTCGGCGAAGCCCGGATCCGCCTGCACCTCGCCGATGATCGACAGGCCGGCGCCGCCTTCCGCCCAGCGTTCATAGAGCCTGATCTGGGCTGCGGTTGGGTGCCCGGTGCCGTCGCCAAGCGAATCGGACATCGCTGATTTCGAGATCCGGTTCTTGAGCGTGATACCGCAGGGAAGAGTGAGTGGCTCGAAGAGGCTCTGGTCAGGATCTGACATATCTTGGGCTCCTGACTGATGTTGCTCTGTCGCTTGCATGTTCTGGTTAAAACCTAGCTCAGACTTTCACTTAGCGCTACCTGGTTCGCATCACCATCTTCGCCAGTGAGCAGGTTTGACACCCTTTCAAAGCTCAAAATTCTGCGACCAAGCGCCTCGTTTGATGCATATTCCGCATTTGTTTTGACCCAAGCACACGAAATCGGTTTTCACAGCGGGCTGAATTGGGTTAGGCACAGCCATCGAGTTCGCGAGGGATTTCAACCATGAGCATCATTGACAGCGTCCGCAACAGCCTGGTTCCTGTTCACAAGGAAGGCTATCGCTTTGTGGCGATGTTTTTTGGTGCCTCGCTGCTGCTGGGCCTGATCGCCGATCCCTTGTTCTGGATCGGCATGGTGCTGACGGCATGGTGTGCCTATTTTTTCCGTGACCCGGAACGCGTGACGCCGATCGATGAGGATCTGGTGATCAGCCCGGCCGATGGGCGGGTGTCATCGGTGGTGCGGATGACGCCGCCGGCTGAACTCGGGCTTGGCAGCGAAGACATGCTTCGCATTTCGGTGTTCATGAATGTGTTCAATTGCCATGTGAACCGCGCACCGGTTGCCGGGCGGATCAAGAGCAAGGTCTATTCGAAGGGCTCGTTCCTCAATGCTGAACTCGACAAGGCCAGCAGCGAGAACGAGCGCAGCGGTCTGGTGATCGAGACCGAGCGCCATGGCGACATCGGCGTGGTGCAGATTGCGGGTCTGGTGGCGCGGCGTATCCTGTGCTGGAGCGAAGAAGGCGAACAGCTTGATGCGGGTGAACGGTTTGGCCTGATCCGCTTCGGATCGCGGCTCGATGTGTTCCTGCCTGCCACCGCGCGGCCGCTGGTGAGCGTCGGACAGACTGCGATTGCGGGCGAAACTATGCTTGCCGAGTTCGGGTCCTCCAAGGGACCGGTGGTCAGCCACCGCGATTGATGCGGAAAGCACGGAAGAAGGATCTCGAAGATGCAGACGCCGTTTCCACCCTATGATGACCATGACCCCGGCCACGGGGGCAGGGGACCGCGGTTGAGGGAAATTCCGTTCCGGATGCTGATCCCGAACCTGATAACGGTTCTGGCGATCTGCGCGGGCCTGACCGGCATCCGGCTTGCTTTCGAGAACCGGTTCGAACTGGCGGTCGGGATGGTTCTGATCGCAGCCTTTCTCGATGGCATTGACGGGCGGGTGGCGCGGCTGCTCAAGGCCCAGTCGAAATTCGGTGCGCAGATGGATTCGCTCGCCGATATCGTCAATTTCGGTGTGGCGCCGGCGCTTGTACTTTACGTCTTCATTCTCGACCAGGCGCGGTCCTTCGGCTGGATTGCGGCCATTGTCTATGCCATCGCCGCAGCACTCAGGCTTGCGCGGTTCAATGTGATCTCGGAAAGCGGCGTTAAGACCGCCTGGCAGAACTATTACTTCGTTGGCGTGCCTGCACCGGCGGGCGCCATGCTGGTCTTGCTGCCGATCTATTTCGGCTTTCTCGGATTGCCGATTGACCGTACCACGGGCTTTGTGGCCGCCGCCTATACGATGTTTGTCGGTTTCCTGCTGGTCAGCCGTGTCCCGGTCTATTCCGGCAAGGGTGCGGGCGTGAAGGTGCGGCGTGATCTGGTGATGCCGTTCATCCTGGTCGCAGTGGTCTATGTCTCGCTGCTGATGAGCTTCACCTGGGAAACGCTGACGCTGACGGCCATTGGCTATCTGGTTTCCTTGCCTTTCGGGGCGCGTGCATGGTCAAAGAAATATGGGCCGCGGTCGCGCCAATCCGCTGCCGCCAAGGCTGGGCAAGGTGGCAGCGATGACACCAGAGCCGGTGGTGATGATGCCGACGGTTCATCCACCTGAAGCTCCAAGACCTGAAAGGGTGTGACCGGAGCTCCGTCACTCCACCTTGCGGCCTGCGCGGTGGGCGCTGACCCACTGATCGGCGATTTTTTGCGCGGTCACATAGTCCGTCTTGCCTGATCCCAGCACGGGAATCTCGGGCACATTGACGATTTCGCCGGGCACCATCAGATCGGTGGCCCCGAAGCGGCGTGAGTAGTCCCGCAACTCCTCGCGCAGCGCCGGCATTCTGGTGGTGACCAGCACGATCCGCTCGCCCTTGCGCCGGTCCTCCACCGCGACCGCCGCATGGACATCCTCGGGCCAGAGTTTCTGCACCATGATTTCCACCGCGCCGAGCGAGATCATTTCACCGGCAATCTTGGCGAACCGCTTGGCACGGCCGCGAATGGCGATGAAGCCGTTGTCGTCAACCGCGACGATGTCGCCGGAATCGTGCCAGCCGTCTTCCAACGGTTTGAGAACGCCCGGTTCGGCTGAAAGCATATAGCCAAGCATCGTGTTCGGCCCGGCAACAAAAAGCCGCCCGCCTTCGTTGATCCCCTCGACCGGCTCCAGCCTGAGCTTCATGCCGGGCAGAAGCCGGCCAACGGTTCCATCCTTGAAATGACTTCCGGAATTGACCGCCGCCACCGGGGAGGTCTCGGTCATCCCGAAACCTTCAATGATGCGCGCGCCGAAGCGCTCCTGGTAGATCCGCCTGGTTTCCGCGCGCACGGCCTCCGCACCCGCCACGATCAATCGGAGGCTGGCAAAGTCTGTGTCCTTGGCGGTGCGCGCATAGCCCGAAAGGAACGTGTCGGTGCCGAACATGATGCTCGGTTTGATCTCGCGCGCCACCGCCGGGATGATGCGGTAGTGCAGCGGCGAGGGGTAGAAGAACAGCCGCACGCCATACAGCAGCGGCAGGATCGCACCGCCGGTCAGACCGAATGAATGAAACACCGGCAGCACATTGAACAGCTTGTCGCGCACGGAGATGTCGATCCGGGCTTCGGCCTGGGCTGCATTGGCGTGAATGTTGCGGTGTGAGAGCACCACGCCCTTGGGCGTTCCCTCCGAACCCGAAGTGAACAGAATCACCGCCGGATCGCTTGCCCTGACCGGCCGCAGCGGCCTGCGCCAGCCTGCAAAGGCGCGCGCTTTTTCCAAGGCCCCGATGCTTTCGCGCAGCTCTTCGAGCCAGACGATGGTGCAGCCGGCCTTCTCAATCGCCTCCACCACGCCTTGAAGATCTGCTTTTTCGATAAAGGCACGGCTTGCGAGCACGGTCCTTATCTGTGCGGTCGAGAGCGCTGACAAAATGGCTGCAGGGCCGGCGGTGTAGTTGAGCATGGCCGCCACGCGTCCGGCCGACTGGATTGCGAGAAAGGTCACCATCACCGCGTTGGCGTTGGGCAACAGCACACCCAGTGCTTCACCGGGGGCGCTCATCTTCTCAAAGCGCGCCCCGAGCGCCCGTGCGCCGATCAGCAGACGCTTGTAGGTGAGCTTGCCGCCCAGAGCGTCCTCGAGCACCGGACCCGCATTGCCGTAGCGATCGGCTGCATCGCGAAAGGCGAGGAACAGGCCGCGATCAAGATCATTGCTGCCAAACCGGGCCAGCGCCAGGAGGTCATGGATCCGGTCCTCGTCGCGCGGGCCGGTCGCACCGTTTTCGGGCGGAGCGGGATCGGCAAGATCAAGGGCGGGAGAGACGGCCAGCCTCAGCCATGGCAAGAGGGCCCGTGGGGCCTCGGCAGCAGGGCGCGCTGACCACAGTGAGAAGACGGAGCCACCCACATGCAGCGCGCGGAACGGCGCGCCGTGCTCCCGCGCCAGGGCCGCGAGGGTCTCGTAGCGGGCGAGCGTTGCCGTTGCGGGTTCAATGTCGGGTGGAAACGGCACGGTCACTGATGCGCCGGAAGCCAGCGCTTCGGTCAGGGCGTTTGCATCACTGATACCGGCGGTGCGGGCGAAGAGCCTGAAGCCGAACAGGCTGAACGCATTCCGGTCGTCGTCGGTCAGAAGATGCAGGCAGTTGCGGTCAAGTACACTCCACAACACGGCGGCGTCCAGGCCAGACTGACGTGAATAGAGGTGGATGACAGGGCCGGTTTCGTTGCCTGTGGGTTCGCGAAGGATGGCATCGTCAGGCAGTTGCAATCGCAGCAGCAGGCGCAGCTTCAACAGCGCAATTCCCTGCGGCAATGAAAGGCTGCGCTGATTTGCAAGCCGGTAGGCTGCTATCAGATAAGCCGCAAGCGCCAAGACAAGCAACGTCACCGCCAAACCGGTCATCCATCCTCCTCCAATTGCACCTGGATCCCGGTCAAATGAATGACGGGAAAGGGTACAGAGATGCTCCTGAACCGAGCCTAAGGCTGATCAGAGGAGTATGGAAGAGGAATGATGGATCGCATTCGAACCACCGAAGCGCCTATTCCGGCAGGCGGTAGTCGAAAAAGCGGTTCTCGGCGACGCGGAACAGTTTTCCGGTCTCGATGCAATCGGTCATGCACAGCGGGATCAGCTTTGCCGCAACCTCTGAAGGATGAGGCAAGGTGTCCGGATTCTCGCCCGGCATCGCTTGTGCCCGCATCGCGGTGCGTGTGGCGCCCGGGTCGATGGAATTGACGTTGAGTGCGGTCTTCTCGGTTTCCGCTGCCCAGACCCGCGCCAGCGTTTCGACGGCAGCCTTTGAGGCGGCGTAAGGTCCCCAGAATGCGCGGGCCGAATGGGCAACGCCCGATGACAGGATCAGCGCCCGTCCGGCTTCCGACTTGATCAGCAGCGGTTCCACCGAGCGGATCACCCGCCAGGTGGCGGTCACATTGACGGCCATGACCTTGTCAAACACCTTTGCCTCGACATGGCCGACCGGCGAGATGGTGCCCAATACGCCTGCATTGGCGACGAGAATGTCGAGCTTGCCCCAGCGGTCATTGATCGCGCCGCCGAGCCGGTCGATGGCCGGCATGTCGGTCAGGTCCATCGGCACCAGCGTAGCCGAGCCGCCGGCTTTCTGGATCTCGTCGTCGAGTTCTTCCAGTCCGCCTGTGGTGCGGGCAATCGCGATGACATGCGCGCCTTGTTTTGCGAGCGCCAGGGCGGTCCAGTACCCAATGCCACGGGAAGCGCCGGTGACGAGCGCGATGCGTCCTTCGAGAGATGCCATGCTGAGAAACTATCCGTTGTTGGCCAGCAGCGAGAGGCTGCGGACATTGCCCTGATCCTGCTGATCGGTGAGCGTTGTCGGGTATTCGCCGGTAAAGCAGGCGTCGCAGAACTGCGGGCATTCGGCGTTGCGGCCGGGTTCACGCACAGCGCGATACAGGCCGTCGATGGAGACAAACCCGAGGCTGTCGACACGAATGAAATCCGCCATCGCATCAACCGACATCCGTGAAGCCAGAAGCTGCGCCTTTTCCGGTGTGTCCACACCGTAAAAACACGACGACATGGTCGGCGGGGATGCTATGCGCATATGCACTTCGCGGGCGCCGGCTTCGCGGACAAGCTGCACGATCTTCTGGCTGGTGGTGCCGCGGACGATGGAATCATCGACCAGCACCACGCGTTTGCCTTCGATCATGCTCTTGTTGGGATTGAGCTTGAGCTTGACGCCCATATGCCGGATTGCCGAGGACGGCGCGATGAAGGTGCGCCCGACATAATGGTTGCGGATAATGCCGAGCTCAAAAGGCAGGTTGGCCTGTTGTGCAAAACCGATCGCGGCGGGGGTTCCGGAATCCGGCACCGGGATGATCACATCGGCATCGACCGGGCATTCCTTGGCCAGTTCCTCGCCGATCCGCTTTCGGGAATCATAGACATTGCGGTTGTCGATGGTCGAGTCGGGCCTGGCGAAATAGACATATTCGAAAATGCAAAGCCGCGGCGGCTGCTTTTCAAACGGGAAATGGCTCTCGATTCCCTTGCCGGTGATCACCACCACTTCGCCCGGTTCGACCTCGCGCACGAAACGCGCGCCGATGATGTCGAGCGCGCAGGTTTCGGAGGCCAGGATATAGGCGCCATCGAGATCGCCGATGCACAGAGGCCGGATGCCCAGAGGATCGCGCGCGCCGATCATCTTCTTCTCCGACAGTCCGACCAGCGAATAGGCGCCTTCGAGCCGGGTGATGGCATCAATGAATTTGGGCACGATGCGGCTCTTCTCGCTGACCGCGATCAGATGCAGGATCGTTTCGGTGTCCGAGGTCGAGGCAAATATGGAGCCGCGCTGTTGCAGTTCGCGCTGCACGGTCAGGGCGTTGGTGATGTTGCCATTGTGGGCAATGGCAAAGCCGCCGCCGGCAAACTCGGCAAAGAACGGCTGGACGTTGCGCAGGCCTTCGCCACCGGTTGTCGAATAACGGGTGTGGCCAATGGCGCGGTCGCCGGGAAGGCGGTCCATGACCGAACGCTTGGTGAAGGTGTCGCCAATCAGGCCGACATGGCGCTCGACCGAAAACTGCTGACCGTTGAAGGAGACGATACCCGCTGCTTCCTGGCCCCGATGCTGGAGCGCATGCAGGCCGAGGGTGACCACGGCTGCGGCATCCTGCTTGCCGAAAATGCCAAACACACCGCATTCATCATGGAAGCAGTCAGCCTCGTTCTCCGCCGGGTTGAGGGTGCCGCTCTGAAGGTCGGGGCCATCAGGTTCGGTATCAAGGGATCCTGTGTCAGTCATGTCGTCGGACCTTTCCCTGCAGGCCGGCCGGAGTGATCCCGGACGGAAACAATCATCCGCTTGTGGCGGGTGCATCCTCGGCAACGGGTTCGTCAGAGCCGCTGCCACGCAACCGCTCGAGAATAGTCGCATCTGCATCATCGGGCAGCATGTTGACCAGCCGCGCACCGAGCGTATCGAGCATTGGCTTGGACTTGGCCGTCGCCACCCATTCAGGCTGCTTGGGTGCAGGCACCAGCCAGTTGAAGAACAGCATCGCCACGACGACCAGCAGCACACCACGCGCCGCACCGAAGACGAAGCCCAGGGTCCGGTCGAGTGCGCCGATGCGGCTGTCGATAATGAAATCGGCGATCCGCATGGTGATGTAGGAAACGACAATCAGCGCCACCAGAAAGATCACCGCTGCCGAACCGATCATCGCGATCTTGTCAGAAGAGGTGTACTGCAGCGCGAAGGGCGTCAGGACCGGATAAAGCAGATAGGCTGCAGCCGCTGCGGCAATCCAGGAGGCAACCGCAAGGACTTCGCGCGAAAAGCCGCGCACCATGGCGAGCACTGCCGAAAACAGAGTGATGGCAATCAGGATGCCGTCGAGAAGGGTAATGGGCATATATCGCGTTCCGTTCCGGCTCCGCCCCCCATCACCATTCCAAGGTGCCGGATGGGCCGAGATCAGTTTAGTCCTCTTCACCTCCGGTCAACCCGGCGGCTTTCGATCCGGCGATGCGGACCACCAGATCCGGCAGGCCCTCCATCAGCGCAAGGCTGCCGCCGCGGTTGGACGGCAGATCGGCCGAACCCGAAGGCAGCACCGCACTTGCAAACCCGAGTTTTTCGGCTTCCTTCAACCGCAAACCGGTTTGCGCGACCGGTCGGATTGCCCCCGACAGGCTCACTTCGCCGAAATAGACGCAATCGGCAGGAAGGGCAAGCCCGGCAAGCGAGGAAACAAGGGCAGCGGCCACCGCCAGGTCAGCTGCCGGTTCACCGATCCGGTAGCCGCCCGCGATGTTGAGATAGACATCATGGCTGCCTAGGCGAACACCGCAATGGGCTTCAAGCACGGCGATGATCATGGCGAGCCGCGATGAATCCCAGCCGATCACCGCCCGGCGTGGTGTGCCGAGGCTTGAGGGGGCGACCAGTGCCTGAACTTCGACCAGCACCGGCCTGGTGCCTTCGATGCCGGCAAACACGGCAGCACCGGGGGCTTTTGCGTTGCGTTCGCCCAGAAAAAGCTCGGATGGATTGGCAACTTCGCGCAATCCCTTGTCCGACATCTCGAACACCCCGATCTCGTCGGTCGCGCCAAAGCGATTCTTCACCGTGCGCAGAATGCGGTAGTGATGGCCCCGATCGCCCTCGAAATAGAGCACGGCGTCGACCATGTGTTCGACCACGCGCGGTCCTGCAATCTGGCCATCCTTGGTGACATGGCCGACCAGGACCATGGCCGCACCGGTCTGCTTGGCGTAGCGCACCATGGCATGAACACCGGTGCGCACCTGGGTCACGGTGCCCGGTGCGGAGCCCGCCAGATCGCTCCACAGCGTCTGAATCGAATCAATGATGACGAAATCGGGACGTTTGCCTTCCGCCAATGTGGCGAGGATATCCTCGACATTGGTTTCGGCGGCCAGCAGCACGCCCGAATCGGCCGCGCCCAGCCGTTGCGCCCTGAGCCGGACCTGGGCGACCGCCTCTTCGCCGGAAACATAGATCACCCGGTGTCCCTGCCGGGCAAGCGCGGCGGCGGCCTGCATGAGCAGCGTGGATTTGCCGATTCCCGGATCGCCGCCCACCAGCACGGCTGATCCGCGCACAAAGCCGCCACCGGTGACCCGGTCAAGCTCGCTGACCCTTGTCGGTATGCGCGGCGCTTCCTCGATCTCGCCGGACAGACTGGCGAGCGCAACGGCCCGGCCCTTGCGTGCGGCCTGACCGGGACCGCCGCCGACGCCCGCGGACGGATCATCCTCGACAATGGTGTTCCATTCGCCGCAGCCATCGCATTTGCCGGCCCAGCGTGTATGCACGGTGCCACAGGCCTGACAGACGAATTGGGTGCGGGTTTTGGCCAAGAGGATGCTCCCTTTGTTTGAAATGCCGGTTTGTCAGGAAGACGGCTGTTTGTCCACTGTTTGTTCTGTTTCCCGCCGGTCATCCAAGTGAATGTCTGATGTCCCGCTGGCGGAATCAGCCGGTATAGCGCCGTGCATGGCGGCGTCCGAGCGAGGTCAGCATTTCGTAGCTGATCGTCCCTGCGGCCTGCGCCGCCTCCTCAAGCGAGATCGTCGGGCCGAACAACTCGATCCAACTGCCTGCACCGATCTCGTCTTCGCCAAGATCAGTCACATCGAACATCGTCAGATCCATGGTGATCTTGCCGATCACCGGAACGCGCTTGCCATTGATTGCGCCGAAAGCACCCTTCGGTGCTGCCGACCTCAATGGCACACCGGCACCCGATCCGGCTCGCAGAAACCCGTCAGCATAGCCGATGCCACACACAGCAATGCGGCTGTCGCGGCTCAGGAAATGCGCTGCGCCATAGCTCACCGGCTGACCGGCCCTGGCCTGACGGATCTGGAGCACACGGGTTTCGGCGGTGACGACCGGGCGCATCTTCGGATTGGCGTCAGCGACCGGGTTGCCGCCATAGAGCGAGATGCCCGGACGGGTGAGATCATGATGGGCGGGTTTGCCCAGATGGATTCCGGCTGAATTGGCAAGACTTGCCTCGATGCTGGGAAAGCAGGCTTTCAGCGCCTCGAACATCTCGATCTGGCGGGCATTGAGCGGATGACCGGGCTCGTCGGCGCAGGCGAAATGGCTCATCAGCAGGGCAGGGGGCGGCGCGTCGCTTTGGGCATATGCGGCAGCCTGTTCCGGCGTCAGGCCGAGCCGGTTCATGCCGGTGTCGATATGCAGCGCGTAAGCCCGGCCATCCGCGGTGCCCGTCCAGAAAGCGGCTTGCTCGGTTGAATTGATCACCGGGACAAGATCATGCGCGAGGATCTGGGCAAAGGAGTCCTCAAAGACGCCATTGAGCACATGGATTCGCACGTCAGGAAGATGCGGTCGCAGGCTGGCGCCTTCATTGGCGTCGGCGACAAAGAAATCGCGGCAGCCCTCGCGGGCCAGACGGGACGCCGCCTCGATGGCGCCAATGCCGTAGCCGTCGGCCTTGACCGCCGCGCCGCAGCGGGCGCTCCCCGAGAGCTCGCGCAGCGATAGCCAATTGGCCGCCAGCGCAGTCAGGTCAACGCTCATGCGCGTGGTGGCGGCGCCCGGATCGGGCGGGGCTTGTGACGGCGACACTCAGCCAGACCTACTCATCATGGATAAATTGGGCGTAGGACGAATCGGCAAGATCCGCAAAGCGGGTGAATTCCGCCTGGAAGCCCAGCTGCACTGTGCCGGTGGGGCCGTGACGCTGCTTGGCGATGATGACGTCGGCGGTGCCCTTGACCTTGAGCATCTTCTCTTCCCAGGCGAGATATTCCGGCGTCTTGATGTCAGCGGTGATTTCTTCCGCCGTGCGGCGCGGCTCACCGTTCTTGACGTAGTATTCCTCGCGATACACGAACAGCACCACGTCGGCGTCCTGCTCGATCGAGCCCGATTCACGAAGGTCGGAGAGCTGTGGCCGCTTGTCCTCGCGGCTTTCCACCTGACGCGAGAGCTGTGAGAGCGCGATGATGGGAACATTGAGTTCCTTGCCCAGCGCCTTCAGGCCGGTGGTGATCTGGGTGATTTCCTGCACCCGGTTGTCGCTGGATTTGCCCGAGCCGGTCATCAGCTGAATATAGTCGATCACCAGCACATCCAGCCCGCGCTGGCGCTTGAGACGCCGGGCGCGCGCCGAGAGCTGGGCGATCGAAATACCACCGGTCTGGTCGATGAACAGCGGGATCTTCTGCATCATCTGCGAGCAGCCGACCAGCTTTTCGAAATCGGCTTCGTTGATCTCGCCGCGGCGGATCTGGACGAGGAGATCTCGGTCTGCTCGGAGATGGATACGGGTGGCGAGCTGTTCGGACGACATTTCGAGTGAGTAGAAGCCGACAACGCCGCCGTTCTTGGCCTTCATCGAGCCATCTGCCTGGACTTCGCCTTCATAGGCTTGGGCGATGTTGAAGGCGATGTTGGTGGCAAGCGAGGTCTTGCCCATGCCCGGACGTCCGGCAAGCACGATCAAGTCGGAATGCTGCAAGCCGCCCATACGCGCATCGAGCGAGGAAATGCCCGTGGAAATGCCCGACAGGCCGCCATCGCGCTGATAGGCGGCACCGGCCATGTCGATGGCCAGGGAGACCGCATCGTTGAAAGACTGGAAGCCGCCATCGTAGCGGCCGGTCTCGGCCAGTTCGAAGAGCCGCCGCTCGGCATCCTCGATCTGGGTGCTGGGCGGCATGTCGAGCGGCGCGTCAAAAGCGATGTTGACCATGTCCTCGCCAATCGAGATCAGCGCGCGGCGCTGGGCCAGATCATAGATGGCGCGGCCATAGTCCTCTGCATTGATGATGGTCACGGCTTCGGTGGCAAGGCGGGCGAGATATTGCGCCACGGTCATGTCGCCAACCTTGGAATCGGCGGGCAGGAAGGTCTTGATCGTCACCGGGTTGGCGGTCTTGCCCATGCGGATGATGTCGCCGCCAACATCATAGATCTTGCGGTGCAGGGGTTCCTGGAAATGTTCGGGCTTGAGAAAGTCCGAGACGCGATAGAAGGCGTCATTGTTGACCAGTATCGCACCCAGAAGCGCCTGTTCGGCCTCGATGTTGGACGGCGCCTCGCGAAACAGCGGGCTTTTCTCCGCCCGGGCCGGAATCGTCTCTATCTTTCGTGCGGCGTCATTCATTTTCAGTTTCGTCCTTCGCGCAACCGGCCCCGATTGATCCTGCGACCGGTTTAACCGGCGTTGTTCCCTGAGTCCTAGGACACAGGCAAAAAAGTCCGGCTGTGCACGTTGTTCACATTGTCCACAGGACGGCAAATTCAAACCAGCGAAATCGCACCTTGAGACATTGACTCAGCGGGCAGGATCGAATCGGCGATGCAGGAGACTATTGTAGGAGAGTTGCCACGATATCGCGAGTGGGCTCGCCGGACGCCAATGGCGCCGGTATCATATCGAACGGACGGTGATTGTATGGAACGGACGGGGCCGGGCCTTAGTGGTGGGCGTGCGACCCATGAATGCCGGCGGCTTCGGGATCGTCCTCAAAGGCGGCCTCGCGCAACAGATGCTCGCTTTCAAACGCGATGTGGCGGCGCATGGCTTCGAAAAAACCGCGCAGCATATATCCGGTCGCCTCGATATTGATCTCTTCCCTGCCGGTGCCCAGCGCGTGCAGGGCCTCGGTCAGCTCTTCGGCAAAGCACTCATCTTCGCAATGCTCAAACCGGAGCCGGGTCAGTGTTGTCTCGATGTCCTCGAGCCCGCACAGCCGTTTGGATATCATCGGAAAGATGACGCTTTCCTCGAAACGGTGAACACCGCGTATCATCGGGCCAAGTGCGCGCGCGGCATAGATGCATTTTTGCCGGTTGACGCTGTCGGGAAGGGAATCGGCGATCTCTTCAAGCCTGTCGCACAGCAGCAATTGCTCCTTGTGCGCCTTTCGCAGGGCGGCGATCGGGTTTTCCCCATGCGCCAGCCGAATTGTTGCCTCATTGGTCATCAGCCGATCATCCCAGTGGTGAAGCGTACCTTCCGGAAGGCACACTTGTGCTCATTGTTCTTCCCTCTGCATCCAAGACTAAGGTCGGGATCAGACAGCGTCCTTGACTTGGATCAAGGCGGCGGCGGCCAAGCTCTGCGATTTGTGCCGCAGCCTGGTGGATCCGGGCGGCTTGTCTGAAGGGGACAGGTGCGGCGCGGTCCATCCCGGTTTGTCTAATACCCCTGGGGGATACCAACCATGAAATACGCTTTCGAAACAATCGCCGTGGGCATAGGTGCCTTTCTGGCATTGCTCGGCGTGGCTTTCGCCAAGGACGATCTGTTCGCGGCCCATATGTGGGTCTTGTTCTTCGTCCTTCTGGTGAGCACAGTGCTGTTGCTGCGGCGAATCCAATTCTCACCCGCCTCGGGCGAAACGGCCGATGACAAATCCGGCTACTTCGACGAGGTTGTCCGTTACGGCATCATTGCCACCACCTTCTGGGGTATTGTCGGCTTTCTGGTGGGCGTCGTTGTCGCCTTTCAGCTCGCCTATCCGGATCTCAACATCGAACCCTGGTTCAATTTCGGCCGGACCCGTCCACTGCACACATCGGCGGTGATTTTCGCCTTTGGCGGAAACGCGCTGCTGGCCACGTCATTCTATGTTGTCCAGCGCACCTCCCGTGCGCGGCTGTTCGGCGGCGATCTGGCCTGGTTCGTGTTCTGGGGCTATCAGCTGTTCATCGTGATGGCCGCGACCGGCTATCTTCTGGGGATCACCCAGGGCCGCGAATATGCCGAGCCCGAATGGTATGTGGACCTTTGGCTGACCGTCGTATGGGTGGCCTATCTGATCACCTTCCTGGGCACGATCGTGAAGCGCAAGGAGCCGCATATCTATGTGGCGAACTGGTTCTATCTCGCCTTCATCGTCACCATCGCGATGCTGCACATCGTCAACAATCTGGCCATTCCGGTGTCGTTCCTCGGGGTCAAGAGTTATTCGGCCTTTGCGGGCGTGCAGGATGCACTCACACAATGGTGGTACGGCCACAATGCCGTCGGCTTCTTCCTGACTGCGGGCTTCCTGGGCATGATGTACTACTTCATTCCCAAGCAGGCCGGCCGTCCGGTCTATTCCTACCGGCTGTCGATCATCCACTTCTGGGCGCTGATCTTCCTCTATATCTGGGCCGGTCCGCACCATCTGCACTACACGGCTCTGCCGGACTGGGCGCAGACACTTGGTATGGTCTTCTCTATCATGCTGTGGATGCCTTCATGGGGCGGCATGATCAACGGCCTGATGACGCTCTCGGGCGCATGGGACAAGATCCGCACCGATCCGATCATCCGCATGATGGTGATTGCGGTGGCCTTCTACGGCATGTCAACCTTCGAAGGTCCGATGATGTCGATCAAGGCGGTCAATTCACTGAGCCACTACACCGACTGGACCATCGGTCATGTCCACTCCGGCGCTCTGGGCTGGGTCGGCATGATCTCGTTCGGCGCGATCTACTACCTGGTGCCGAAACTGTGGGGTCGCCCGCGGCTCTACTCGCTGCGCCTGGTCAACTGGCACTTCTGGCTGGCCACGCTCGGCATCGTTGTCTACGCGGCGGTTCTGTGGGTCGCCGGCATTCAGCAGGGCCTGATGTGGCGCGAATACAATGATCAGGGCTTCCTGGTCTATTCCTTCGCTGAATCGGTGGCAGCCATGCACCCCTATTACGTGCTGCGCTCGATCGGTGGCCTGATGTATCTCGCCGGTGCACTGATCATGGGCTGGAACGTGCTGATGACCATCCTTGGACATGAGCGCGACGAGGTCCCGATTCCGGGCAGCGAACCCGTCCTGCAGCCGGCTGAGTAAGGAGACAACACCATGTCACTAATGGATAAACACGGCATCATCGAGCGCAATGCGTCGTTGCTTCTGGTTGGCTCCCTTGTGGTCGTCAGCATCGGCGGTATCGTCGAGATCGCACCGCTCTTCTATCTCGAGAACACCATCGAGAAAGTCGAAGGCATGCGGCCCTACGCACCGCTCGAACTCGCCGGTCGCAACATCTACATCCGCGAAGGGTGCTATGTGTGCCACAGCCAGATGATCCGCCCCTTCCGCGACGAGGTCGAGCGCTACGGCCATTACAGCCTGGCTGCGGAATCGATGTATGATCATCCGTTCCAGTGGGGCTCGAAGCGGACGGGGCCTGACCTCGCCCGCGTCGGCGACCGCTACTCCAACGAATGGCATGTCCAGCATCTCATCGAGCCCCGCTCGGTGGTGCCGGAATCGATCATGCCAAGCTATTCGTTCCTGGCGAACACCCCCTTGAAGTTGGCCAATATCACCGTCGACCTCAAGTCGAACGCGCTCGTTGGTGTGCCTTACACCGAGGAGATGATCGAAAACGCCGAGGCCGACCTGCTGGCGCAGGCTGACGCCGATGCGGATTGGTCGGGGATCGAGGAGCGCTACCCCAAGGCCAAGCTTGGTGATTTCGACGGAGATCCGGCGACACTGACCGAGATGGATGCGCTTGTCGCCTATCTTCAGATGCTGGGCACATTGGTCGACTTCTCGACCTATGACGAAGCCGCCGGCTACCGCTAAGGAGAACACGAGATGGAAACCTACACAGCAATGCGCCAATTCGCCGACAGCTGGGGGCTTGTCTTCCTGTTTGTCGTGTTTGTCGGCGTGGTCCTCTTCCTCTTCCGCCCAGGCGCCAAGGCCGCCGCTGAACGGGCGGCGCAAATCCCATTGAAGGAGGACTGAGACATGTCCGGAAAACACATTGACGACGTGTCGGGCGTTGAGACGACTGGCCATGAATGGGATGGGATCCGGGAGTTGAACAATCCCTTGCCGCGCTGGTGGCTCTGGACGTTCTACCTGACCATCATCTGGGCCATCGGCTATATGTTCCTGTATCCGGCCATTCCGTTGATCAACGGAGCGACCAAGGGGTATCTGGGCTATTCGAGCCGGGCCGATGTGGTGGCGGAACTGGCTGATGCCAAGGCCGCACAGGGTGTGCTGCTCGAAAAGATTGCCGCGACTCCGGTCGAGGAAATTGCCAGCGATCAGGAACTGCTGCAGTTCGCCATCGCCGGCGGCTCTTCGGCCTTCAAGGTCAATTGCGCCCAGTGCCACGGTTCGGGAGCTGCGGGCTCTGCCGGCTATCCCAACCTCAATGATGACGACTGGGTCTGGGGCGGCACCATCGACCAGATCTATCTCACCATTGCCCATGGCATCCGGTATGATGAGGACCCCGATACACGGTTTTCGGAAATGCCGGCCTTTGGCGACATTCTCGAAGCCGAGCAGATCAGTGAGGTCACATCCTATGTGGTCAGCCTGAGCGGCACGCCGTCGGATCCCTCCCTGGTTGACGCAGGCCGCGAGGTCTATGTAGAGAACTGTGCCGCCTGTCACGGCGACAATGCCGAGGGCCTGGCTGATTTCGGCGCGCCGCGGCTGTCGGACGGCATCTGGCTCAAAGGCTCGACCGAGGCGCAGATTGCCTCCCAGATCCGCAATCCCAAGCATGGCGTGATGCCATCCTGGGTGGGACGCCTGGGCGAACCGACGATCAAGCAGCTGGCTGTCTACGTGCACACGCTGGGCGGCGGGCAGTAGCCGCCTCTGGCCCGGACCGGGGCCGGACCCGGGGCCTCGCCCCAATGAAACGACAAGACCCCGCCGGATGGCTGTCCGGCGGGGTCTTTTGTTTGCGGCACGGAAGTGCCGTGGATGGATGGTGTCTGGTCAGGGCGATTGGTTCAGTGCGAACACCTCGATTGGTGCATCGACCCCGCGAATGGAATGGTGTCCCTGGCTGGTGAATGCTGTGATGGCATGTTGGGCAACCTGTTTGGTCGCCAGAACCGGCTTCTCCAGTGTCTTGCACAGGTCCTGGACCCTGCTCGCAACGTTCACGGCTGAGCCGAGAACGGTGAAATCGAGCCGGCCCGGACTGCCGATATTGCCGTAGGTGACCGGACCGACATTGATGCCGATGCCCATCGACAAGCTGTCTTCATTTTCCGTTGCCCGCCGTTCATTGAGCTCACGCAGCCCCCTTATTGCCGCGCGCGCCGCCTCTATCGCCATTTTGCATTGATTGTCGGGCGCCGTTGCGTCCTCGACCTTGAAGATTGAAAGAACCCCGTCTCCCATGAATTTCAGGACATCGCCGCCGTTCTCTTCGACGGCCTGAACCACCACATCGAAATAGCCGTTGAGTGCGTTGAGCAGTCTCTGCTCGCTCCACTGTTCCGACTTCGAGGTAAAGCCGCGCAAATCCGTGAACATGACAACCGCCTCAAGCACCTGGTGTCCGCCCCTTCGAATGGTCCCGTTCGACACCGCCGAGGCCGGATCATTGCCGATATAGGTCCGCAACAGGCTTTCGGTGGAGCGCCGCATGGTGACGGGTTCTATCGCGGCTGACAGGCCGAACCTCGTTGCGTGAATGATGTCGATCTGGGCCTGCGTGAAACCTTCCGGCACGTTGGTGACATAGGTACAGCCATGCCGTGACCCGTCGCCATACTTCAGCACGTTGGCAAAGATGTCCGTCCCGCCGCCGTCGGCGAGTTCGAGATAGGAGATATGCTCGCTGTCACGGTCCAGGTTCACGAGGCTCTTGTGCAGTGGCCTGTCGTTGGTAAGGACATATTCGAACGGGCTGCCGATATAGGAGATCGTGTCCAGGGTGGCGTGGGTCACGTCGTATTCGGTTGAGCCTTCCGGTGTCCAGATCACCCCCCAGGCCACCAGCAACGGATTGGCAAAGCGCTGGGCAATATTGGCGCGGGCGATTGGTACGCCTGCTGCCTTCAAGCGGGATACATAGCTCTCGACGATCTGGGCGCCATCTCCAAGCTCGCGGCCTTCGGACATCATCCAGCGGTTGATTTCATCTATGTCGGTCATGCCGATGGACGCTGTCCTTTCATGCGGGAGTGGTATGGCCCGATGCCGATCCGCTGCGCGATGGGAATTCCGTGCATGTTCCCGGCTGAACTGTGCAGCATCGCTACTCCACCCCAAAGGTCAGCGACGCCCAATAACTCTGCCAGTCGGTTTTGCTGTCCGCTGCCGGTTCGATCATGTGGACGGCTGAGACCAGATAGGCTCCCCCGGTGGGAACCGTGAAGCTGGCATAGCCGTCAGCGTCGGTGCGGGTGAGGGTTCGGGCTGCCTCGGCGCCTTCGCTGCCCTTGGCGAACAACGCGACCTGGGTGTCGGGCTGCGGTGCGCCTTGCCAGAGCAGGCGGAAGCGCATGTCTTCGCCCGGGGTGAGCGTGCCGGGGTTCTGTTCGGCCACCAGTTCGAGCGGCAGGCCTGTGGCGCGGTCCTGGCCGGTCACGTCTGGTCCGACATTGACCAGGGTCTTGGCGCAGCGGATGTAGATCTCGCGGATTCTGTCGCGTGGCAGGCCACGGGCATCGTGGCGGGCGGCAACGGCGTTCAGGCCTTCATAGGCGAGATAGCTGGTGAATTTCTCCCAGTCGACAAAAGTTATCCGGTTTTCGTTTGAGTGATAGGTGAACAGCGTCAGCCCTTCAATGCGCGGTGTCTGGGAGAGGGCAGGCAGGTCGCCCGCCGTGCCTTCGACATCGCTGACGCCGAGCTTGTCATGGCGCTGGAAGGCGACGAAGCGGGAGGCGATGTAGGGAAAAATATCGCCCTTGAAATCCTGCCCGACCTTGATGTCGGCGCGGATCCGGTCGCCTTGCGCGATTGAATAGTCTTCCGGTTCGATCCAGAATTCGTGGCTCAGGGCTGGACTCGCCGCCATCATCGCGACAATTAATGCTGAAATTGCTGTGCGCCCCAAGGGTCCTGCCATTTTCCATGTCTCCAATGTGGTCTTGATGATGCATCTGTTCCTTAAAAAGATAAATCAAGTCCTTGCCTTGATTATGATTGCGGTTGCCATGCTTGCCGCGGGCCCCGGCGCAGCGCGTGCGCATGAGATCCGGCCTGCGATTGTCGATCTGGTTTTTGCGGGCGATGGCACCGTGCGGCTCGGTATGTCGCTGATCCTTGAAGCCGCGATTGCGGAAGTCGGCGCCGGGCATGCCGACACGGATGAGAGCCCCAATGCGGCGGTCTATGATGATCTGCGGCTCCTGGATGAGACGGCGCTGGCGGCCGAGTTTGAAAGGTCAAAGGAGCGTTTTCTCGATGGCATCAGGCTGACGACGGGCGAACAGCGGATTGCGCTTGACGTGACGTCCATTGAGCTTGATCCAGTCGGCGACACGGATTTTGCCCGGTTGAGCCGTCTGGTGTTGACCGGCAGCCTGCCGCCGGGTGCGCGCGAGGTTGCCTTCTCCTTCGATCCGGCCTTTGGCCCAAGTGTCATTCGTGTGCCCGATAATCAGGGCGGCCACAGCTATTCGGCCTATCTCGGGGATGGCAGTCCCAGTGCGCCGATCCCGGTGGAGGGTGGCCTGAGCATGAGCGCGGGGCAGGTGTTCCTCGATTACATCGGCATCGGCTTTACCCATATCGTTCCCAAGGGGCTCGATCATATCCTGTTTGTCGTCGGGCTGTTCCTGCTGTCGCCACGGCTCAAGCCGCTCTTGATCCAGATCACCGCCTTTACCGTGGCCCACTCGGTCACGCTGGCGATGGCGATGCTGGGCGTGATCAGTCTGCCTGCCTCGATTGTCGAACCGCTGATTGCCGCCTCGATCCTGTTCATCGCCGTTGAAAATCTCGGCACCGACAGGCTCAGCCGCTGGCGGCCCTACGTGGTGTTTGCCTTCGGTCTGCTGCATGGTCTGGGCTTTGCCGGGGTGCTGACCGAATTCGGGCTGTCGCCGGCGCATTTCGCCAGTGGTCTCATCGGGTTCAATATCGGTGTGGAAGTCGGGCAGCTGGCGGTGGTCGCGGCCTGTTATGCGCTGTTTGGCGCCTGGTTTTCCGACAGGTCTTGGTACCGCACGCGCGTGACCATGCCGATGTCGCTGGCCATCGGTGTGATTGCGCTCTGGTGGGTTGTCGAGCGCACGGGTCTTGTTGCCTGAACGGGTCACATATCTGTGTAATGCCGCTTGATCTTGATCAAGGCGGCGGGCAGGGCGTAGGAGCATGGTGCGCACCAAACCAATGGTGCCCCAATGAACACGCGTACTGCCCCCGACCCGTCGCAAGACCCTGACGACATCGAGAGACTTGAAGCCGAGGCGGTCAATGCCGCCTGGAAGCGCAAGCCGCTTTATGAAGCGCGCAAGAAGATCTTCCCCAAGCGCGCAGAGGGCACCTATCGGCGGTTCAAGTGGCTGGTGATGCTGGTCACGCTTGGCATCTACTACATCACCCCCTGGATCAGGTGGGACCGCGGGCCCTATGCGCCGGATCAGGCGGTGCTGCTCGATATTGCCAACCGGCGGTTCTATTTCTTTTTCATCGAGATCTGGCCGCAGGAATTCTTCTTTGTCGCCGGCCTTCTGGTGATGGCGGGTTTCGGGTTGTTCCTGATCACCTCGGCGGTGGGCCGGGCCTGGTGCGGCTACACCTGTCCGCAAACCGTGTGGGTTGATTTGTTTCTGGTGGTTGAGCGCGCCATCGAGGGAGACCGAAACCAGCGTATGAAGCTCGACATGGCGCCCTGGAGCGCATCCAAGCTGGGCAAGCGGGTGCTCAAGCACGCAATCTGGATCATGATCGGCGTCGCCACCGGTGGTGCATGGATCTTCTATTTTGCCGATGCTCCGACGCTGTTGATGAGTTTCATCGAAGGCAATGCCGCGCCGGTGGCCTACATCACCGTGGCGATCCTGACCGCGACAACCTACACTTTCGGCGGGCTGATGCGCGAGCAGGTCTGCATCTATATGTGCCCCTGGCCGCGGATTCAGGCGGCAATGCTCGACGAGAACTCTTTGGTCGTCACCTACAATGACTGGCGGGGCGAGCCGCGCGGCCGGCATGCCAAGAAGGCCGCCGCGGAGGGGTTGGTGCAGGGCGATTGCGTCGATTGCAATGCCTGTGTGGCCGTCTGTCCCATGGGCATCGACATTCGTGACGGCCAACAGCTCGAGTGCATCACCTGCGCGCTTTGTATCGATGCCTGTGACGCAATCATGGACAAGCTCGACCGGTCGCGTGGCCTGATCTCCTATGCGACCCTGGCCGATTATGCCGACAATATGGCGCTTGCGCAGAGCCCTGAAACCGGCGGGCTCGATCCGTCCCGCGTTCGAACCGCGGATGGCGGTTTCATTGACAAGGTCAAGCATTTCGACTGGCGCATCATCTTCCGCCCGCGCTCGCTGCTCTATATGGGTGTGTGGTCAGCGGTCGGTGTCGGGCTGCTGGTCGCGCTGCTGTCGCGGGATCGTCTCGAGGTCAATGTGCTGCATGACCGCAATCCACAATTCGTGATGGAATCCAATGGCGACATTCGCAACGGTTATTCGATCAAGATTCTCAACATGATTGCCGAACCGCGGGTGATCGAGCTGTCGCTTGACGGCCTTCCAGGCGCTACCATGCATGTTATCGGCATTGATGAAGCGCCCGGTGTCTCGTTCGCGATCCCGGTCGAGCCGGACAGGCTGCGCGAACTCAAGGTGCATGTGCTCCAGCCCAAGGAGTTCATCACATCAACCAATGCCAGCTTCCGTTTTATCGTTGAAGAGACTGCCAGCGACGAACGGGACGTCTATATCGCCAACTTCCATGCACCGGAGATGAACCAATGACCCTGATCCGCTCGATCTTCCAGCCCAAGGAATTCACCGGCAAGCACATGCTGTTTTCCATGGTGGCGTTCTTCGCTGTCATCTTCACGGTCAACATGATCATGGCCCGGTTCGCGGTGACCACCTGGAGCGGGCTGGTGGTTCCCAACACCTATGTTGCAAGCCAGCAATTCAACACCCAGGCGGCGCAATCCCGTGCGATTGCGGCCAAGGGGTTCGATGTTGCATTTGATCCCGGTTCCGATGGTGTTTCGATCCTGCTGACCGACAGCAACGGCTTGCCTGCGGTGGCTGACAGTGTGAGTGCGTCGCTGCGGCGTCCGGTCGGCACGGAGGATGACCGCGAACTGGTGTTTCTGGCCGATGGGCCGGGCAAGTTCACCGCTGAGGGTGCGTTGGCCGAGGGTGAATGGATCGCCCATGTGACCGCGCTCCGCGGTGGCGAGATCATCTACAAGAAGGGACGTCGGTTCCATGTCGGCGCGGATGGGGGCATGCGCCCATGAGCTGCTGCGCGGCGGGAACAGAAAGCGCTGCGGAACTTGAGGCGCTGAAATCCGACGGTCCGTCGGCTGAGGAAATGTGGCTGTCGAGCCGCGCGCTCGGCAACGGAATGCGTCAGGTCGATCTGATCGTGCCCGGGGTTCACTGCGGCGCCTGCATCGCCCTTTTGGAAAAAGAGCTGCCCAAGACCAGCGGTGTCGACCATGCAAGGGTCAACCTTTCGACCCGGCGGGTGTCGGTGGTGTTCGAAGACCCCAAGGGCGGCGGTGAGGCCGAGGCGGTGCTTAGCGCGCTTGGCGAGCGCTTTACGGCGCTGGGGTATCCCGCGCATCTGCCCGGAGGGGCTGACGAGGCCGGGGATCCGGCCTTTCGCGAGTTGCTCAAGGCCTTGGCAGTCGCGGGCTTTGCCTCGATGAACGTGATGCTTTTGTCTGTCTCGGTCTGGTCCGGGGCGGAAGCTGCGACACGGGATCTGTTTCACTGGATCTCGGCGATGATCGCAGCACCTGCGCTGGCCTATTCGGGACGTATCTTCTTCCGCTCTGCCTGGGGCGCGCTCAAGCATGGTCGCGCCAATATGGATGTGCCAATCACTCTGGGAGTCCTGCTTGCCTATGCGATTTCGCTGCATGAGACCATCACCCATGGCGAGCATGCCTATTTCGATGCCTCGGTCACGCTTCTGTTCTTCCTGCTGGCCGGCCGGACCCTCGATCACATGATGCGCGAGCGGGCGCGGTCTGCGGTTCGCAATCTGGTGCGGTTGTCGCCGCGCGGGGCGATGGTGATCAGGCCTGACGGCAGCCGTGAGTATCTTGCGCTGGATGAGATCGAACCGGGCATGCATCTGGCAATCGCACCAGGCGACCGAATCCCGGTGGATGGCCGCGTGATCTCGGGCCGTTCGGACATGGATTTTGCCGTGGTCAACGGCGAAAGCGCGCCGCAGCTTGTCGAGGCCGGATCGCTGACGCCGGCCGGAACCCTCAATCTGACCGGCGGGCTGGTTCTCGAAGCCACCCGCAGCGCCAGCAATTCGTTCCTTGCAGAGATGGTGTCGATGATGGAGGCGGCCGAAAGCGGGCGTGCAGGCTATCGCCGTCTTGCCGACCGGGCCTCGTCGATCTACGCGCCTGTGGTGCATTTGCTGGCGCTTGGAACCTTTGTCGGCTGGATGGTGGTTTCGGGCGACTGGCGTGTTGCGATGATGACTTCGGTGGCCGTATTGATCATCACCTGTCCCTGCGCGCTCGGACTTGCCGTGCCCGTGGTTCAGGTTGTCGCCGCTGGCCGGCTTTTCGAAAACGGCATCATGGTCAAGGACGGTTCCGCCATGGAGCGTCTGGCCGAGACCGACCGTGTGGTGTTCGACAAGACCGGAACCCTGACCCAGGGCCGGCCGCAGCTGATCAATGCCGCCGCTGTCAATGAGAACCATCTGGCACTGGCCGCACGGATCGCATCGGCCTCAAGGCATCCGCTCAGCCAGACGCTGGCTGCACATGACGCGCCTGACACGGAATTGCCGGACTTCAGCATCACCGAAACGCCCGGCGAGGGCATTGCGGCGTCCACACCGGACGGTGATGTCTACCGGCTTGGCCGCGCCGGTTTCGCACTGGATGGCGATGGAGACTTACCGGATCAGGCCGAGGCTGCGAGCCAGGTGATCCTGTCGAAAAATGGCCGGTTCCTCGATGTGTTCCTGTTCTCAGATCAGCTGCGGCGGGGCGCGACCCAGGCCGTGGCGCGGCTTTCGGCTCTTGGAATTGATGCAGAGATTTTGTCAGGCGACCGCGAAGCACCGGTCAGTGCCCTGGCGCGCGATCTCGGGGTTGAGGATTTTGTCGCCGGTGTGAGGCCGCGTGGCAAGGTCGACAGGGTCAAGGCTCTGGCAGCGGCCGGAGGCAAGCCGCTGATGGTCGGGGACGGGCTCAATGACGCCCCGGCGCTTTCGGCCGCACATGTTTCCATGGCGCCGGCAAGTGCCGCCGATGTCGGGCGGATGGCTGCGGATTTCGTGTTCCTGCACGATTCTCTCGAAGCGGTGCCGCTGGCCATTGAAGTGTCGCGCAAGGCTGGGCAGTTGATCAGGCAGAACTTTGCCCTGGCGATTCTCTACAATTGCATTGCCGTGCCGGCAGCGGTTCTTGGCCATGCGACACCGCTGATTGCGGCGCTGGCGATGTCCTCCTCCTCGGTGATTGTGGTGCTCAACTCACTGCGATTGAGACGCAAGGCGCGGGTGGAGGCTTTCGCCCGGCCGGATGAGGGCCGGAGCAGTGCTGACGCCTCCAGGCTCGCCGGCCAGCATTCTGGGCTTGGGGCTTCGGTATGAACAACTTGATCTTCCTCATACCGATCGCGCTCTTTCTCGGCGCTCTGGGTCTGGCTGCCTTTTTGTGGTCGATGAAAAGCGGGCAGTATGAGGACCTGGATGGCGCTGCCTGGCGCGTTCTTGACGATGGCGAAGACAAGCCCAAGACGGATTGATCCAGACAGACTGCCCTTGCATTCCGGTTAAACATGAACAGCGTTTTTGTGCTGCTATGCCCAACTGCGCTTGCTGCATTCCAATGCTTGCGTCAAAACTGTCGCATACGAAGAATCGGGCAGAGCAGGAGCGGGCATGGCGCAGGCAGACATAGGTTTGATCGGATTGGGTGTGATGGGTGCAAATCTTGCACTCAATATCGCGGACAAAGGCTACCACGTTGCTGTCTACAATCGCACGCAGTCCCGCACCGAAGCTTTTGCCGCTGCTGCAGGGCCCTTGTCGGACCGGATCACCGCGACTGCCACGCTTGAAGATTTCGTTGCCGCGATCAAACCGCCCCGGCCGGTCATCATCATGGTTCAGGCCGGTGATCCGGTGGATGAGCAGATCGCAGCCCTCAAGCCGCTGCTGCAGGACTCAGACATCATCATCGATGCCGGAAACGCCAATTTCCGTGACACGATGCGGCGTTTCGAAAACCTCAAGGGCAACGGGCCCGGTTTCGTAGGCATGGGTGTGTCGGGTGGCGCCGAGGGCGCGCGGCATGGGCCGTCGATCATGGTTGGCGGTGCAGAGGCTGACTGGCGGCGGATCGAACCGGTGCTGACGGCGATATCGGCCAAGTACAAGGGCGAGCCGTGTGCAGCCTGGCTCGGTGACAATGGCGCCGGCCATTTCGTCAAGACCATCCATAACGGCATCGAGTATGCCGATATGCAGATGATCGCCGAGGTCTATGGCGTGATGCGTGATCATCTCAACATGGATGCAGTCTCGATCGCCAGCGTGTTTTCGGTCTGGGCCTCGGGGCCGCTTGATTCCTATCTCATCGATATCACTGCCGAAGTGCTCAAGACCCACGATCTGGCATCCGGGAAACCGCTGGTCGACGTGATTGTGGATGCGGCGGGCCAGAAGGGCACTGGCCGCTGGTCGGTGATCGAAAGCCAGATGATGGGCGTGCCGGCGACAGCAATCGAGGCGGCGGTCGCGGCGCGCAGCCTGTCTGCGATGCGTGGCGAGCGGGCGGCAGCAGAGCATCGCTTCGGACTGCCGGCAATCGTCGACCGGCGTGAAGGGCAGGCGGTCATTGATGATCTGGAGCAGGCTTTGCTTGCAGGCAAGATCGCAGCCTATGCGCAAGGGTTCGCGGTGATGGCGGCGGCGTCGAAGGAATTTGATTGGAACTTGCCGATGGCGACGATTGCCAGGATCTGGCGCGCCGGCTGCATCATCCGCTCGCGGTTTCTCGACGAGATTGCCGCCGCCTTCAGCGAGACGCCCGATGTCGACAATCTGGCGATGACACCGGCATTTTCCGCCATGCTTGAAGCCACCGACCGGCCGCTTCGCCGGGTGGTCTCCGATGCCGTGATCAACGGACTTCCGGCGCCGGCGCTGTCAAATGCGGTCAGCTATTTCGACACCTATCGCCGCGCGCGCGGCACGGCCAACCTGATCCAGGCGCAGCGCGACTTTTTCGGCTCGCACGGGTTTGAGAGATTTGATGCGGATGGAGAGCAGCACGGCCCCTGGGGCGGCTGAGCCTTTGTCTGTTACCAGCCGGAAAGCCGGCTTTCGACGGCGGTCAGGCCGTCCTCGAGTTTGCCTGCTCCGGAGCTGCCGAGTGTCTGCAGCAGCTGCACCTCGTAGTCGCGGGCGAGCCGGACCAGATCGCGATAATGGCGGCTGCCTTCGCGGGTGAGGCTGATGTGTTCAATGCGGCGATCCTGGGTGTCAGGCTCCCGGTTGATCCAGTTTCGCTGTTCCAAAGCGCGAATGGCGCGGCTGACCTTGGTCTTGTGCATGGAAGAGTGGGCGCAGATCTCGGTGGCAGTCACCTGTTCATACTGGCCGATGGTTGCGAGCGTGCGCCATTCCGGCCGGCTCAAACCGTATCGCTGACGGTAATTGGCCGCGAATTGGCGGCTGACCATTTCGGCGGCGCGCGCCAGCCGGTAGGGCAGGAAACTCTCAAGGGCCAGTGTGTTCTCATTGGCGTTGTACGCCTGGTTATTGGGTCGTGGCGTCATTGTCTGTCCTGCCTTAACGAACATGCATTCATTCATGATGTTGCTGCGTCTCTTGCGCAACCCATCGGACGCGCGGCGCTGCAAGATCGTTGCGCATGTAACGGTTACTTCTTTCCGCTTAGCGCTAAAGTCAAGACAGCGCAATTGCCATAAGTGGTGCAAGCGGTTACATCCGGCCTTGTCTTGGTCATGGCTGGGAGAGGCTTATGGAACGCACACAGATCAATGAGATTTTGGAAGAGAGCGACCGGTTTATCCGCTCATTTGGCTATGTGCTTCCGCCCTTCGCCTACTGGAGCCCTGAGGAAATGCGAACCCGCACGGCCGGTGATGCCGCGCTTGTCCTGGCCAACCGGCTTGGCTGGGACATCACCGATTATGGTCAGGGCCGGTTTGATGAGCTGGGCCTTTTCCTGTTCACCGTCCGCAACGGATCGGCTGATGATCTGGCCCGGGGCCAGGGCATGCTCTATGCCGAGAAGATCATGATCTCGCGGCAAGACCAGCTCTCGCCGATGCATCGTCACAACATCAAGGCGGAAGACATCATCAATCGCGGCGGCGGGAAACTGGTGCTCGAACTGTTCGCCAGCGCTGTGGACGGATCGGTTGATCCCGATGCCACGGTTTCCGTCCTCACCGATGGCGTTGTCCGGACGTTCGAAGCTGGCGGAAGGCTTGCTCTCGATCCGGGCGAGAGCGTCACGCTGATGCCGGGGGTTTGGCATGCGTTCTGGGGTGAGGGCGGCGATCTGCTTATCGGGGAAGTCTCAACCGTCAATGATGATTTGACCGACAATGTCTTCCGCGAACCGATAGGCCGGTTCTCCAGCATTATCGAGGACACCGCGCCCAGGCACCTGCTGGTGTCGGATTACGACAACTGGCTTTGAGGCCGTTCCTGACGATAGGACCGGAAAGCCAACCGGATTTGCAGATCATAGCCGAGCGCAGCGCGGCCATACCATAACAGGACGGTGGATGGCCCAGCAAAGGCAGCGCGGTTTGTAAGGAAAACAATGTCAGCCAGGGTGCCGCCGCTCACCCTGGCTGACGTGTCGGGAATCCATGCATCCAGTTCGCCCCCGCCCCGAGGTGGATAGCCATGTTTCCCGAAAACTGCTGTTTGTCTTATACAAGCGGTTTGGACTTTGACCCAAGAGTGCCAGGCCTCCCTCTCCTATTTGTGGGTGAGGGTGTCGCCGTTCTGGCCGGCTCGCAGCTCGTCGGTCAAAAGTCCAAGTCTTGAAGCCTTCGCCAATCCAGCGAGCCGGTTTGGCGCGCGCAGTTTCAGCATCACCACCGAGAGAACCGAAGCAACCTCACTTGCTGTCAGCTCAAGATGAAGTCCGATCTTTTGATCGGACCATCCGATGGCGCAGAGGCGCAGACATTTCATTTCTGTTCGGGTCATAGGTATAAGCCCTCGATCATTGCCGAGATCCATCTCGTGGTCCTTTCGAAAATCAACAAAGGTATGCAGGTGCTGACCTGAATGCTTCAGTCCGACTTCGGCTCGTATTGATCCTGATCGCCGGCTGCGTTAACCAAGTTGGAGGGGCTTATGAACCAGTTGGTCAAAATGCGCATTGACCCATTGCGCCAATTTTTGCGCGATAAGTGAAGCATGCCAATTTAATCGTTTGAATTATGTGAAACGGTTGGTTTGCCGGGTTCAATCCGGACTTGAAGGCTGTTTTCGATAGGCGCTCGGCGTCTTGCCGAACCAGCGGATTGCGGACCGGGTGAACGCTGCGGGCGCGGAAAAACCAAGCTGGAAACTGATTTCCGAAAGGCTCAACGTGGTTTCCGTGAGTAGGTTTTGCGCCATTTCCTTGCGGCTGTCGTCTATGATTTCCTGCATGGATGTTCCGGCTTCCGTCAACCTGCGTTGGAGTGTTCGCGCACTCATCCCCAGCCTCTCGGCTTCGTCCTTCAAGGAGGGGATACCTGAGGCGAGCCTTTCGATCACATGCAGCCGGATAGAGGTCACTGTGTCTGTCGTGTCGACCGGGGAGAAGGGAATCGCCTCTATCTGTTGAACGAGGATTTTGTGGAGCCGTATGTCGGCGTTCGGGTTGGTCCTGCTCAGGTAGCTGGCCGGTATGATCAGCCGGTTGATTGTGGCTCCGAACCTCGTCTTGGGGCCAAGTAACTGTTTGTGTAAATTGATGTTTCCTGGTTTCTTGCGTTCCAGTTCGAGTCGGCAGCTTTTTATGTCCTGCCCCAGGAACGGCTCAAAATGGGCAAGGGTTTGGGCCAGTGTCATGTCAACATACTGATCGCGATGAATGATCAGTGGTGAGTAGGTCCATTCAAAAATGGCATCCTTGGCACCGATCTCGAGAGTGCAAATTTTCAGATTGCTGATCTTGCGCATGTTGCGGCCAAGAAACACAAGGACATCGCGGAGAGTTGGGGCATTGAGCAGTGCATAACCGAAGGTGCCTGATGCCCCCTTGGTGAACATGCTGGCCGACTTGAGGCCGAAAAGGTCATCGCCTGAGATGAGCGCAAGCGCTTCCATGTATCGGCAAAGACGGTCGAGCTTGACCCGTTCGCCGATTTGATCAAAACGGTCTGGGTCCAAACCGGAGGCACGCGCTATCGGGTCAGCGTCAATGCCCAGGCTTGCTGCATAAGTGCTGATCGCGGAGGCCAAACCCGCTGCTGCCTCATATCGGTCTGCCAACCGAAGTGTCATGTGGTGGCGCCCTCGGTTAAAAAATAGGCGGGCCAAGTTAAGCCTGTCTGGGCCCGCATGTCGAGTTCAAAGCTATTATTGAAACCCATGGAAAACAAAGCAATCTTGAATGGATCTGAAACCCTGAACAGTGCGGAGCTGTCCGGTTTCGAATTGCCTGACTTTGCGCCGGCGCAGATCCGGACATTTTATGATCTCTGGAAATGTCGGCAGGATGCTGGGCTGGCTGATGCCGCAGCGTTCGATGTTTCTGCCTTGGGCAAGGATTTTCCGCTGCTTGTCCGCGTCGCTCGCAACCAGAAGGATAAATCGCTCTTCTGGCGTGATGTTTCTCCAAACAGGCGCTGGCCATTCAATGCTCCGGTTTTGAACCGACCTGTTTCCGACCTGCAGCCCAAGGCTATCCGGACACGCGTCTTGCTGACATTCAACAAGGTTCTGGAGACCGGCGTGCCTGAGTGCGCTGAGATAACCTCCTGGATGGATTACGGGCAGACGGTTTCTCTGGTTCGCCTTGTGGTGCCCGTGCAGGGAGCATCGGGCAGGGAGCTGCTGGCTCTGTGGGAAGTCGTTCAACCCGATAACCAGTGAGACGATCCGGTTCGCTCGACCGGACGTGGACCTTGTGCTGGAAAACAGGCGTTCTATTATTTTAAGCCTATAGTATCTCTCTTGTTCCATGCTACAAACCGTTCACTGTGATGGTATGGTCATGAAACTGGCCCGTGCGCATCCAGACTGGAACCAACCGGAGTAGCAAGATGTCCGTTTCCCCCGCCGTTTCGATCAAGTCCACCAAATCCGCGTTTCAGTGGGAGGACCCGTTTTTGCTGGCTGACCAGCTCAGCGAAGAAGAGCGGATGATTGCTGACGCGGCGGCTGCTTTCGCGGCCGACAAGCTCGCCCCCCGGGTGACCAATGCCTATTTGAATGAAGAGACCGACCGGGCGATTTTCTCGGAAATGGGGCAGGCGGGTCTGCTGGGCGTCACCATTCCGGAAGCCTATGGCGGATCCGAGGCTGGCTATGTCTCCTACGGTCTTGTTGCACGCGAGGTGGAGCGGATTGATTCAGGCTACCGTTCGATGATGAGCGTTCAGTCCTCGCTGGTGATGTATCCTATCCACGCCTATGGCACCGAAGAGCAGCGGATGAAGTATCTACCGAAACTCGCCAGCGGTGAATGGGTCGGCTGTTTTGGCCTGACCGAACCCGATGCCGGCTCCGATCCCGGTGGCATGAAGACGCGGGCGCGCAAGAGCGATGGCGGTTATGTGCTTCACGGCTCCAAAATGTGGATTTCCAATGCGCCGATCGCGGATGTGTTCGTGGTGTGGGCCAAGTCCGAAGCCCATGGTGGCGAGATCCGGGGCTTTGTTCTTGAAAAGGGCATGAAGGGTCTCTCCGCGCCCAAGATCGGTGGCAAGCTGAGCCTGCGGGCCTCGATCACCGGCGAGATCGTGATGGACAATGTTGAGGTCGGTGAAGACGCGTTGCTGCCCAATGTGTCGGGTCTGAAGGGACCGTTCGGCTGTCTCAACCGGGCACGCTACGGGATTTCCTGGGGCGTCATGGGCGCTGCCGAGGATTGTTGGTACCGCGCCCGCCAATACGGCCTCGATCGCCATCAGTTCGGCAAGCCTTTGGCCGGCACCCAATTGTACCAGAAGAAGCTGGCCGACATGCAGACGGAAATCGCACTGGGCCTGCAAGGCTCGTTGCGGGTTGGCCGGCTGATGGACGAGCACCGCTTCGCGCCTGAAATGATCTCCATCGTCAAACGCAACAATTGCGGCAAGGCGCTCGACATCGCCCGGATGGCGCGCGACATGCATGGCGGCAACGGCATTCAGGCCGAGTACCACGTCATGCGCCATGCACAGAATTTGGAGACGGTGAACACCTATGAGGGAACGCATGATGTGCATGCGTTGATCCTGGGACGTGCCCAGACCGGTCTTCAGGCGTTTTTCTGAGCGGTTCGCTTGGTGTCAACCTGGCAAGGACGTCTCCACCGCGGTTCGGTTTGCAAGGGATTTTCCAGCACAGCAAACCCGGCATGGAATTCGCTGTAACTGCTTGCTCATCATGAGGAATGCGAGGGAACTATTATACAACTCGTTAACTGCTTGTTGCTAGATTTGAGGGATCGCTGTGCCGCTTCTCATCAGGTCTATATATGCTTACGCGAATTCCAAAGACTGAACTTGAAAAAGGCATGTATGTCGAAGCGGTCGAATGTTCCCAGACTGTTTTTGGAAAACGCCGGTTTGTGCTAAAGTCTGACAGCGATTTCAATGCGATTCTGAACAGCCCTGCTGATTTTGTGTTGATCAATACGGCGATTGGCAGCACAGGTGGCGCTGCCGCTGGTGTGACTTCTGGTGCGGGAAAGCCGCTTACGCCCGCTGAGGCGAAATCCGCGTTTGGGCGCAGCACCGGCATTGTCAAGGCCGAACTTGTCACCATGTTGAGCGACGGCGTGCTCGACATGGAAAAATTTTCGCCCGTAATCGAAGAGATCACGGAGGCGGATGATGCGCAGTTTGCGCTGATGCATGAGGTTTCCCGGCTCCGGACCAAGGACGAGAGTACGTTCCAGCATTCGCTGTCGGTCGGTATGCTGATGGGTCGGCTCGGAGATGCTGTAGGGCTGGACAAGGAAACCGTTGAGCTTCTGGTGCTGTCCGGATTGCTGCATGATGTGGGAAAATTGGCGATCCCGAGCAAAATCCTGCTCAAGGACGGCCCCCTTTCGCCCGCGGAACGCAAGGTGATCCGAACTCACCCGAGGCGCGGTCACACCATTCTCAAGACTTACGACAATATACCGGATCTGGCGCTCGAGATTTGCCTGCATCACCATGAACTGCTTGATGGCACCGGGTATCCGATGCAGCTCTCCGGCTCCGAGATCAGCTTGCTGGTTCGGATTTCGACAGTCTGTGACGTGTTCGATGCGCTCACCTCCAGCCGGGTCTACAAACGCGGCTGGGCAACGGTTGACGCTTTGAACTGGTTGTTCGAGCGGGATAGTCAATTCGACCGTAAGCTGGTGTTGCGGCTGGGCGGCCTGGTTGACGCTTGATGAGCGCTGCCATCGGCGCTGACGCGCCTGTCGGGTTAAGGTTAAGCTTGGTTGTTTGTATAAAATTGAGATCCGGACCTGTATAAGCCCTCTAGAAACTGAGTTTCTAAAAGGGGTGAGTTATGGCTTCGAGCGGAGAGCAGGCTCTTGCGGGCGGATATGCCGGTGACTTCTTGCGCGGGTTGCTGGGATTGCGGCAGCAATGGCTTGATGTCGACCAGAACCCGAAGGCCATCGCCACTGTGTCGACCCTCCTGGGGCGTATGGTGCTCAACGTGGTTTTCGTCGGTGCACTGTCTGTAACCGGGTATTTCTCGGCAAGCCTGCTTGTTTTGATTGCGATCACCCTGGTTGGCTGCTCCTTGTTTCCTGAGCGGCGGCTGTTGATCATGTCGCTTGCTGGACTGTTCTACGTGTTGGCGCGCCCGTTCCGTTCCGACCAGCAACGTGACCTTGTGCTTGGTTTGAAGGACAGCACTCCCGCTGTCGCGGAGCTGCCCGCGATCGCGGTCTATGCGCCCGTTGTGGCGTCATTTCTGCTTGTCTGCGGCATCTGTCTGCACCTTCAGAAGCGTTTCTCCCAGTATCTCCTGGCCCAGAGGCCGGTGCTGATGCAGTTCCTGGTGCTGGCTGGCTTGACGATCCTGGCGGTCCAGCTTCCCGACCATTCGCTCGCCAAATTGCTGGTCTGGAGCTTCGTGACGGTCTACAGCGCCTCTTTCTTTTTCCTGGCCTATGCCTTCGCTGATCAGCGCGCCAAGGATCAGACCCCGGTGGGTCTCAGGCTGGGCTTCATGCGTCCCTTCTGGGGCGGCTCCTCGATCCCGTTGAAGGGGCTGCATTTCTTCAAACGGTTCGAGGCGAAGACCCCGGAAGAGCTGTCAAAGGTGCAGTTGCGTGCACTCAAGCTCGCGGTCTGGGCCGTGATCCTGTCGCTGGTCTATCTGGTGTGCGATTTCATTCTTCACGATTGGCTCAAACTGCCAAGAATGCTGGAGGCGATCGGCCTGGTGTCCACCGGGGAGGGCTTGAGCCGTGGTGCAGCCTGGGGCGTTGTCGGAGCCAATTTCATCCTTGATGTCATTGGACTGGCCGCAGGTACCCATGCCCTGGTGGCGATTGTGCGGATGGCGGGGTATGGAATTCCCCGCAATGTGTCGCGGCCGCTCACGTCGCGCAGCGTTGCCGAGTTCTGGAACCGGTACTTCTACTATTTCAAGGAGTTGCTGGTCGACTTCTTCTTCTATCCGGCTTTTGTGCGCTACTTCAAGAAATCTCCGAAACTGCGCATTGCTTTCGCGACATTTTGTGCGGCCTTTGTCGGCAATGTTCTGTTCAGCGTCCTGTCTCAGATGCATCTGTTCAACACCGGCGGCATTGTCGATGTGGCACTTCATTTCGAAAACTACATGTTTTATGCGCTGCTGCTGACGGCCGCACTGATCGTCTCGCAGCTCAATCCCAACAAGCCGAAACCGGAGCACGGCCACTTGCGCTACAATGTGCTGCCGCGCGTTCAGGTGCTGGGCTTTTTCGCCCTGCTACAGGTGTTCTCGGATGAGACGGGTATCTATGGGCTTGCCGAGCGCTTCGACTTCCTTGGGCATCTGTTTCTTCTCTAACAGAGTTCCGGTCTAACAGAGTGCCGGCTGCGCTCGGGGCGCGCAAACCAAAAAAGCGCCGGGCCTCTGGCAGGCCACGGCGCTTGTTTTTGCTATGCCGCAACAACGGCCCAGAGGCTTCAGGCCTGGACTGATGCCCGGCTTGCCAGTGCCTCGATCTGCGCGATCGTATCAAGCTCGGTGATGTCAAAATCCGCGTCTGCGAGATCGATGCCGAAATCGCTCTCGAGCAACATCATGATTTCGGTGGCGGCAAGGGAATCGAGCAATCCGCTGAAAAACAGCGACTGGTCGTCGGCAACCGGCTGGCTGTGGCCACGGTCAGTCAGCTTTACGGTGATCATCTCGCGGATGGCGTTGGGAGAGTGGGTCGTCATGGGTAAAATCCCCTTATGGCTTTTGAATGCGGTTTTGGTGTTTGGGTTTCAGACAGGTGCCGGGCCGAACATGTTCACAGCCGGCTATCCGGCTGCGCGTTTGGCCTGATCGCCGCTTTCTTCCTGATCGAGGCTTTCGAACAGGGCACGGCGGTCGATCTTTCCATTGGCGTTTTGCGGCAGGGTGTCGACCAGGCGGATGGCGCCTGGCACCATATAGCGCGGCAGAGCCTGCAGCATCGCGGAAAGGATCTCGTCGGATGACCGTGACGAGCCTGCAACGAAGCTGACCAGACCTTCGGCAGATCCGAAGGTGACCGGCCAGGCGACGGTTGCCGCCAATTCGGTTCCCGCGGCGGCACGCAAATGCATGTCGACTTCCTCAAGCTCGATCCGGTTGCCCTTGAGCTTGATCTGGTTGTCGACGCGGCCGAGATGGTGGAACACGCCGTTTTCACCCCTGCTGCCAAGATCGCCGGTAAGATACCAGCGCTCGCCCCGGATCATGCGGAACTGCTTGTCCGTGAGGTCGGGCCTGCCGAAATAGCCGATACCCACTTGCGGACCAGCCAGCGCAATTTCGCCAGGGGTGTTGTCCGGCAGCGGGTTCTGGTTTTCGTCGAAGATCTCTACCTTCATTGTTTCGTAGGGCGCGCCGATGGCGAGAATGCCGCGTGAGGGGGTCTCAACCGGTGGCACGGTCAGTGTCTGGCGGGTGCAGATAACGGTGGCTTCAGTCGGCCCGTAGATGTTG
Organism: Hoeflea phototrophica DFL-43; assembly: GCF_000154705.2. Lineage (NCBI taxonomy): Bacteria > Pseudomonadati > Pseudomonadota > Alphaproteobacteria > Hyphomicrobiales > Rhizobiaceae > Parahoeflea > Parahoeflea phototrophica. Next base: position 3,013,979 of record NZ_CM002917.1, on the reverse strand, counting down.
TCGACACGGCCATTGGGCGTGGCTTTGGCCCAGGCCTGCGCAGCCTTGACCGGCAGCGGTTCGCCACAAAAAATCGACAGCCGCAGACTTGGAAAAATACCATCCTGAAGCGCACCGGTGGTGCGCATGAGGCCGATGACCGTCGGGACCGACATCCAGACTGTAAGTTCGTGACGGCGGATGAACCGGCTCGGGGCCATAAGCTCGAGCTGGGCCATCACATGCAGGGACGCTGCGGCCCGGGTGCACAAGAACAGATTGTGGACGCTCAGGTCGAAGGTGACATCACAGGCCTCGCCGATGCGGTCTTGTGGTGTGTACCCGGTCCACAATTCGGATTGATCGAGGTAGCTCGCCAGATTGGCGGCCGAGATCATCACGCCCTTGGGCAGACCGGTGGTGCCTGAAGTGAAGATGACATAGGCGAGGTCGTCGGCGGTCATCTCGGCGGGTTCCGGCATCACCGAGGCGGGAAGGTCTTCAAACCTGGTGATCGTCTGGCCACCTGCCGGTTCCGGCGTCTCAGTGCTGTCCGAGATATATATGAGGCGGGGAGCCTTCTCGAGCACCGATGGGGTCAGAAGATTGACGCCATTGCGGTCAACCACCAGCGCGTCGAGTTCCAGTTCGTCCAAAAGTGCAATCAACCGCGCTTCAGGCCATTTGAGATTGAGCGGGACATAGGCGGAACCGGCCCAGCAACTGGCCAGGATGCCGACATAGGCTTCAAGGCTCCGGGTTCCCAGAATTCCGACGCGGCCGGAGTTTCTCCCGGCGCGCAAGTGATGGGCCAGATGGCTGACACGTGCTTCCATATCGGCATAGGTGAAGCTGGATCCACCAACGGACAGGACAACATTGTCAGGCCGCTCTTTTGCCGATTTGTAGAATCCGAGTGCGGGATTAAAGTCTGTCATCATCTGCCATCCCCATGATGTACAAGTGCTCGTCAGTGGGCGATCTCTAGCAACACAGTCATAACATCAGGTTTATTTCTCGAACTCTGTTTGCCTCAAGCTGTCGAAAAAGCGGTTTGGGGCGCTTGGCAGGCGAACTCCAGAGTATCCTTTCCACCGTCGGGTCTTTTCTGGTGTGGATATAACAGAATGCCGCTTTTCGGTCTCATTATCCAAAAAAATCAAAAAGTAAGCTGGTGTATTCTCAGAATCTGTTGAGCCGGTGGAGCAAAAAGTCTCATGGATTGAGACTGCATTTTCCCCGGAACACGTTTTGTTAAGGTAAATCGTGGAAGAAATATGCATAGCTTTTGCATTCGCCAGTGGAGTCTCTCGATGCCATCTTTGAAATTTCTCAACAATATCAAGATCGGTCATAAGATCTATGGTGGTTTCGCAATCGTCATCGCCGTGTTGGTGACGATCGGCGGCGTGTCCGTCTTCATGAACATCGCCAATAAAGGATCGTTCATGGAATACCGAACCGCCGCGCGGCTGACCAGCGAGGCGGCGGGTGTTGAAGACAACATGCTGTCTGCGCGACTGTCCTTCATGAAATACCGGACCAACCAGTCTGCCGAGGTCAAGCAGGAAGTCCATGATCGCCTTGATGCGACGCTTGCCGCCATCAAGACCATGGATGATGTCGCGGTTCAGGAATCGGTGAAAACCGCAATCGCCGGTTTCGCGGGGCAGGTGGAGACCTATCGTGCGGGTTTTGATTCCGTGGCGGTGCTTCAGGATCGGCGCAACGAGCTGGTTCATGGCACATTGGACAAGCTCGGTCCGCAATTGCAGGACGATACGGCAAAAATCACCAAGGAACTGCAGAACATCTTCAAGACCGGTGCCGCATTCGTCGCGGGCCGCGTTCAATATGGTGTGGCCAGCATGCAGCTCTTGGGTAACAAGTACCTTCTGAGCAATGATGCTGACGCCTATGCCCAGTCCAAGCAGTATGCGGAAACCGCAATCACTGATCTGGCGGAAGTTGTCAAACAGGCGGGCTATGAGCCGATGGAAGAGATGTTTGCAAAGGCCAAGGCGGATATAGAGCACTATTCCGCCACCATGACCGAAGTTCACGACATCATCGCTCAGCGCAATGAGATCATTGCAGGAACGCTTGACGTGGTCGGCCCGGCCGTGTCGAACGCGGTTGAAGATCTCAAGCTGGAACTTAAGAAGACTCAGGACACGCTGGGACCATCGATCCAATCTACGATGTCAAATGGCGTGATAGTGTCGGGGATTCTTGCCGCTGGCGGAGCCATGCTGGCGCTGGCTTTTGCCATGCTGATCGCCACCGGTATCACCCGCCCGGTCCAGGCCATCACAAGGGCCATGAGCGCTCTGGCTGACAACAAGCTGGACACAGTGATCCCGGGTCTCGATCACAAGAGCGAGATCGGTGAGATGGCTCAGGCTGTGGACGTGTTCAAGCAGAACGCGATCCGTGTCCGCGATCTGACTGCCCAGGAAGCGGCACTGCAGGCCAAGAACACCGATCTGCAGTCCAACATCTCGACAGTTGTTGCCGCAGCGGTGGCTGGCGACTTCACCAAGCGGATCACCGCTCGCTACGACAATCCGGATCTCGATGCCTTTGCCAGCAACGTCAACACGCTGGTGGAATCGGTCGATACCGGCATCGCCGAGACACAGCGGGTGATTGCCGCGCTTGCCGATGGTGACCTGACCGAGGAAATGACGGGCAGCTACCAGGGTGTATTTGCCGAGCTGCAGTCCAACGTCAATGGGACCATGGGCAGCCTTCGCAAGCTGATGGAGGAGGTCCGCCATTCGGCCGACGTCATCAATGGCGGGGCAGACCAGATCCGCAACGCCTCCAACGACCTCTCACGCCGTACGGAAACCCAGGCCGCCTCGCTCGAGGAGACCTCTTCCGGGCTCGAGGAAATCACGGTCGCGGTCCGCAGCTCGACAGAAAGAGCCCAGGATTCGAGCCGCATGGTCAGCGAGGCGCGCACATTCGCTCAGCAATCCGCTGTGGTGGTGGAAGATGCCAATGCTGCCATGAGCCGCATTGAGCAGGCCTCGGGCGAGATCTCCAACATCATCAATGTGATCGACGAGATCGCCTTCCAGACCAACCTGCTGGCGCTCAATGCTGGTGTTGAAGCCGCACGCGCCGGTGAAGCAGGCAAGGGCTTCGCAGTCGTTGCGCAGGAAGTCCGCGAACTGGCCCAGCGTTCCGCCACGGCAGCCAAGGACATCAAGGATCTGATCACCAAGTCTTCGGGCGAAGTGGAATCCGGTGTCGGACTGGTGACTTCGACCGGAGACGCGCTTCGCGAAATCCAGGAAAAGGTGAACGGCATCGCCGATCAGGTGACAGCAATCGCCACCGCTGCAAATGAGCAGTCGACGGGGCTCCAGGAGATCAACGCATCGATCAACCAGATGGACCAGATGACCCAGCAGAACGCGGCGATGGTGGAAGAAGCAGCTGCCAGCACCAACACGTTGGCCGATGAGACGGCAACGTTGCGCCAGCTGATTTCACGCTTCAAGCTGGCCAAGCCCGGCCATCAGTACAGCAGCGCGGCCTGACCGGGCATCCGATCACTGGGCTCGCCCTGGTTAAGACAAGCAACCCACCGGCAGTTTTGCCGGTGGGTTTTTCGTTGCCCCCGGTATGACCGCGTTTGTTGATGCAGCGCTATCTGCTGGTTGAAACGAGCCCGGCAATCTGACCTATCAGCTATTTGCGGCGCTTGATTGCCCCCAATCTGAGCGTGCCCAGAGCGATCAGCACACCAAAGGCAGCGATCAGGATCATGGCCAGATGATCCGGCCAGCTCGCCAGGTGGGCTCCGGCCTCGGAGATCGCCAGATGGGAATGGTCGCCGGTATGGGCCCGGGCCTGAGCTGTTGTAAGAAGCGAGGCCGCCAGAGCCGCCGTTGCACGTTTAATCATGGGATTGTCCTTTCTTGTCCCGTTTGGATTGGGCTTCGTCGAGAAGCGTGATGATGTCGACATCCACACGTTCGGTGAGTGAGACATAGGTGAAGGTCATGGTCTCGCGCTCCTGGACCATGGCCGCCGGGTAGGGCAGGTGAACCAGTTCCCTTGACGCAAAGGCCGGCGAGGCGGTGCCGAGCTGCCACTTGGTTTCCACTTTGGCGTCGACCAGATGCATGGTCAGCCCGTCGCTGCCCGTGCGCTTGGCCGCAACCTGCGACAATTCGATGAAGGCCGGTTTGTCCTCGGCCTTGCGGAACCCGTCGATGAAGGCCGCGGCCAGGGCCTGGAGCCGGTGCAGGCGCTCCTTGTCGGGATCTGCATGGACATGGGAATGCATGTGATCATGCCCGTGATCATGTGCATGATTGTGCCCCGGACCATGATGGTGGTGACCATCGTGCCCGTGATCATGCCCGTGACCGTGACCGTGACTGTGATCATGATGGCCGTGTGCGTGATGGTGCGGCCTGCTCATGGCTTCATGTCCCAGCCCTGCGAGGTGACTTCGGGACCGGCGGGGATCTGCACCGGCTTGTCGATGATGTGCTTGTGTGCGCCCATTTTGCCGTGGCTCACCAGCGTGCCCAGCACATCCACGATCACCCGCGTGGCGAGCAGTGCTGTGATGTCGGAGGTGTCATAGGGCGGCGAGACCTCGACAACCTCGAGCCCGCAGATGCCTTCCTTGGCAACCAGCGAGACCAGTTCCAGCGCTTCGCGGGGCAGGAAGCCGCCTGGCTCCGGCCAGCCGGTTCCGGGCACGAAGCCGCAATCGACGCTGTCGATGTCAAACGAGATATAGACCGCATCGGCGTCCTTCCAGGCCAGCTCAAGCGCGCGGGCCGCGGTCTCGGCCAGGCCCATCTCCTCGATGTCGCGCATGGTGAATATATTGGTGTTGCGCTTGCGTGCTTCCTCCACGCCTTCGCGCGGCACCTGCCATCCACCAATGCCGACCTGCACCAGATTGACGGCCGGCACATTGGCGAGATCGGTGGCATGAAACCACGGCGTGGTGTGCATGCGCTCGTCGAGATCCTTCTCCTGGATGTCGATGTGGCGGTCGAAATGGACAATGCCGATCCGCTTGGAGGTGCATTGCGCGATGCCGCGCACGCAGGGGAAGCCGATCGAGTGGTCGCCGCCGATGATGATCGGCAGTGCGCCCGACGATGCCACATGGCTGACCGCACGGGTGACCTGATCGAAGGTTTTCTCGATGTTGGCAGGGATGGTGAAGACGTCGCCGACATCACAAAGGGTCATCTGCTCGCGCAGATCGATGCCCATCTCGTAATTGTAGGGCGTGTAGAGCGCGGAGATCTTGCGCACGCCCTGCGGACCAAAGCGTGTGCCCGGCCGATAGGTGGTGCCGCCATCAAAGGGGACGCCGATGATCGCTGCATCGTAGTTGCCGACCAGCGTCGAGTCCTCGATATAGGGCGCCTTCAGAAAGGTGTTGATGCCGGCGTAATGGGGCAGTTCGCCGCGCGCGAAGGTGGGGATGGTCTTGTCTTCGAGGCTGTCCGATCCGGTCAGGCCCATGCGCAGCGCCCAGGCGCGTTCCTGCTGCCAGGCGGCGGAAGGCAGTTTTCCTTCCTTCTCGGCCGCGCGCCAGCCACGCATGTTGAGCTTGTCAAAATCCGGATGGTGATGGCGGCCGGGCAGGGGCTGTGTCGCGACGCCTGCGCGCTTGTGCGCACGTGCCGGGCCGTTGTTGAAAAAATCACGCATCATTGTCTCCAGGTCATGTGTCGTTTGGTGTTGTGATGAGGTCACGCGCATCTGGCACCGGTGATGTCTCGCGGCGGTCCAGTGGCAGATCGTAGGTGATTGTTGCGCCATAGCGTTGCGGCGCGTGCGGATCGTGGCGGCGCTTGTCGAAGACGAGAACGCGCGTGCCGAGCTTGAAGGCCTCGTGAATGTCATGGGTGACCATGAAGACGGTCATGCCGCGCTCGCGCCACAGCTCCAGCAACAAGGCATGCATGTCGACCCGGGTGCCGGGGTCGAGCGCGCCGAAGGGTTCGTCCATCAGAAGCACGTCGGGCTTCTTCAAGAGCGCCTGGGCAATGGCCAGCCGTTGCTGCATGCCGCCCGACAGTTGTGAGGGATAACTCTTGCGCGAACCGGCAAGGCCGATGGCTTCCAGGGTCCGGTCAACCGTGCTGCGCATGGCCCGCCGCTTGGCGCCGAAGACGCGGCCAAGCCTTGGCGAATTGGCGAATTCATCGGCGAGGATAAGATTGTCCTCGACGCTGAGATGCGGAAACACCGAATAGCGCTGGAACACGATGCCGCGGTCTTCCGTCGGCTCGGCAGGGATCGGTTCGCCGTCTAGGAGGATCGCGCCACGGTCGGGTGTTTCCTGCGACAACAACATGCGCAGGAAAGTGGATTTGCCGCAGCCGGACGCCCCTACCACGGTGCAGAAGGAACCGGCCTCGACATCGAGTGACACGCCTTCGAGCACAACCGCGCCATCATAGGACTTGCCCACGCCGTGTACGGCGATTTTGGGTTGGGTGCTCACAGGCTTTCCCCCTGCATGTGGTTCCAGGGGAAGGCGCGGCGCGATAGCGTCAGCAGCAGCCTATCGATCAGATAGGCCAGGAACGTGATCCACAACACGTAAGGCAGGATCACATCCATCGCCAGGAACCGCCGCACCAGAAAGATCCTGTAGCCAAGCCCGGATGTGGACGCGATCGCTTCAGCGGAAATCAGGAAGATCCAGGCGGGAACGAGGCCCAGCCGCATCGCCGTGATCAGATTGGGCAGCACCTGTGGCAGCACCACGCGGGTCATCATCTGCCAGGTGGAGGCGCCGAGGGTCTGTGCCTTGATGATGAGTTCCTTGGGCAGGTCCATCACCGCTTGCGCCACCGAACGCGTCATCACCGGCGCGGTTCCCAGCGCGATCAGCAATATCTTCGAGGTCTCGCCCAGCCCCACCATGATAAACAGGATCGGCAGGATGGTGATCGGCGGGATCAGCGAGATCGAGGCAATGAAGGGCGACAATGTGCTGCGAACATAGGGCAGGAAACCCACCAGCACGCCGACGATCAGCGCAAACAGCGTCGCCGCGCCCATGCCGGCAGCCAGCCGGATCAGGCTGTCGATTGTGTCACCCCACAAAAGCAGGTCTCCGGAGCGGCGGTCCGGTTCAAAAGCCATGCGCCAGAAGGTTGCCGCCATCTGTTCGATCGATGGCAGCAATTTGTCGGCGGGATTTTCCAGCCGGCGAAAATGGCTTGCCACGGCGTAGGCAATGACGACACCCGCAAAGGGGAGTGCCGCCAGGGCCATTGCCGAGGGTTTGCCGGGCTTTCTGTTGATCAGGCGCATGGCTTTTTCGCCCTGGATCAGAGGCCGCCGGCGGCGGCCATTTCCATATAGGTGGTGTCAAAGCGCAGCTTCACATTGTTGGCGTCGCCATAGACGGAGCCATCGGGAAAGCTGACGCCGACGAATTCAGGCGAGGGCGCGCCTTCACCCAGAATGCCCTTGTCGAACAGGAACTCGGCGACGAACTTCATCGTCGCAGGCAATTCCGCCGACTTGGTGAAGCTCACCGCTTCTGCCGGCTCAAAGAACATCTTGGTGGTGTCGAGCTGTGCCTGATAGCCGGCAAGATCGGTTCCCGATGCGGCGGCCATGGATTCGAGCGCCTCGGTGTTTCCGGCCGCCATCAGCCCCATGACCTCGTACCAGGCACCGGTCAAAGCCTTGCCGAAATCGGGATTGTCGGCCAGCGTCTCGGTGTTGACCATCATCACGTCGATGATCTCGCCGGGGATGTTGGCGGAATCGAACACCTTGGTTGAGCCCGGTGTCGCCTCGATCTCCGACAGCAGCGGGTTCCAGGTCACGACCGATGTCACATCATCGGTGGCATAGGCGGCGATCATGTCGGCGTCGGAGGTGTTGACCACCGTGAGATCGCGTTCGCTCATGCCGACGCTGTCAAGGGCGCGGGCGAGCAGGTAGTGCGAGACCGACAGTTCCACAAGATTGACGTTCTGGTCCTTCAGCGCCTCGACGCTGTCACCGTCCTTGAGCACGATGCCGTCATTGCCGTTGGAATAGTCGCCAACGATCAGCGCGGTGGTGTCGACGCCGCCGCCGGCGGGAATGGACAGCGCGTCCATATTGGTCATCGAGCAGCCGTCGAACTCGCCGGCGGTGTACTGGTTGATGGATTCCACATAGTCGTTGATCTGAACGATCTCGACATCAATTCCGTATTTCTCGGCCCATTTGTCCATGATGCCGGAGGTTTCGAGATAGCCCCAGGGCATCCAGCCGACATAGATCGACCAGCACACCTTGAACTCGGATTTTTCCTGTGCGGTTGCATCGGGTGTCATCCCGACAAGGAAGGTGGCCGACAGCGCCGTTGCTGCCGCCAATGCCATTGCTTTGGTCTTGAGTGTCTTGATCATTTGCTCTCGCCTCTCTCATGTGCGCTCTGGTCGCAGTGTTTGAGGGTTTGAGCGCGCGGGCCGGGAGACAGTCTGCGCGCGCAAACCTGTGCAGGTGTCTCCCGGGATTTTGCCCCGCCGTGTTCCCGGACTGTTTTGACCGGGTGGCACCTCTCGGACCTGCGTCTTTCTGGAGGAGTTGAAAGACCGGAACCCTAGATGCCCGCTGCACGGCCTATGCAATGCAGTAACTGTGCCAGTTTTGCTAAGTCATTGAAAATAATGCGCCTGTGACCTGGACGGTTTCAGGCATACGAACCGTCTGGAGTCGGATTGGGCAGCAATTTGAGGGCAACGCCGCGATTTTGGGCACAAATGCGGATGATGAATATCCGGGCAACGCCGACCCCGGTTCTCACAACAGATTAACGATCCGGGCAATCTGTGTCTTGAAAATGTTGCATTGCACAATTAAGTTCGATTCAGGCAATTCGGGAGGACTGACCTTGGAGGTCGACAATGTTTTTCCGGTTTTTGTTCAAACCGCAGGATTTTGAAACCACACTCGATGGCGCGATCCGTCTCAGGCGGCTTGGGCCCGGCGATGCCGCGATCTTCCGCGATCATATCCACGCGTTGCATTTCACCGATTTCCGCGACCGCTTCAACGGTCTCGCCTCCGACTACTGGCTCGACAAGTACATCGCCCGGTCTCTCGACACTGCGATCTGCATCGGGGCCTTTCAGGACGAGCACCTGCTGGCGGTGGCCGAGCTGCACAGTGGCAGCCACCTTCCCGAGGGCGAGGCGGAATCGGCGTTCTCCGTGGCCTCGGACTGGCGCCGCAAGGGGCTTGGCACGCTGTTGGTCAAGGCGCTTCTGAAGGCTGCGACCGAGGCCGGCATATCCACCATCATTATCGAGACCGGGCCGCAGAACCACGCGATGAAGGCTCTGGCGCGCCGGTTCGGCGCGAAGATGCGCTTTGGCGGCGATCAGTCGGTAGGCCGGATCAATGTGGCCGAAGGGCTGCGGATTGCCGGCCGGCGCAAATCCCCGCCACCGCTTGCCATTGCCGTCCCCGGAGTTGGTGGCGGGCTTGCTGACGGTTTGGGCAACCGGCCCGCTGTTCCCCAAACCGCTGTTTGATCCACGCCGCGCGGAGAATGTCACATGCCAGACTGGCCGGTTTCAAAACGTCCCGGATCGATTGATGTGGGGTTGCCCGTCATCCGCCGCGGCATCAGCGGTGCGCACCATGCGTTCGTGTCCCTGACCCAGGAGCCCGGGCCACTTGGTTCCCTTTCCGACCAGATTGCCCATTGGAGCCTGGAGCAGGGGCTGTATAGTCAGGCTCAACGCAAACGGCGGCGCGCAAGGCGGGCTGCAACTGGAGGAACCCTATGACCGGCAAGAAAAGCACAGAAGACCTGGCATCGATGTTCATGAATTTCGGCAAGGATCTGAACCTGCCGGCACCCGATCTCGAAGCCCTCGTCGAGCGTCACCGCAAGAACCTGCAGGCGCTCGAAGAGGCGACCAAGGCCGCGGGCTCGGGCGCGACCACCATTCTGTCGCGCCAGCGCGAAATGGTGCAGGAGGCGATGGCCGAAATCTCGCAGATGGCGGAAAAGATGAAGTCGGGCGGCGATCCCAAGGAGATGATGTCGGCACAGGCCGATTTCGCGCGCAAGTCCTTCGAGGCGGCGCTCAAGAACACATCCCAAATCGCCGGCCTGGCGCAGAAATCCGGCGCCGAGAGCTTCAAGGTGCTGCAGGCCAGCATGCAGGAGACGCTTGAAGAGCTGCGCGATGCGATGACCAAGCCGGGCAAGAAGTAGGCTTTTAAGCCTGGCCGCACCCTTCATGATGCCGGCTGCACAGGCCGGCATCGCGCTTCAGCCCGGAATGAGAGACCAAGCATGCGCATTATCACAGGCGACGACATCCGTTCGGTGTGCTCCTGGCCCTTTGCCGTGGAGGCATTGCGGGCGGGGCATCTGATGCCGCCCGCGGAGCTGAAGGATTCGCTGATCGAGAACGCCGGCCGCAAGATGCTGGTGCGCACCGCCTGGATCCCCGGCCTCGCCTCGGGCGTCAAGGCCGTCACCATCTATCCGGACAACCCCTCGCAAGATCCGCCCCGGCCCTCGGTGCAGGGGCAGGTGCTGCTGTTTGACGAGGCTGAGGGTCATGTGGCCGCGGTGCTTGAGGGCGTCGATCTGACCGCCTGGAAGACGGCGGGCGATTCCGCGCTTGGCGCATCCTGCCTGGCGCGAAAGGATGTGCGAACCATGCTGATGGTCGGCGCCGGCTCGATGGCGCGCCCGCTGATCGAGGCGCATTGCTCGGTGCGGCCGTCGATCGATCACGTGATGATCTGGAACCGCAGCGCGCCACGCGCGCAAGAGCTGGCCGCAGCACTCGGCCGGGGCGGCATCAACGCGGAGGTGGTCAGCGACCTCGACGCGGCCGTCTCCCGCGCCGAGCTGATCTCGACCGCCACCATGTCGACCGAACCGCTGATCAGGGGCGCAGCCCTCAAACCCGGCACCCATGTCGATCTCGTCGGCGCCTACACGCCCACAATGCGCGAGGCCGACGACGCCGCGCTCACCGGCGGGCGGCTGTTCGTCGACAGCTACGCCACCACCATCGGCCATATCGGCGAAATCATGATCCCGATGGAAGCCGGCGTGATCACCCGCGCCGACATTCGCGGCGACATGCACGATCTGGTCCAGGGCAAGGCCGGCCGCACTTCGGATGACGAGATCACCCTCTTCAAAAACGGCGGCGGCGCCCATCTCGACGTGATGATCGCCCACGCGGTTCATGGGGCGGTTGGGTGAGGTGAGGGGAGCGAACTGGCATCTGGCCTGAAACCGCAGGCAAGAAGATGCATCAACCGCTCAACCGGTTTTCCAGTAAGCCCCGCTTCCCGGGATCACCGCTGACGCGCACGTCTTCAACCACATCGGCCCGGGCTAGGAACGAATGTGTTTCGCCGTTGCGATGAAGCCGGGCGAAAAGACCGAGCCCCGCAAGCAGGTGATCAACCGCGATATCCGCGACAACGGCCTCCTCTTCCGCACTGCCGATCCGATGACCGCGCTCAAGCACGTTCTGATGCTGGGCGCAAAGAATGCGGAACTGAGAAAGATCGTCGCGGCGATCGGGTGAACGGCTGAGGCTGATCCCTCCCGCATCATATTCTCGCGGTCACCCGCAAGGATCGTGAGCACAGCGGTTCCGGCCTGAGCGCAGCCGTGGCCCGTCTGCATTCAGCGTGTCTGCTGGCGATCCATTGCGCGTCCAACTGCATGATCAGCTCGCTTTTTATGAATCTGACACATGCTGTTTAAGCAATTCATAGGAAACACCGTTTACCTTGGCGGGTTCATTTGGGTTGCCGCAAAGCCGGGATGGGTAAGAGGTCCTTGAGATCATGCTGAAGAATGTATCGCTGCGTTTCTGGATCACGCTGAGCATGTTGATCACATTGACACCACTGGCCCTGTCTGCGGTCGGCAGCTATGGGCTGCTCAACTATGGCGTGATTGCGCCGTTTCATGAAGTGGTAAAGCGCAAGGACAGCCAGATCGTCCCCGGCCAGCAGCTGCGCATCCTGATCCTGGAATCGATGGCGCCGGTGGATGAATTCGTGGTGGGTGGCAATCCGGACAAGCAGGCCAGGTATCAGGCGCTTCGCGCACGCATCTCGGCCCTTTTCATGGATCTCGACGGAAGCATCACGGATGATGCGTCGGCATCAAAGGCGCTTCTGACCGATGCCAGAGCCACATGGGCTGCGGCCGATGGCTTTGCAAACGAGCTGTTTTCCATGCCGCTGCGGACCGCCGATGCGCGCGCAGTCGCGGCCATGGAGCGGCGGTTTCACGATGAACTGCTCCAGGCGAGCGATGAGCTGGAGATCCTGCTCGACCGGATGATCACTGCAATCGACGCGGAGGGTGCGAGAGCGGCCCTGTTCCTTGAACGGTCGCTGTGGATGGCGGGCATTGCCGGCTTGGTTTCGCTTATGTGCATTGTTCTGGGTGTTGGTGTCATCGGGCGGATCATGTCAACCAGCGTCGACCGGCTCGTGCAGGGCGCCAACCACTTTGCCGAAGGCAACCGCAGCCACCGCATTCACGTCGAACTGCCGCCGGAACTGAACCGGGTGGCGCAGGAATTCAACCACATGATCGGGCGTATTCACGAAGCCGAGGAAGTGCTGAGCGAAATGGCCCGGCGCGACGAACTGACGGGGCTTGCCAACCGCCGCGCCTTTGAGGCAACGCTGCCCGACATGATGGGACGCGCCAAACGCTTCGAAGAGCAGTTCACCTTGCTGGCGATCGACATCGACCATTTCAAGCAGGTCAACGACACCCATGGCCATGCCGCGGGCGACGAGGTGCTCCGCGCCGTGGCCCGCACGATGATGGACACCATGCGCGATGGCGACAGGGTCTTCCGCGTTGGCGGCGAGGAATTTGCGGTGCTGCTGCCCCGAACCGATGGCGCGCCGGCGCGGCTGGCGGCAGAGCGGATCCGCCAGGCCGTCGAGATGGCACCGGTCTCCCTCAAGGCAACCGAAATCGCCGTGACGGTGAGCATCGGCATGGCCTCCACACTGGATTTCCCTGAAAAGAGCGACCTTCTCGAAGCCGCCGACGCGGCCCTCTACCGCGCCAAGCACGAAGGCCGGAACCGGATTATCGTCAACCGTCCGGGGTCCATGGGATCGAAAAAGAGCGGCGTTGCCGCCTGAGGCGGGGAGTTTGGGGGAGGGGAACAGAAAAGGGCGAGGAGTGCGCACGCCAGTGATGTACAGCCTGTTGTGCTTCGCGGTCGGATGACGGTGCTCAGGAACGAGGTGATGCTGGGTGCGCGGAGTGCGGAGCGGCGATTGGGTGAGGGAATCCCTGTTTCCGAATGTCAGTCGGCAATGCGGTAACTGAACCGCTCCGATCGCGGTGGCGCTTTCGGCCCGAAGCTGACGTTAGAGCTGTCGAAAAATGTTGGTTGCGACAGCCAGAAAGTGTCGCAACTGAACTGTTGTGCGGAGCTGGAAACCGGACATTCAAGCGGTCTGCAAAGTATGAATAATGACGTCGAAAAGACTGGTTCTGATGAGCCGACTTGTAGAGCTCCTTATCAGCTTGCAAGCGCTGCTTAGTTGGATTTCTGGGCTTTGAAAATCGCGCAAAGGCCTTTTAAAAGCATGCCTTCTTCAAGATTTTCAAGCGTTGAGGATTTGCCAGTATATGTCGCAATTGTTCTCGTCTCTTTCGAGATAATGAGCTCAAAGCCGAGGGCTTTGGATTCTTCACGAAGAGCCCCAACAATTGACGACGTCCCGCCGTCAAGTGCCAAGTAGGTGCTGTGATGGAACCCATATGGGGGGGCGAAAAGGACGCTCTCCGCTAGCTTGATCTTGTCCCCAATTGAGAAACTCATGAAGGAAGACGCAGTTATTTGGTGGCTAGGATTGCTCAGGTAATCGACACCATTGGAAACGGATAACGGGACACTAATCTCTTCTCCCTCGACGAGGCGTGATGCCACCGTCGCAGTAGCTTGCCAGTCGTCGCCCATAAGACAAGCTAGCGGCCGGACGCTTCCTCCGAATTCTGAAACGCATTGACCAGCATAGTATCGTCGGCCATGATTTTTCTCTTCGGAAGCGATCAAGTGCGCTTGGCTACTTGCCCAAGCAGCAAGAACTTCCGGCTTCAACACCGGCGTGTGTCGATGGCGATCTGGACCTGCTGGCAGCACTGGCAAAACGCCTATGAATTTCTCGGACTGGTTGCCCAGGTGTGAAGAAACAACAAGGCCGCCAGTCGAACGCTGACCAAGTTGGAATTTTGCAGTGGTGATCGCGGCACGGCCTACTGGAACCCCATTGTGTTCTAGAACCTCTAATCGCTCTGCTGCCAAGTCAATCAATTGGAGCCCGAGTGCATTATATTCTGCGTCCGCCCAAGGTCCCAGTTGACGTATCCAGTCGGGGCCATTTGAATTGAACCAATCAGCGGAATGCACCAGTACGCCATCGACATAAACGTCGCAATCCAAATTAGGACAAAGCATCGCAATGCGTTGTTCAAGTGTAAGCTGAATAGTTTTGTTTTTTATGTGGTTGTACATGGTATGCCAAGTGTCATAAGTTTCTTGATCAATACGCAAATGCACTACTGTAGAAGCGGTTCCGAAATCAGCGTGATCTGCATCAAGAAGAATAGGCCGTAGACCGGCCTCAGGTTCAAAACGCAATTTGTGTGCCGCGCCCTTATGGTCAAATCGACGAGATATGACAGTTACGTCGTTGGAAATCATGAAAACGGAGAAGACCCCAATACCGTAGCGACCTGTCTGTGTAAGCTTCTTGGCGAGTAAGCCAGGATATTCGCGTTGAGCGTCCCTAGATGTCCAAAAGCTTTTACCGAACTCAAGGAATGCCCCCGCTAACACATAGCGCCCCATCCCTAAGCCGTTATCGCGCAACGTGAATTGATATGTTTCTCTTTGTCCTTCGATTGACTTCAAAGATAAGTCGATCCGTCCTTTGTAGGTTTCATCTTTCTCCAAAGCGCGGCGGGCGCGAACAGCATCTGAAGCGTTCTGCAAGAGTTCGCGAAGTGGCACCAACGGGTCATTCCCATAAAGTTGCGCCCCGCCGAAAAGCTCGATCATACGCTCGGTGCTTGTCACTTTGACATCCGCCCGTATCGGTTTCCATCCCGTGACCTTTATGTGCTCGGCAAGCTTCTCTGGGTCACCCGCATTGCTGACAAAATGAAGAGCGAGCGGGGCCATCCCAGCCTCTTCCATGAGGAGGCGAGCCGCACGTAGTTCGGTATCTGCTGTCCCGATCAAGTCGTAGGCAATCCACCAGGCAGCAGCGTTTTCTATATCAAACGGACTTGTGGAGTTAAACTTCAGCGCATGCTTCTGTTTTGGATCAGGAGTTGGTTGCGCCAGCTTACGCTGCGCTTCCCAGTGTAGTTTGGACAGGCCAGTCGGCGCGTGGAGTTTCATTGAGAACGTATCTGCACGAGACTGATCAATCTGGATTGCATCCGCACAACGCAGCAAGAACGCCAGGAGACCTGCCCGGATAGTCCAATCGGTCGGCATCGACCCCGGAGCGCCGCTCTCTTCCAACCGGCTTGTTATCTCGGATCCGGGCCAATGGTGACTTTCGGCGATACGTCCCACAAGATCACCTAGTGACTCCACCAATTCGCTGTCTTCAAGGAGAGGGATCCGCTCACCATCCTCCGCGTACAGGCCATTGGTCGCCATGGTTACGGCTTGGACTGGATGGAGTGCACGCATCGCCTCGAATAGTGAGGCGCGGTCCAGAGCATCTGCCTGAGATTTGGAGACTGGCTCATCCTCGTTAGAGAGATTTAGCTCCGCCAATGCCAACGCATCTTTAAATTCGTCTGTTTCCCGAACACCGTCCAGGCCGTTTTCGTAGGCAAGTGCTATGTGGCCGATGTCATGAAGAAGGACTGCGCCCCCAAACGTAAATGCTTCTGCTGGGTTCAAGCAAATATCATCTGGCAACAACTGGTCGGCACGATGCCACAGTGCGTGGAAGTGCGCGCTGTCGTGTTTAGTCAGACCGGGCAGAGTAGCCGCAATACGTTGGCTAGCGGCTTCAGAACGTAGCCAAAACTTATGATATGCTGTCGCTAGCTTGTTACACTGACCATTCGCGCCATCCCATTTTTCCGGAGCGCCAAGTGTCCTTTTCCAGATTCTGCTATCTTTGTAGTCCATGCATTAGCTTCCCGCTTGTAAACTATGAATTCCAATATTCGCATGATTCCATGACTCACAACCCTAGCAAGAAAGGGCCGCCGGTTGAATTGAGCAACGGAGAAAAGCGCATAGAGATCGGTTTGATTAATTGCTGGACCACGGTCCTCCGCTTTGAAGTGAGCTACTCCCCATTCGTTGGACAGTTTCTGGCGTAAATTAAGCTACTCTTTGCACTTGCTGATCGGGTTGGGTTTCGTCTTTTCCCAGCCAATAGACCACGGCAGGTGGTCTTCCACCAAGGGCTGAGTGTGGGCGTTGATGGTTGTAGAACGTCATCCATTTGCGGATGCCCGCCTTCGCTTCTGATCCGGTCTCCCAGGCATGCAGGTAGACACATTCATATTTCAGCGTCCGCCACAGGCGCTCGATGAAGATATTGTCGAGGAAACGGCCCTTTCCATCCATCGAGATGCGCACGCCGGTCCGGCGCAAGCGGTCCGTCCAGGCGAAGGATGTGAACTGGCTGCCCTGGTCCGTATTCATGATCTCCGGCTGGCCGAACTTGTGGATGGCCTCATTCAGCGCCTCGACACAGAAGTCGGCCTCCAGCGTATTCGAGACGCGCCAGGCCAGAACCTTACGGGTGTGCCAGTCCATGATGGCGACGAGGTAGAGAAAGCCACGCCGCATGGGCAGGTAGGTGATGTCCGAGCACCAGACCTGGTTCGGTCGATCCACGCGCAGTCCTTTCAGCAGGTAGGGATAGGTCTTGTGCCCTTTCGCCGGCCTGCTGGTATTGGGTTTCTGATAGATCGGCATCAACCCCATCAGGCGCATCAACCGGCGTATCCGTTTCTCGTTCACCAGATGGCCATCGTTGCGCAGATGCCAGGTCATCTGCCGGACGCCGAAGAACGGCGTTTCAAGGAACTGCTCGTCGATTTGACGCATCAGGTCGAGGTTCTGCTCGGTCTCGCCCTTAGGCGTGTAGTAGAAGGACGAGCGCGCGATCGACAGCAGCTTGCACTGCTGGCCTATCGACAGCTGGGGGTGATCGGGTTCGACCATGCCGCGCCTCACTTCCCGCCCCATGGCTTCAGCTTTCTTTCCAAAAAAGAGTTGGCCACGGCCAGCTCCCCGATCTTGGCGTGGAGTTCCTTCACCTGCTCCTCGTCGATCTCGGGCTTCTTTCGACCGCCGCGTTCGAACACGCCGGACGCGCCCTCAAGGAGCGCACGTTTCCATTGATGGATCATCGTTGGATGCACCCCGAACCGGCTCGCCAACTCAGCGGCGGTTTCCTCGCCCTTCAGGGCTTCCAGCGCGACCTTCGCTTTGAACTCAGGCGCGTGTTGCTTGCGTTTCGACATCTCTGATCTCCTTCTCGTCGAAGATCAGCAGACTGCAAATCGTAGCTTATGTCAGTGTCCAAATTTCGGGGGGTAGCTCAAAGTCTGCCGTTGGGGCGAACTTATTGGGCTCAAATTCCTTAATGTGACGCGATAGTACATTTTGGAATGCTAAGGGCTATGTCAACTTCCCGCCCCAACATGACCTTGTGCAAAGAGGTCGGCGAATGGCCAATTTTGGGCCCAGGCCCCCATGATCGACAACGTCCGGCATGGGGACAAACCCACACCCCCACCCCCCGCAATCCCGCCCTTTGCCCACAAAATCCACCCCATTTCATCCCCACCTTGCAGCCCCATGCCATAATCGCCTCACTCCCGCTGCCGGATGGATCGCGAACGTTTCGATGCAAGTGGGAGGGAATGCCTCCCGGTCTGGCGCGCAAACGTCAGCGTGGCCGGCGGGAGGAGGCGAAGGCCAACGCGGTTCCGCTGGCGGGCGGCCCTTTCAAGGGACGTGCAAAGCCAGCCACCGGGCCGGGGTCCGTTTCCTGCCTCACCGGCGGGGTGGATCACCGGTCACGGGCCTGTGGCGGACATGGCGCGTTTTTCGCGTCAGGTCCGTGCCGGAACACGCGCCCAAAGCATCTCTCGCGGCCCGTCCAGGCCGCGGCCGGGGCAACCCGGGCGGAGGGCCCTGAAGAGGGGCAGGTGGATAAGCCAGCTCCGTGTGTTTGCAAGGCCAGCGCCTGTCGGATGGGGACGCCATCCGGCGACATCCGGGCCGCGCGCTGTCAGCGCCACCCCGGTGCATGTCGCGTTCAAATGGTTTCATTTGAACGATAACGCATATGCACCACTGGAAACACCACTCTACCAGAGGCACTGCCCGCGTGCGGCCCTCCGGATCTTCTTCCATTTACACCCCGGCGGTTTTGCCGCGCGGGCGGGTTTTCCGCTGTCTGAATGCGGGCGATGCTGGGGACAGTTTGCTTTCGGGCTGACGCGCGTCCAAGGGTGAACTGCCCGTTGATCGCCCGAAAGCAAACTGTCCCCGAACTCCGAACTCTGCGACCGCTTCACTGCGCGTCGAAATCCTGCACCGGCTTCTCGTCAAAGGGCCTTGTCATTGTCCGTGCCACATTGCATCAAGGCAGTCGTTCATCAGTGCCGGTCGCCGTGAACGCCAGACCGTGCCAGAAAAACCTTGTCAAACGAGATTATGCTTCTCTAGGGTCGGCTCATGGCTACTTTCCCGATCGCTTGGATGGTCAGCGTCTTTATGATCTTCGCGGGCTATGCGCTGGCCTGGAACAGGCAGATCCCCGGGCGGTCCCGGCTGCTGCTGAGTGGCTTCTTCCTGTGCCTGGCGGTTGTGACGATTTTCTTGGGGATGCGGGTCTCATGGAACTGGCTCTGGCCAGCTCAGGCACAGCCCTTTGTCGCTGTTTTGGCGGCACCGTTGGCCTATCTTGGATTTGCCGCGCTGACACAGGATGATGCAAGACGCTGGAACCAGACATTGTTGCGCAATGGCGGTCTTGTTGGTCTCGCACTGCTGGGTTTGGCCGCGCCGGTTCCGGTTTCGGCCGATGTGTTCATTCTGGCCATCAACTGTTTCTACCTGGTGCGGCTGGCGGGTTTGCTGCGCTTTGGGGCTGATGATTTCTTTTCGGTGCCGCCGCACACTATCGGCCTTTGGCGGGCCGCCATATATGCCACGCTTGCGCTGATCGGCCTGATGGTTGTTGCGGACGGGTTGGTCTTTGCGATCAGTCTTGTGGCGAGCGATCCGCATCTCCTGACGCTTCTGACCGGCGTCTCGGGCGTCTTCGCAGGGTTTGTTCTGGTGGTCGCATTGATCGGCGTACCGCTGATCGTGCGGGTGCCAAATGAAGGCGCATTTGGCGATACGAAACCGTCGGATGCGGACCGTGAATTGATGCAGACGCTTGATGCGGTGATGAGAGACAAGGAATTGTTTCGCGACAGCAACCTGACACTGGCGCGTCTTGCCAAGCGTCTTTCGGTTCCGACGCGTGATTTGTCCGGCGCTATCAACCGTGTCACGGCAGAGAATTTTTCCCGTTTCATCAATGGCCACCGCATCGAATATGCGCAGCGCGCGCTGCTGGAAACGGATCTGCCGGTGACGGAAATCATGCTTGAGGCGGGCTTTGTGTCGAAATCCAGTTTCAACACCGAGTTTCGCCGTGTGACCGGCCTGACACCGTCACAATTCAGGGCAAAGGGCGCAGACAGCTAGTGCCTGCACCCGTGTTTACAACGGTTATGGCAACCTTCGAAATGACGCATGGACGTCATCGCTCAATTGAATCCATTTGAGCGAGACACGCATTAAAGGCGGTGGCAGGGGGTTCGATCTGCCCAGACCCCAAAGATGTCCCCCAGGATGTTGCGGCCCGGGTTGATGACGAAACCAAAGGTTTCCTCCAGTCCCGATTGAAGGACAATATCTGCATCGGAGTGGATCTGATTGCTGACGCTGTAACTGTCGCTGACAACGTCCCGGCCCTTTGCCAATGTTCTGGCCACATCTCTGCTTTTGATGACCATGTGGATCGGTTCTGCCAGGTGACCGGTTATGGAATCTCCGCCGAAATCCCCGGCAACAAATCTGATCGGAAGCGTCAGACACATTCCCTTTTCATCCGTACGCAGCACAACCTGCCCGCTTCCGGCGACACCGCGAAGCTGCAGCAGGGTGACTTCGCGGGGCCGGTTGATCACAACAAACCCGAACGCTCCACTGGGTATGTCGTGCCCTGCGCTGGTTGCAATGTTCATACGCGTTGCGATGGCATCGGTGTTCCATGCGGTATCGGCGTGAGATGCGGTGGCGCCGATTGCCAAGATAAGAAGAGTTGCCAAGCACAGTCTGACGGAAATTGGTATAGGCATTGTTTTGTCCTTTGATGAGTTTGAGTGCGCCGCTATGGAGGCGGTATGTTCATCAAAGCCAAACCCGGCATGGGGTGCGCCCGAATACATGCTCTAGAACGTTCTGGATCACGATCCGGAACCTCACATTGGCCGCCGACCGTTGGTTGTTTCCAAGGCATGTGGCTGCCGGTCTTCCTCATCGGGAATGTCCAGATGGCCGGTGTCCAGACAAGACAGCAAAACTGAAGTCTGTGCAGAGGTAATTTGAGGTGTTCTGTGCGCATAGGAAACGAAACCATGGCGCTTTCACCTATGGGTCCGGCATCCGCTATGAAAAGACAGATGTTGGCTATGGCCCGAGGATAACAGGCCGAGGGCACCCAACCTGGATGGCTGGGGTGGGCCAAGCTGAAGGATATGCTTCGGGCCCAGGCGCCAAATTTATTGGGCGTCGAAATCCAGCACCAGCTTCCCGGTGTCGGGCCGCGCCTGGCAGGAGAGTGTGAAACCAGCCTCGATTTCCCATGGTTCGAGCGAAAAATTCTCATCCATGGTGGCCGCCCCCTCGACGATCCTGCAGCGGCAGGTGCAGCACATGCCTCCGGCGCAGGAAAACGGCAGGTCGAGCCCGGCCTTCTGGGCGGCGGTCAGCACCGTGTCCTGGCCCGCGTCGACCTCAATCGTGCGCCGCGCGCCGTCAAGGATGATCTCCACCGAGGCGCCGTGCCCTGTTGTGCTGGGCGAGCCGCCGTTGACAGCGGTGCCGTTGGTCTTTGCGGGTGCCGGTTTTGCACCGGGAGCCGGGGTGAACAGCTCGAACTTGATCCGGTCCGCGTCAACGCACAGCGTGGCGAGCGCTGTTGAAGCCGAGCGGATCATCGGCTCGGGGCCGCAGATATAGATGGCGTCGGCGGATTTCGGGTCGATCACGCCAAGGCCCGCCAGTGTCTCGAGCTTCTCGGCATCAAGGCGGCCGTTCATGATCTCGACGTCCTGCACCTCCTCGTCCATCACGTGCAGAAGTGTGAAGCGGGTGGTGTAGCGGTCCTTGAGATCATTGAGATCGTCGCGGAACATCACGCTGGATGAATTGCGGTTGGCATAGAGCAGCGTGACGGTGGAGTCCGGTTCGCCTGCCAGCACCGACTTCGCGATCGACAGGCACGGCGTGATGCCGGAACCGGCGGCGAGCAGCAGGTAGTCATGGTCGCCGCCGATCTGAGCCGTAAACCGGCCCTGCGGCGGCATCACCTGGATCCGGTCACCGGCTTTGAGCGTCTGGGCGAAGCTTGAAAAGCGGCCATCCTCGATGCGCTTGACGCCGACGGTGCGGCGGTCTTTCTCGCTGAGCGGCGAGCAGATCGAATAGGAGCGGCGCATGTCCTCGCCGCCGATTTCGGCGCGCAGCGTCAGATACTGGCCTGGTACGAAGGCGAAGGTGCCGGAGAGATCCTCGGGGATCGCGAAGCTGATCGCCACGGCATCCGGGGTCTCGTTGCGGACAGCGGCAATTTCGAGGGTATGAAAGCGGGGGGCGGCCATCGGTCAGGTCCTCAGATGCACTTGAAATAGTCAAACGGTTCGGCGCAATCGTCGCAGCGGTAATGCGCCTTGCAGGCGGTGGAGCCGAATTCGGAGACTTTCGTGGTGTGGCTCGAGCCGCAGCGCGGGCAGGCGATCACGTCTTCCGAAAAGAAGGCCCGCCTGCCGCCTGAGCTGCCCACCGGCGGGGCGATGCCATAGGCGCGCAGCTTCTCGCGGCCTTCGTCGGTGATCCAGTCGGTGGTCCAGGCCGGCGATATCACGCGCTCGATTGCCGAGTCGATTCCGGCGTTGAGCAGCGCGGATTGCACCGCCATCTCAATGGCGATCACCGCCGGGCAGCCGGAATAGGTCGGCGTCAGCCTGACCACAATCTGGCCCGCGTCGTCGCGGCTGACCGAGCGCAGGATGCCGAGATCGGCAACGGTCACGCAAGGCACTTCCGGATCGGGCACGGCGCTCGCCACCTCCAGCGCGCGGGCCAGCTCGAAATCCGTCACAGTTGTGACGGGACCTTCGGTGCTGCCTTTGCCGTCGTCGTTGGCTCCGGTCATGGTGGATGCCTGGCTCACAGCGCTTACCAGGTCTGGCCGGGATAGGCGCGCTGCATGAATTGCAGCTCGGCCAGCAGGTGGCCCATGTCCTCGCCATGAATGCCGTCGCGGCCGCCCTTCTGCATGACGCGGATCTCCGGTAGCTCGAGTTTTGCGGCGCGAAACACGGTGGCGATGGTCTCGTCCCATTCGGCGCGCAAGGTTTCCGGATCGGGCAGCAGGCCCGCGGCGATGGCGGCGGCCCGGGCCGGCGAGGCCATGAACAATTCGCCGGTGTAGCGGTGGAGCTCCTCAACGGCGTCCGCCATGCGCGCCGCGCTCTCCCCGGTGCCGTCGCCCAGGCGGATCACCCATTCGCCGGAATGGCGCAGATGATAGGCCATTTCCTTTTCGGCCTTGGCGGCGATGCCGCGCAGGGTTTCGTCCGACGAGGTCTGAGCAATGGCGCGCCAGAAGGGCTGCATGAAGGCTGCGAAATAGAGCTGGCGCAACATGGTGTGGGCGAAGTCGCGGTTCTCGCGCTCGACCAGCAGGCAGTTCAAATAGTCGCGTTCGCGGCGCAGGAAGGCGAAATCATCCTCGCTCCGGCCCTTGCCCTCGAGCTTGCCCGCATGAGCATAGAGCGCGCTGGCCTGGCCGAGCAGGTCGAGGCCCATATTGGCGAGCGCCAGTTCCTCCTCGAGGATCGGCGCGTGGCCGCACCATTCCGACAGGCGGTGGCCGAGGATCAATCCGTCATCGGCGATCTCGAGGATGGCGGCAACTGCGGTTTGAGCGCTTGCTGTAGAGGGGGCCATCACATGTGCCCCACGTCTTCGGGAATGTCGTAGAAACTCGGGTGGCGATAGATCTTGTCGTCGGCGGGCTCGAAATTGGGTTCGGCAAAGGACGGGTCGGAGGCTGCGATATCGGACGAGCGAACCACCCAGATCGAATTGCCTTCACCGCGCCGTGTGTAAACATCGCGCGCGGCCTGCAGCGCCAGAGCTGAATCAGCTGCATGCAGCGAGCCGACATGGCGGTGATGCAGGCCATTGCGCGGGCGGATGAAGACTTCCCAGAGCGGCGTGAGGTCATGCTTGTCGGTCATTCGGCGGCCTCCTGGGCGGTCGGTTGGCGGTTGGCGCATTTGCCGGCGTGGGCGAGGGCTGCTTCGCGCACCCAGGCGCCATCGTCCCAGGCCTTGTTGCGGGCGCGCAGGCGGTCGCGGTTCATCTGGCCGTTGCCGGAGACCACCGCCTTGAACTCGGCCCAGTCGATCTCGCCATGGTCGTAGAGTTTTGTCTCTTCGTTCCACTTGAGATCCGGATCGGGTATACTGAGCCCGAGATATTCGGCCTGCGGCACGGTGGCGGTGATGAATTTTTGCCTGAGCTCGTCATTGGAAAAACGCTTGATCTTCCACTTCATCGACTGGTCGGAATTGGTGCTGTCGGTGTCCGACGGGCCGAACATCATCAGCGACGGCCACCACCAGCGGTTCAGCGCATCCTGCGCCATCTGCTTTTGCTCGTCCGAGCCGCGCGCCAGCGTCATCATGATCTCGTAGCCCTGGCGCTGGTGGAAGCTTTCCTCCTTGCAGACGCGGATCATGGCGCGGGCATAGGGCCCGAAGGAGCAGCGGCAGAGCGGGATCTGGTTCATGATCGCCGCGCCATCGACCAGCCAGCCGATGGCGCCGATGTCGGCCCAGGTCGGCGTCGGGTAGTTGAAGATCGAGGAGTACTTCGCCTTGCCCGACAGCAGCTCCTCGGTCATCTGCTCGCGGCTGACACCAAGCGTCTCGGCGGCGGAATAGAGGTAGAGGCCGTGGCCGCCCTCGTCCTGCACCTTGGCGAGCAGGGCGATCTTGCGGCGCAGGCTCGGCGCGCGGGTGATCCAGTTGCCCTCGGGCAGCATGCCGACAATTTCCGAGTGCGCATGCTGGCCGATCTGGCGCACCAGCGTGCGGCGGTAGCCCTCGGGCATCGGGTCGTTGGGCTCGATCTTTTCCTCGCGGTCAATCCGCGCCTGGAAGGTTTCGAGAAACTCCTCAGTCTCGGTGGTGCTTGAGTCCGCGCCGATGAGGCCTTGGCTGTACATATGGGGATCCTCCGCTCTGGAGGCGACTATATGTTACTAACAATTCTTAAGTCAATTCATTCCTGTAACATATTGGCCAGAGCCTGTAGCCTTCGCCTCATCTTCCGAAACGGGTTGCAAATCCTTCGTCGGGCGGCGGCAGCGCCCCGGCCGGTGTTGCTGCAGTGTCGTCAAGCCAGGCTTCGGAGGCCGGTAAAAGTTGGGCGTAGATCCGGGCGATCAGCGCGCGGGTCTCAGGCTCCGGATCATCGGCCTGGACCAGACCGGCAGGGACCGCAATGACCCTCAGCGCAATGCGCCGCCATTCGTGAATGAGGAGGCATCTGAGCGCCATGGCGTCCCCGGCGGCGATTTCCGTTTGGCTTTCGAGCATGCCCGGAACCGGCGCATAGGCGGTTCTCAACGCTTCAAGATCCGCCCGCTGACGTGCCGCGGCAATCCGGGCAATGGCGTCGGCGCCTGGGGCAAAGGACGAGACCCCGGCAAGCGTGGTTGCCGGCGGGCGCAGGCTCTCGGGCAGGGTGGCAGCCGCTGTAAAGCAGAGCGAAAGCTGCGGGTTCAGCACCAGTGCGCCAAGGGCTTCGAGTGTGTTGAGCGTGTCCTGATCAAAGGCGTCAGCGCCGATCACCAGCGTTCGGGAGCACTCGGGCGGAAGACAGGACGTGCGGGCATAGATCCGCCGTTCGGCCCGCTGCACGGTTTCGGCCACATCGGGCGAGAGCCGATAGAAGCTGTTGCGGCCCTCGCGGGTGCGTTCGATCCAGCCATCGGCGGAAAGCCTTGAGATTGCGGTGCGCACGGCACCATGGCCGATCCCCAGCCGCGCCATCAGCGCCTGCACTGCGCCCGCCGACACCTCGCCACCGCGCGGGCTGATTGCATCGCCCAGAAAGCTGACGATCAGCGACCAGGCCGACAGGCGGTTGCCCGCATCAAGGGTATCGAGACGGGTTTGAATGACAGTAGCGATCGGATCCGGGGTGGTCATGGGAAACAGGCAATACCCGGTTTGGGGCGAGTGAGGAAGGGGGAGGACGGACGGCGATATGGCAAGACCTGCTTGAAACAGCATGGGAGCGGCAGGTTCGGATCAAAGAAAAACCCCGCCGGATTTCTCCGGCGGGGTTTTTGTATTTCAGACCACGTCTGGTGCGTCTCAGAACTCGACAGCCCGGTCGCCATCCTCGTCCTGGATGCGGGTGGGCAGGCCCATGCCGTTCAGGAGGTTGATGAAGGGCTTGGGGTCGAGTTCCTCGACATTGGCCATCTTCTTCACGTCCCATTCGCCGGTGGCAACCAGCATGGCGGCAGCGACCGGAGGCACGCCTGCGGTGTAGGAAATGCCCTGTGAGCCCACTTCATTGTAGGCGTCCTTGTGGTCGGCCACATTGTAGATGAAGACGGTCTTTTCCTTGCCGTCCTTGAGGCCCTTCACATAGTCGCCGATGCAGGTCTTGCCCTCGTATTCGGGGGCCAGCGAAGCCGGGTCGGGCAGGCAGGCCTTGACCACCTTGAGCGGGACGACTTCGGAGCCGTCGGCGAGCTTGACCGGCTGTTCGGAGAGCAGGCCGATGTTCTTGAGCACGGTGAAGACATTGATGTAGTGATCGCCGAAACCCATCCAGAAACGCACATCGGCGCCGTCCATGTTCTTGGCCAGCGAATGGACCTCGTCATGGCCGCAGAGATAGGCGCGGCGGGTGCCGACCACCGGCAGGTCATAGTCCTTGCCGATTTCGAACATCTTGTTGCTCTGCCATTCGCCGCCCTGCCAGGAATAGACCGTGCCGGTGAATTCGCGGAAGTTGATCTCGGGATCGAAATTGGTGGCGAAGTATTTGCCATGGCTGCCGGCATTGATGTCGACGATGTCGACGTCGGTGACCTTGTCGAGATACTCGTCCTTGGCGAGCTTGGCGTAGGCGTTGACCACGCCGGGATCGAAGCCGGCGCCGAGAATGGCGGTGATGCCTTTTTCCGCGCACTCATCAGCGCGCTTCCATTCGTAATTGCCGTACCATGGCGGGGTTTCGCAGATCTTGTCCGGCTCTTCATGGATCGCGGTGTCGATATAGGCCGCGCCGGTGCCGATGCAGGCGCTCATGACCGACATGTTGAGAAAAGCGGTGCCGACATTGATGACGATCTGGGCCCCGGTCTGACTGATCAGCGCCTTGGTGGCCTCGATGTCCATGGCGTCGAGCGCATGGCCTTCAAGCACGCCATCCTGCTTCATCGCCTTCTTGTCGTGCACGGAGGCGATGATCGCGTCGCATTTCGCGCTTGTGCGCGAGGCGATGTGGATGGCGCCGAGCACGTCGTTGTTCTGGGCGCATTTGTGTGCGACCACTTGGGCGACGCCGCCGGCGCCGATGATGAGTACGTTCTTTTTCATGTGGGGACCAACTCCTATGTCCAATCGTCAGACGCCGTCCTGAATCTGTTCAGGAAAGGCTTTGTTCGTAGTCCGCGTAAGCGAATTCACGGACCGTCCTGAGGCTGCCATCGAGTTCACGAATGGCGATTGCCGGCATTTGCACGCCGTTAAACCAGTTCTTCTTGACCATCGTGTAACCGGCGGTGTCCTGGATCGAGATCCGGTCGCCGATGTTGAGCTCTTCGGGAAAGTCGAACTCGCCGAAGATGTCCCCGGCAAGACAGGACTTGCCGCAGACCATGTAACGATGTGGTCCCTGGTCAGGGTGAACCTTCGCGCTTTCACGGTAGATCAGAAGATCGAGCAGGTGCGCTTCGATGGAGGAATCCACCACGACAAGATCCTTGCCGTTGTAGAGCTTGTCGAGCACGGTAACCTCGAGCGTGGTCGAGTTGGTGATCGCGGCCTCGCCGGGCTCGAGATAGACCTGAACGCCGAAGTCGCCGGAAAAGCGCTTGAGGCGTTCGGCGAATTTTTCCAGAGGATAGTCTTCGCCGGTGAAATGGATGCCGCCACCCAGGCTCACCCATTCGGCCTTTTTCAGCAGCGGCCCGAACTTCTGCTCTATGTCGCCGAGCATCTTGTCAAACAGATCGAAATCGCCGTTTTCGCAATTGTTGTGGATCATGAAGCCGGAGATCAGCTCCATCACCGGCTCGACCTTGGCGAGATCCCATTCGCCGAGCCGCGAGAAGGGGCGCGCCGGGTCGGCCAGATCAAAGGTCGAGGAGGATACGCCGGGATTGAGCCGCAGGCCGCGGATGATGCCCGCGGACTGGCTCCCGAAGCGGGTCAGCTGGCCGATCGAATTGAAGATGATCTTGTCGGCGTGGGAGACCACCTCGTCGATCTCGTGATCGGCATAGGCCACCGAATAGGCGTGGGTCTCCTTGCCGAAACGGGTGTGGCCGAGACGCACCTCGTTGAGCGACGAAGACGTGGTGCCATCCATATAGTCGCGCATGAAATCGAACACGCCCCAGGTGGCAAAGCACTTGAGCGCCAGCAGGGCTTTCGCGCCGGAGAGTTCGCGTAGGGTCGCGATCTTTTCCATGTTGACGAGCAGCTTGGACTTGTCGACGAGATAATAGGGGGTCTGAAGCAACGGGGTGCTCCTTGTGGCACGGGACATGATTGAAGGGGGCTTAGGGATTCAAGCGGCTGATGGCAAGCCCGAGCTTGACCAAACATGGTTTAAGGCGGAATGCCCCAAGACGATGACGGTATCGTGACAAGGCAGGCTGGCGTGCGGGCGGCGGGTGCGGAGCGGCGGGAAGGGTTTTGACTCAGGCGAGGCCCAGGAAAACCGCAAGCGATCGCGTGACCGAAAGCATGGTTTCATCATCAAGCCGGCCAAGGGGTTGGCCGAGCTTGTCGCGCCTCACGGTCATGACCTTGTCGATCATTACCTGTGACTGTTTCTGAAGCCCGTTCTCGGGCGTCGGGTGAAGCGTGGGCCGGATCAGCGGTGCGTCGATCAGGGTTGACGAGACCAGCAGCAGGGTGACCGTGCCGGTCTCCGCAAAGGCATCGGCCTGGACGATCAGCGCGCGGCGCGGCTTGCCGAAGTCTCCCGGCATCGCGACGGTGACGAGATCGCCACGCCTCACCCGCCGGACCCGTCATCGAGATCGGCGAGGGCCGCGTCGAGAAGTCCTTTGAGATCGCGATCCGCGGCATCATTTGCGGCAACCAGGCGGGCCTGGCGGCGACACTCGTCGGCAAAGTCCGGACGGCGGGTATCAGGCACCCAGATCTGCACCGGGCGCAATCCGGCCGCGCGCAACGCATCGCGGCGCTTGCGGACCCGCTGGCTGACAGGCGTGGACATGGCGAAGGCTCCAGTCGTTTGTTACATGTAACAAGATAGGAGTAGGGCGGGGTGGCGTCAAGCAGGGGGGCGGCGTGACGATTGCCGCAGGTGCCTGATTGACCTATATTGTGGTCCTATGTGGTTACAACGGGAGGCTTCGCCGTGTCGAGTGTTGGCGTGAAAGAAGCAAAGGCCGGCCTGTCCGGCCTTGTCGACGAGGCCGCTTCGGGCGGAAAGCGGTGTTTCGCTGCGTCGCCTGACAAGGGCGGCTATGCGGACAAACTGTGACTTCGCTGCGGCTGCGCCAATGGTTGCTTCTGGAAAAGAGCAGGTCAAAAACGGTCCATTTTGATCGTGCCATAAACCTATGAGGTCTGACACCGTTTGGACGTTCGCCGGTTAAAATATCGACTTAAGTGACGCTATGTTGTCGCCCATCCTTTTGGGCGACAATGACCACGATGGCCGCTGCAGCAGTCCACGCGAACAACAAGAACAGATACCAAACATCCCACCCGGTATCATTAACAGCAGCCCAGCCAAGTTCACCCATAGCGCGTGTCGGCATCCATTGTGATATTGCGTTTATAGCGGCAGGCATTGCCACCGGTGGCACCCACAGGCCTCCGAGATAGGCCAGTGGTAGATAGATGAGGTTTGCAATCGGGACAGCTGCCCGCGCGGAGGACACGGACCCCAACGCGATGCCCATAAGCGTCGCCGTCACGGAACACATAAAACAGACCAGCGCCAAACGCAGCCAGACCGCAGTTTCCAAACGGGTATCCGTCATCACAAGGGCCAGAAGCACCACCAGCAGAACGGCAATGGTGATGAAGACCAGTGAGGCAAGAATACGAGAGATCCATTGATACGCGACGTGACCCGGCAGGGTCTTCTGCCATGTTGCGAAAGGGCTTTCACGATCTTGCGCAACACTGACGCCAAACTGGAAGAATCCGACACCAAGAACAGCATAAACCGCGAAGGAGGCCATGGCATTCGCCGCCCAACTGCCGCCACCGCTGTTGGCACCAAAAAATGCATAGAGCATGGCAGGAAAGAGCACGGTTGGTATCCAGAACCCAGGTTGGCGAAACAGGATGCGGAGCGTCAGGACGCATTCAGCGGACAGATGGCGGATCATTAAGAAGTCTCCTCTTGGCGGATACGGTCAATCAGGTCTTTGAGTTTTAAGGGTTCCAATGTGAGCCCTTGGAAAGGCAACGCGTCTTCGACCATGCGGCGTAAAACGGCATCGCTGTCGGCTGTTTCTAAGAACCACAATTGGCCGTCATGGTGGGCTTGCATCCACTCGGGGGGCACCGCCCCGTCTGGCATACCAAAGGTCATCCGGTTGATATTTGCCCGCGCTCGCATCGAATCCATCCGTCCGGTCAAAACCGTCTGGCCATGGTCAATCAGCGCGATGGTGTCACAGACGGCCTCGATTTCGTCCCAGTGATGAGAGGTCAGGATCAATGCGCCGCCCTGAGCCACATATGCGCGGGCAGTTTCCTGAAAACCCTCCTGTGAGGCAGCATCAAGCCCGGTGGTTGGTTCATCCAAGAACACAAGTTTCGGATCGCCTACAAAAGCCAAGGCGAGTGCGACACGGCGCAATTCCCCGCCAGAAAAACCAGCGACACGCCGATCAATGAGTTTCTCCAACCTAAAGCGGCTGACAAGCTGGTCTATCATGAGGGGCGTGCCATAGCGCATGGCTGTGTAGGACAGGATTTCACGCGGAGAAAGCTGATCCGGAAGGTCTGTGGATTGCGGGGTGGCCCCGCAAATGGCACGGGCCGCGACACTTCCAGCCGGATGTCCGAATATTGTCGTTTGCCCCGCATCCGGGCGCTGCAATCCCATCAGCATCGAGAGCGTCGTGGATTTGCCCGCGCCGTTTGGGCCCAGCAGACCAACAGCCTCGCCCGGTGCAACGGTGAGATCGATATTGGATACGGCCTGAACCTTGCCAAACCGCTTGGACAACCCCGTTGCGCAAATTGCGTTGTTGTTTTTTTCTATGGACATAAGCTTCCCTCGGGACTTGTGAAATCGGTTAAGAGCCTTATTCATTGGAGTATGAACGACACCAAGTCTGACTTCGCAAAGCCCCAAGAAAACAACGCGAACGACACGCCGATGTCGTTGGCGCTTCGCCAACTACAGGCGACTTTGACAGGGCCGCTTTACTGGATCATCAACGGCTCAGTCATTTTACTGGCTGCGATGGCGGGTCCGTATTTCACGCTCGAACGCCTGAGCTTTCCTGAGCGGCTGGTCTTCTGGAGCATAGCTTTGCTGGGCTCGGGCCTATTGATGACGTTTCTTTCGATCTATGCCTACAGACTGACGGCACATCGCAATTGGAACTGGGCGCTGATAGCGATACTGGCAGGTGCTGCTGGGATCGTGCCTGTGATGGCTCTACTTTACTTGGCCGAAGGGCTCGTGACAGGTTTCACTGATGGGTGGTATGATTGGGTGCAACCATCTTCCCTGTTCGTCAGCGTCGCACCCCCTCTTATTGCTGTGACACTGATGGTTAATCTTGCCATCAAGCTTTTGGATGCTGATCCACCGGCAACGGAGCCCCCCGAACATACGCAGGCTGAAATTGCATCGCCCGCTCTGTCAGCGCTCCACAAGAAAATTCCACATCACCTTGGCCACAACATCGTCACTGTCAGGGCACAAGATCATTATGTTGAAGTCACAACAACCAAGGGGAATGCCATGATCTTGACGCGTCTCAGCGATGCTGCTGCCCAGCTCGAACACCATGACTGTTTGCGTGTCCATCGATCATGGTTGGTGAACTTGTCGCGTGTCGTGCGGATCGAACAGGGGGCGAATGGGCCAGAGATCACGATGACAAACGATCAGCGGATACCGGTTGGTCGTAGATACCGCGCAGCCTTTGACGAGGCTGTCCAGGCTCGAGTTGACGGCAGCAGCAACAAGATGGATAGGCCTGTTGAAAACGGTTAGCGCGGCCGGATACAAACCCTTGGTAAAACCCGCTTTGGTTTTTGCATATTTTGACCGTACCCTGACTTGCGGACATTCGTGCGTTGCGCAGCATTCGGTAAAGTGGGCTCGGAACCGTCGTTCGCTGCGTCGAACACCGAGGTCCGCAATGGGCCGAAAACAGACATGTGCCAGATAGCAGCGCGAGTTGCGCACCGGGACCGGCGCGATTTCTCGGCCACATCTGCCGAAATCCCTCCCCTTCACCCGTCCGCCCGGTGCTCCCGCCAGATGATGAACACGCCGCTGGCGATGATCACCGCAGCCCCGACAAATGTCAGCATGTCGGGGATCTCGTTCCAGATCATCCAGCCCAGAAGTGTGGCCCAGATGATGGCGGTGTAATCCATCGGCGCGACGACCACGGGAGGCGCGAAGCGGAAGGCCTGGGTCATCATGGTCATGCCGGCGGTGCCGAAGATGGCGACGGCGGCGAACAGGCCCAGATCCTCGGTCCTGACCTGCACCCAGACGAAGGGCACGATGAAGATGCTCAAAAGAGCGCCGGTGGCGGTCATGTAGAGCAGCAGGGTCCAGACGCTTTCACGCTCGTCCACCCAGCGTGCAGACAGCATCAGCAGCGCGTAGACGAAGGCAGTGGCGAGGGGCAGCAGCGAGACAGTCTGAAACGCCGCTGTGCCCGGCCGGATTGCGATGAGCACGCCGATGAAGCCGACAATGACCGCCAGCCAGCGCCGCCAGCCCACATGCTCGCGCAAGATCAGGGCGGAGAGAGCGGTGATGAACAGCGGAGCCACGAAGATCAGCGCGGTGGCTTCTGCCAGGCCGAGGAATTTCAGGCTGGTGAAAAACATCACCGTTGCGCCAATCCAAAGGGTTCCGCGCAGCAGATGCGCAACGGGTTTGTGTGAGCGCAAAGCCTGGGCGCCGCCCATCTTGTAGGCAATCACAATTGCGAAGGGCAGGGCAATGATGTTCCGCATGAACTGGATCTGAAGCGCCGGATAATTCGCAGTCAGGGTTTTTGCCAATGCATCATTGACGCAGAGACAGGCCACGCCCGTGCACATCAGGGCGATGCCCACGGTGGTGCGGCTTCGCAGTTCGGTTGGCGTTGGCAGCAAGGCATTCTCCCGTGATCGGCCTGCAACCTAGCAGCATTGCGGCCAATATCGAGTGGGATAATTGCATTGTCCGGGTCCGCATTCGCCGGGGTGTCTAAGCGTAGGCGTTCATCGTGTGCAGCTCGTATTCGGCCACGTCGTCGCCGTCCTGGTTGAGCACCGCGACGTGCCAGCGGACTTCGCCATACTCGTCCGTGCGGCGGGTCTTGCGCTTGACGGTGAGCTCGACCGAGATGGCGTCACCCGGGGAGACCGGCTTCATGAATTTGAGCCCGTCAAGGCCGGTGTTGGCGAGCACCGGGCCGGGGGCTGGCTCGACAAACAGGCCGGCTGCGAAGGAGAGCAGTAGGTAGCCGTGAGCCACGCGACCCGGGAAGAACGGATTGGCTTTCGCCGCCGCCTCGTCCATGTGGGCGTAGAAGGTGTCGCCGGTAAAATGGGCGAAATGTTCGATGTCTTCGAGTGTGACTGTGCGCGGTCCGGCCTCAATGGTGTCGCCAATCGCGAGTTCTTCGAAGCTGCGGGTGAAGGGGTGGCTCGCGGATTTTGGTTTTGCCGCGCCCTTGATCCAGGTGCCGGTGATGCCGGAAATGATGTCGGGGCTGCCCTGGATTGCGGTGCGCTGCATGTAGTGCATGACGCCGCGGATGCCGCCCAGTTCCTCGCCGCCGCCGGCGCGTCCCGGCCCGCCATGGACCATGTGCGGCAGGGGCGAACCATGGCCGGTGGCTTCCCCGGCGCTGTCGCGGTTGTTGACATAGAGGCGGCCATGGGAGGCGGCCGAGGACAGCGCAATCGTGCGTGCCGCCGCGGGATCATGGGTGATGAGCGAGGCGACAAGGCTGCCGCGTCCGCGATTGAGAAGCTCACCCGCATGGGCGAGATCGCGGTAGGGCATCAGCGTTGCCACCGGGCCGAAGGCCTCGACCGCGTGCACGGCTTGCGCCGCATCGGGATCGTCGCAGGCCAGCAGCATCGGAGCCACGAAAGCGCCTTTGGTCTTGTCGGCGCCATCCACTTCGAAAGTCTCCGGATTGCCCGAGAGGATCCGGCATTCGGCGGAAATCTGGCGGGCCTTGTCGAGAACATCGCTCTTCTGGGCCGAGGAGGCGAGCGCCCCCATGCGGGTGGTCTCCAGTGCCGGGTCGCCGATGCGGATCGTGGCAAGCTTTGCTGCGATGGCATCACCGACCGGGCCGAGCAGTGCTTCAGGCACCATGATGCGGCGGATGGCGGTGCATTTCTGGCCCGCTTTCGCGGTCATTTCGCGCACGGCTTCCTTTACCAGAATGTCGAATTCCGGGCTGTCCGGCGTTGCATCAGGGCCAAGCACGCTGGCGTTGAGGCTGTCCTGCTCGGCGATGAAGCGGACGCTGTTTTCGAGCAGATGCGGGTTGGAGCGCAGCATCAGCGCCGTCTGCGCCGATCCGGTGAAGCTGACCACATCCTGATAGTCGAGCCGGTTGAGCAGGTTGCCCAAACCGCCGGCAACGAGTTGCACGGCTCCCTCCGGCAGGAGGCCCGACTCGATCATGCGGCGGAAGCACTGCTCGGTGACATGGCAGGTGGCCGTCGCCGGTTTGATGATGGCCGGCATTCCGGCCAGCAGCGTCGGCGCCAGCTTCTCGAGCATGCCCCAGACCGGGAAGTTGAAGGCGTTGATGTGGACCGCGACGCCCTGCAGGGGGGTCGCTATGTGCTGGCCGACAAACGTGCCGGCGCGTGAGAGCATCTCGAGGTCGCCGTCGACATAGATGTGGCGGTCGGGCATTTCGCGGCGGCCCTTGGAGGCATAGACCAGCATGGTGCCGATGCCGCCATCGATGTCAATCTTGCCGTCAGCCAAGGTGGCGCCGGTGGTGTGGGAGAGGGCGTAGAGCTCGTCCTTGAACTTGCCGAGTTCCAGCGCCAGCGCCTTGAGCATGCGGGCGCGGTCATGAAAACTCATGGCTCTGAGCGCCGGACCGCCCTTGAGCCGTGCATGGTCGAGCATCGCCTGGGTATCGATTGCGTCCTGGCCGGCAAGTGCGAGCTTGTCTCCGGTCACCGCGCTGAAGATGGCCCGTGCGCCCGCGTCGGCAGGGGTCCAGTGTCCGGCGAGGTAACTGTTGACGTTGATCAGATCCATGTTTTCCTCCCTTTGACCAAGCCGGATTTCAGATCTGAATTCCCGTTGGTCTCATTTCCTTTCCGGACCGGTGGTTGGCCTTCAACGCCTTGCGGGTGCGGAAGGCAACAACGGTGGGCCACGGTGGCGGCGTCAGCGGCATTTCCCAAAAAATGCCGGTTGAAGCCGATGGATTATTAATTGACCAACCGGTCGGCTTATGCAACTTTATTTTTGGGAGGACGTTCGCGATGACTGCACCTGTTTTGCAAAAACTCGATGGTGGCGTGCTGGAAATCACGCTGAACCGGCCGGACCGGCTCAATTCATTCAATGACGAGATGCATGCGGCGATGGCCGCGGCCCTTGATGTGGCGGAATGCGACGATGCCTGCCGGGCGGTGCTTCTGACCGGCGCGGGGCGCGGCTTTTGCGCGGGCCAAGATCTTGATGCCCGCAATCCGGAAAAGATGAGCGGCCCTCCGGATCTCGGAGAGACGCTGACACGGTTCTACAATCCGATGATCCGCCGGATCCGGTCGCTCGGCAAGCCGGTGGTCTGCGCGGTGAATGGGGTGGCTGCGGGCGCAGGGGCCAATCTGGCGCTTGCCTGCGACATCGTGCTGGTGGCGAAGGGTGCGAAATTCATCCAGTCCTTCGTCCGCGTCGGACTGATCCCCGATGCCGGTGGCTCCTGGATGCTGCCGCGCCTGATCGGTGAAGCCCGCGCCAAGGCGATTGCGATGACCGCGGAACCGGTGTCGGCGGAGAAAGCTGAAGCCTGGGGCATGATCTGGCGTGCGGTCGAAGATGCCGATCTGCTCGATGATGCACGAGCCCTGAGCGCCCGGCTTGCCGCGGGTCCGACTGCCGGGTTGGGGCAGATGAAGAACCTGATCCAACATGCTGCAGGGCAGGACCTTGATACCCATCTCGACATGGAAGCGGAGTATCAGCGCGAGGCAGGCCGTTCGGCTGATTATGCCGAGGGCGTGCGCGCGTTTCTTGAAAAACGTGAGCCCAACTTCGGAGGCGGCGCATGAGTGCGATTTCCGATCAGGAGCGCGCCGAGCGGTCTTCCGAAGCCATGCTCAGGGACGATCACACCACCAAGGGCTTCGGCATGAAGATCGAGTCCGTGGGCCCGGGCGTTGCCACGATCTCGATGGTGGTGCGCAAGGATCATCTCAATGGCCACGGCACCTGTCACGGCGGCGCGATCTTCACGCTTGCGGACAGCGCCTTTGCCTTTGCATGCAACAGCCACAACAAAATCTCGGTGGCGCAGCATTGCTCGGTCACGTTCCTGGCACCCGGCCATGAAGGTGACCGGCTGATCGCCAAGGCCAGGGAGGTGACGCTGGCCGGCCGTTCCGGGGTCTATGACGTGACCGTGATGCGGGAAGACGAGGCTGTGATCGCGGAATTCCGGGGGCTGTCGCGCACGATTTCGGGAACGCATTTTGAGGAAGCGGCCGGCTGACCGGTGAAGAGATGACGCAGCCGGTTGGAGGACGGGCGCAATGGGCTCGACAGGCACCGGCGCCAAACTGGAGGATAACATGCTCGATCTTACGCCCGACCGGGCAAGCCTGGACCCGATTGAAACCGCTTCGCGCGACGAGATCGCGGCATTGCAGCTTGAGCGGATGCAATGGTCGCTCGCGCATGCCTATGAGAATGTGCCGCACTACAAGGCGGCCTTCGATGCCAAGGGTGTTCATCCGAGCGATCTGAAGTCGCTGCCCGATCTTTCCAAATTTCCGTTCACGACCAAGCTCGATCTGCGCGACAACTACCCGTTCGGGCTGTTCGCAACGCCGCGCGAGAAGGTGGTGCGGGTGCATGCCTCGTCCGGCACGACCGGCAAACCGACGGTGGTTGGCTACACGGCGCGCGACATCGAGATCTGGTCGGACCTGGTTGCGCGCTCGATCCGCGCCTCGGGTGGCCGTCCGGGCGATATCGTTCATATCTCCTATGGCTATGGTCTGTTTACTGGCGGCCTGGGCGCGCATTACGGCGCCGAAAGGCTCGGATGCACCGTGGTTCCGGTCTCCGGTGGCATGACCGAGCGGCAGGTGTCGCTGATCACCGATTTCAAGCCGCGTGTGATCATGGTGACACCATCCTATATGCTCTCGATCCTCGACGAGTTCCGCCGTCAGGGGCTTGACCCGCGCGAAAGTTCGCTCGCTGTGGGCATCTTCGGCGCGGAGCCCTGGACCAATGCAATGCGCGGCGAGATCGAGCAGGCCTTCGATATGCATGCGGTCGACATTTACGGGCTTTCGGAAGTGATGGGGCCGGGCGTCGCCAATGAGTGCGTCGAGACCAAGGACGGGCTGCACATCTGGGAGGATCACTTCTATCCCGAAATCATCGATCCGGTGACGGAGGAAGTGCTGCCCGATGGCGAGATCGGGGAACTGGTGTTCACGACGCTGTCCAAGGAAGCGCTGCCGATGGTGCGCTACCGCACCCGCGATCTGACCCGGCTGCTGCCCGGCACCGCGCGCTCGATGCGGCGGATGGAAAAGATCACCGGGCGCTCGGACGACATGATGATCCTGCGCGGGGTCAATGTGTTTCCAACCCAGATCGAGGAGCAAATCCTCAAATGCGAAGGGCTTGCGCCGCATTTCCAGATCGAACTGAGCACCAGGGGCCGCATGGATGAAATGACCGTGCATGTGGAAAGCACCGCGCGCGCAGCCACCGAGGAGGCCCGCGCGGTTTCGGCCAGGGACCTTGCGCACCATATCAAGAGTGTGGTTGGCGTGACCGCGCGCATCGATGTGCAGGAGCCCGGCAATGTGGTGCGCTCCGAAGGCAAGGCCAAGCGCGTTGTCGACAACCGGAAAAAGGGGTGAAGGCATGGCCCGGACGATTGCCAAGGACCATGAGGCAAAGCGCGAGGCGATCTTGCAGACCGCTGCACGGTTTTTCGCCGACCATGGCTTTGACCGGGCCTCGATGGGCAAGCTGGCGGAGGCCTGCGGCGTCTCCAAGGCGCTGATCTATCACTATTACCCGTCCAAGGATGCGTTGCTGTTCGATATTCTCGACACGCATCTCACGGCGCTTGCCGAAGTGGTGGAAGCCGCAGCCGCGCAATCCGCCACTCCGCAAGAGCGGTTGCGCGGACTGATCCGCGCTGTGCTGATCGCCTACCGGGATTCCGATGCCGAGCACAAGGTTCAGCTCGATGCGCTGTCATCACTGCCCGAGGACAAGCAGACACATCTGAGGGCGCTGCAGCGCCGTATGGTTGGCGCCATGTCAGAGTGCATTGAGGCGGTTGAACCGGAACGCTTCTCCGCCCGCCCGGAACTGCTCCGGCCGGTGACGATGTCGGTGTTCGGCATGCTCAACTGGTTTTATCTCTGGCACAGGCCGGGCGGGGCCGTGGATCGCGACGCCTATGCGGATATCGTCGCCGATCTCGTGATGGGCGGAGTTCCGGCACTTTGTGTGGGGGAAGCTGGCGGACTTGAATGATTTAGGGGCGCTCGCCCGTGTAGAGCGCTCTTGGGCGGATCAGCTGGTCTGTGGCGCGCTGTTCCAGCCCGTGGGCGATCCAGCCGACCGAGCGGCCAATGGCGAACAAGAGGAAGGCGGCGCCTTCCGGCAGACCGAGATGGCGCCGCAGCGCCACCAGTGCGAAATCGATGGATGGCGCTGCCCCGGTCAGATCCTCGACTGCTGTGGCCAATCGTGTCGCTTCCGGGAAGCCGGGTCCGATCGCCGAGAGCAGCGCCTTGGCGCGGATATCTCCCTTCGGATAGAGCGGATGACCGAAGCCGGGAAGCGTGCCGCCGGCCTGCAGCCGGTCGTGAAGGCTCTTGGCCGGGGCGCCGGGGTCGGTGCTGTTCCAGAGCGATTCAACCTGCGTGGTTGTGGCTCCGTGCTTTGTGCCGCTCAGTGCTGCGAGTGCGCCGACAAGGACCGCCTTGAGCGATGCTCCGGTGGAGGCGATGCAGCGCGCTGTGAAGCTCGAGGCGTTGAGTTCATGATCGGCACAAAGAACAAGGGCGCGGCGGATCAGGTCCGCACCGGAAGCATCAACGCGCCATGCTTCCGCCAGCTGCTGGTGGACCGGTGTCGACAGGGGCGCCTGGCGGAGTGCGCAGGCAGCGAGAAGGCGAACCAGGTCTCCGCTGCCGCGCGCGACCTGCGCCGGATCGGTCCGCCAGGATGATGTCGGTTCGTCCGATGCCGCCACTGCGAAGAGCGGCAACAGGGTTTCGATCGCGGGTGTAGCGGCCGCCTGGCCGGCGAGCTCGAGATAGGCCTTGACGCGGACCGGCGTCCGGCGCGGAAAGGCGCTCTCCGGCCGGACCTGCCAGAGCAGGGCGGCAATGTCTTCAAGCGATGCTGTCGCTGAAAGCTGCACGGTATCCTTGCCGCGGTAAAAACACTGGCCGTTCTCGATCAGGGTCAATCGCGATTCCAGCACCGGCATGCCCCAGTCGAGTGTCGCCTTTGCAATTTCCTTCGGCTTGCGGCCACGCCGCCGGGTTTCGGCGAGTTGTTCGACCGCGGCGGTGAGATAGCGGCTCTGGCGGGGATCGTCGCCGGGAACGGCCTTGATCATGCCACGGCTGACATAGGCGTAAAGGGTCTGGCGCGAGATGCCGAGCCGCTCGGCGGCTTGCTGCGCATTGATGTAATCCGCCATTTTGAGCCTTTATGGTTGATTTATATAATCAATATTGACAATACCTCAGTTGCGCGTTTCTGTGAAGCTCGAAACAGAGCAGGAGCCTTGCCATGACGTCAGTGCAATCAGGGGGCAAATCGCGTGCCTTTCCGATGGTTTCGGAGCTTTGGGCCGGACTTGGCGGCGAGCCGGATATGTGCCGTAACATCCGGGTGACAGGGCAGGGCGCGCTTGCGTCGGTCTTTGCCGTCAGCGACTTTGCCGCGGCGGTGCTGGGCGTTGCGGGACTGGCCCTCGCCGAATGGATCCAGGTGCGGTCCGGTGTGTCTCATGGTGTTGCAGTCGACCGCCGTCTTGCCTCGCTCTGGTTCGGTTTTTCGATCCTGCCCAAGGGGTGGGCACTGCCTCCCGCCTGGGATCCGGTTGCCGGCGACTATGCCTGTGCCGATGGCTGGATTCGTCTGCACACCAATGCCCCGCACCACCGCGCAGCAGCCCTCAGGGTGCTCGGCACTGCCGCAGACCGAAATGCGGTGAGCAGGGCGGTTGCGGGATGGCGTGGTGAGGCGCTTGAAAACGCGATCGTGAGCGAAGGCGGCTGCGCGGCCCTGATGCGCAGCGTGCGCGACTGGGCGGCGCATCCCCAGGGACGCGCGGTGCTGGCGGAACCGGTGATGGGGATGGAAGCGGCAGGCGAGGCGGCGGCCTTTGAAAGCGCATTTGAGCACTCGCGTCCGCTTGCAGGGATCAGGGTGCTGGATCTGACCCGTGTACTGGCGGGGCCCGTAGCAACGCGCTTTCTGGCAGGGTTCGGGGCGGATGTGCTGCGCATCGATCCGCCCACATGGGAGGAGCCAGGGGTGGTGCCGGAAGTCACACCCGGCAAAAGATGTGCGCGGCTGGACCTTAAAACCGGCGCCGGGCGGGCGCGGTTCAAGGCGCTTCTCGCCGAGGCGGACGTTCTGGTTCATGGCTACCGGGCGGATGCATTGGAAGCCCTCGGGCTGGGTGCAGACATCCGCGCAGCACGTCGCCCGGGATTGGTTGAGGTGTCATTGAACGCTTATGGCTGGCGCGGGCCATGGCTCAAACGCCGGGGCTTTGACAGCCTTGTGCAGATGAGCTGCGGCCTTGCCGAGGCGGGAACGCGCGCAAACGGCGCGGACAAGCCGGTGCCGTTGCCGGTGC
The DNA here is from genome assembly GCF_000154705.2 of Hoeflea phototrophica DFL-43. Lineage (NCBI taxonomy): Bacteria > Pseudomonadati > Pseudomonadota > Alphaproteobacteria > Hyphomicrobiales > Rhizobiaceae > Parahoeflea > Parahoeflea phototrophica. The sequence goes on along the minus strand of NZ_CM002917.1, from coordinate 2,973,065 downwards.
AGGCGCTGGATCACGGAGCCGGCTATCTGATGGCGGCGGCGGCCTTGCGCGGGTTGAGCCTTCGGCAGACCCAAAGGAGGGGATCGCGGTGGCGGACTTCGCTTGCCCGCGTAGGCGGGTTTCTCTCTGGCTGGCCGCAAGAACCGGACCAGATTGAAATCGGCAAGCCGCAGGATGCGGATTACGCGAGCTTTGTTGAGGTCACTGAATGGGGACCGGCAGCAAGATTGCACCCGCCGCTGGAGCTTGGGCAAACCGGGATGTTTTGGGATCGCCCCGCAGTCGATCTGGGAACCTCGCTGCCTGCCTGGTGAGCTCGACTGGCCCGGGGTGGATGGGTGCAACTTGAACTGGGTACGGTCTGGTTGCGCCTCAATCGAATGAGCGCGCGTAGATCGCCTGCGACACTTCGTCGGCGGTCTTCAAGGTGCGTATGATCAGGGGGACCAGCAAGGCGAGCGGGTTTCGGTCGAGGCCGCGGGCGCGCTGGGCCTGGCGGACTTCTTCAAGCACGGTCTTGAGCAGCGGGATGAAGCGGAGGCAGAGCGATATCGCAAGTGCGATGCGGGCCTTGGGAACCCACTCGGGTGCGTATTTGAGGCTCGAATGAATGCCGTCGACAAATTCACTGGCCGTGGTGGTCAAGGTTACCAGGCTTGCGGCCAGGATGAGCACGGCAAAGCGGCCTATGACAAAGCCGGCGAGGGCCAGATCGTTGAGATAGAGCTGAACGGCAAAGATTGCGGCCAGGATCCAGAGCGCGGGTTTGAGTGACGTCAGCGCCTGACGGGCGGTCAAGCTTGCGGTCACGAAACCGGCGGCGACGAGGACGGCACCAAGGATCAGTGACGGCCAGCCTTCAAAGACAAACAGCGCAGTGCAGATGACGATCAGCGCCACGATCTTTGCCGCGGGCCGGGCGCGGTGCAACGGGCTGTCGCCGGGGACGTGGAGCCCGGTCAGCATTGCGATTTCTCGATATACAAGGGGATCACCTGCGCGGGAGGTCCGTCGCCGGCAATTGCGCCATTTTCGAAATGCAGCACGCGGTCAAAGTGTTGCAGCAGGTCGAGATCGTGGGAAACGACCACAATGGATTGCTCGAGCTCGTTGAGTGCCTTCATCAGCATGCGCTTGTTCCACAGATCAAGCAGGGTTGTGGGCTCGTCAAAGACGATCATGCGGGGCTGCATCACCAAGACACCGGCGAGCGCGATCATCTGCTTTTCACCGCCGCTCAATTGATGGGTGAGGCGGTCGCGCAGGTGCGTCAGACCGAAGCGTTCCAAAACCTCATCAATCCGCCGTCGGGCCTCGTCTTTGGGCAGTTTGAGGTTCTTCAACCCGAATTCGAGATCCTCTGACACAAGCGGATAGACGATCTGGTTGTCCGGGTTCTGGAAGACGAAGCCGACATGACGTCTGAGCTCTTTCAGGGTCCCGGCGCCCTCGAATTCCACCTTGCCGCGGCTCGGGGTCTCTATGCCGTTGAACAGGCGTGCGAATGTGCTCTTGCCGGAGCCATTGCGGCCGATCACACCCACCCGGCGTTCGGTGATGCGAAGATCGATGTCACGCAGGATCCCGACCCCGTTCTTCTCAACCGCCACTCCGGAAAAGCTGATCATGCCGGTCACCGCAAAGTCTGATCTGGTCCGCCGGCCACCATCAGGCTTTTGACGTGATGATCGGATAGGACCGCTTGACCACGACGATCACGGCTGCGGCGATCAGGCATTTGACAATGTCGCCGGGGATGAAGGGCGCGGATCCCGCAAGAGCGGTGCTCACCGGGATCTTGGCGACATAGGCGCTCCAGGGAACGCCGATGGCGTAGAGCACCACCACGGCGCCGGCGAAGCAGATGGCAAAGGCCAGCACAAAATTGAGCCGGGTCCAAAGCCGCTCGGTGAGGTAGCCGATGATGAATGCGGCAATCGCCCATCCAACGAGATAACCTCCAGTCGGCCCAATGAAGACGCCAAAGCCGCCACGTCCGCCCGACAACAGCGGCAGGCCGATCGCGACCAGTGCGAGAAACAGAACAAGCGCGAGACCGCCGCGTTTTGCGCCCAGAATGCCGCCGGCGAGCATCACGCCAAGGGACTGGGCGGTGATCGGAACGGCAACAACCGGCATCGTGATCGGCGGGAAGACTCCAAGCGCGGCAACAATGGCTGCGAAAAGGGCAATGAAAACGACGTCACGGGTTTGCATGAAAAAATCCTATCTTGAAAACGATCCTGGAGTCCTGCGTGGTGCGGGAGCAATCTGTCTGGCCACTTCTCTGGCCACTTCTCTGGCGGCCGCCCGACTGTCTTTCTGCTATTGGCCGTTGAATGGAGGCCTTATAGCCGCAAGTGCAGATGATTTGACGAGGTTTTTTGCAAGAACCCACAAAAATGCGCGATTGTTTGATCGGTGGTGTGAGGGATCTGCGCGTGAGAAAAAGCGTATTTTCTTAGAACGTCTTTCGGCCTTGGTGCCGATCTCCGCCTTGTCACAAAGCACGGTTGCTATCGGGAAGCGGCCTGCGGGCGGAAAAAACCCGAAGCCGAAAGTTGCCGAAATGCTCTGCGGCGAGGCATATAGGCTCAGCAGCAATTGAGCAGGAACTTATGCACAGAACCGCCGAACAGGACATCTATCCGTTTAAGGGAGCGGCCCGGCGCAGCGTGGCGGTTGTTCTGGTTTCCATCACGGCATTGGCAATAGGGCTGCTGTTTGCCGTCTCGCTTGCCTATTTCAAATCGCTCGATCGTGAAGCCGCTGAAACGCGGCTTCTGCTCTACAAGAGATCGCTGAACGACACACTCAAGCGCTATCAGTATTTTCCCTTTGTGCTGGCGCAGGACCCGCTCACCAAGGAAACCCTGAGCGGCTCTTCAAATCAAAGACTGAACCTGCGTTTCGAGCGGTTTGCCGAGGAATCCGAGCTGGAGGCCATCTACCTCATGGATGTTAACGGCCTGGTTCTGGCGTCTTCCAATTTCAACCAGTCGCCGTCCTTCCTGGGCCAGAACTACGCCTTCCGGCCCTATTTCACCGAGGCCATCGAAGGCCGGCGCGGCAATTATTTCGGCATTGGCGCGACCACCGGGCGCCCAGGATATTTCGTCTCCGAGCCGGTGATGGACACGGATGGACATGTTGCCGGTGTGATGGCGATCAAGCTGGACATCAGCGAATTGCAGCAAACCTGGGAGGACGGTGATGAGACCGTGCTTGCCTCCAATGCCAACGGCATTGTCGTGCTGGCGTCGAACCGGGATTGGCTCTTCGGTGGATTGAGGGATCTCACACCCGATGCGTTTGCTTCGATCAGGGCCACGAAACAATTCGGAGACAGGACCATTGAGCGATTGCCGTGGGAGAAAACCGGTCCTGCCTCGGTGCGGTTTGGCGACAACAGCTACATCTATTCGGAAGCTGAGGCGGACTATCTGAATTGGAACATCCATTACCTGTTGAGCGAGGGGCGGGCATATGAGCGCGCCCTGCTGACAACGATCGTGTTCGGATCGGCGATCTCGCTGCTGGTCGGGTTTGCGACCTATCTGAGATCGAAACGCATTCAGGCGGCGCTGGCCATCTCGCAATCGGACCGGGATCAGCTCAGAAACGCCAACAGGCAGCTGGAGCAGGCGCACAGCGAACTGGCGCGGTCCAGCAAGCTTGCGGCCCTGGGGCAGCTGGCGGCATCGGTGGTCCATGAGCTGGGGCAACCCATATCGGCGCTGCGCAACTATCTGACCGCAGAGGAAATCGCCAATGACGGGGCTCATCATCCGCTCCAGCAGAAACTGAATGGTGTTGTCGACCGGATGGAGAGCATCACCAAACAGTTGCGTTTCTTTACAAAACCTGGCGAAGAGAAAATGGAGCGCGTCCTGCTCAAAGATGTTGTCGGAAGCGCTTTGGAACTGATGCAGCATGATCTCGATATGGCGGAAATCAAGGTCAGCTGCGAGCTCGACAATTCCGTCACTGTGATGGGAAACAGGTTGCGGCTCGAGCAGGTTCTGATCAACCTGCTCAACAATGCCCTCTATTCGCTGAAAGAGGGCGCCGGGGCAAAATTGGGTATCGTGGTTTCGCAATCGAAGGGCCTGGCCACGCTTTCGGTGAGCGATGATGGTGTCGGGCTGGGCGACAGAGGGTTGTCCCAGTTGCAGGAGCCGTTCTTCACCACGCGCGCGTCGGGTGACGGAATGGGGCTGGGGCTCTCGATCGCCTCCTCCATTGTCAAGGAACACAATGGCGAGCTGTCTGCCGAAAACCGGGCTGGAGGCGGCGCGGTTTTCTCGATCACAATACCGGTTGTGGCAATCAAGCAGGAGATTATGGCGTGAACCATGGCTACCGCATCACCGTCGTGGACGACGACAAGGCCATGCGGGATTCGCTTGCCCACTTGCTTGAGAAGGCCGGTTTTGAGGTCACGTGTCTGTCGAGGGCGGAGAATGTGCTTTCGACCATCCAGAGCGAGGATGCCGATGTTTTGCTTTGTGATGTCAGGATGCCGGGCATGAGCGGCACGGAGTTGCAGATGCAGCTCAAGGGGCAGAGCGATGTGCCGATCGTCTTGATGTCAGCCCATGGCGACATCCCGATGGCGGTTTCGGCGATTCAGAACGGCGCCTACAGTTTTCTTGAAAAACCCTTTGATCCAAGGCGTTTGATCAAGATCCTCGAGAATGCATCCCAGCTGCGCCGGCTGGCGCGCAATGCGGACAGGCTGAAGGTGCGGCTGGCGGAATTGTCGGCGCTTGACCGGGTGATGATCGGCAATGCGCCATCGATCAAGGCGTTGCGTGCCGAGATCGTCGATCTGAGCACGACGGATGTCAATGTGATGCTGCTGGGGGAAACCGGAACCGGCAAGGAGCTGGTGGCGAAGGCGCTGCACGATCTCGGCCACAGATCGGCTGAGCCATTCGTCCCGATCAATTGTGCGGCGGTGCCGGTCGCCCGGTTTGAGGAGGTGTTGTTCGGCACTGCCGACAACGGCCCCGGATTGCTGGCGCAAGCGGAGGGGGGCACGCTGTTCCTTGATGAGCTTGGCGCCATTCCGCTCGAAATTCAGGCCAAGCTGCTTCGCGTCATCGAAACCAAGCAATACACGCCGATCAACACGTCCAAGATGGTCAATGCCAACATTCGGATCGTGTCCGCCGCCCACGAGCGCCTGGAAGAAATGATGGGCGAGGGCAAGTTTCGCGAGGACCTCTATTTCAGACTGAACACCATCATGCTGACGATGCCGCCCCTGCGCGCGCGGCGTGACGACATCACCACTCTCTACATGCATTATCTGGATATCTTCGCCTCGACCTATGAGACCGAGGTGCCGGTTCTGACGTCGGGCGATGTGGCAACCCTGCTGGCCTATGATTGGCCGGGAAATGTAAGGGAGCTGCGCAATGTCTGTGAGCGTCACGTCCTGGCGGCCCGGCGCGGTGCAGGATCCGTTGACAGTGCGCTGAACGACAATCGTGAGAATTCCGCGACACCTGAAACGCTGCGGGAGGCCGTGGCGGCCTTTGAACGTCAGTTGATTGGCAAAGCGCTGGCGCGGCATCATGGTCGCATGGATGATGTTGCTGCGGCCCTTGGTATTGGCCGGCGCACACTCAATGAAAAGATTGTAAAGCTTGGTCTGGACAAGGAAACAATCCTGAACAGCTGAGGTCTGCGGATTTCCGCAGGGCGTTTTTGCGGTGCTGGCGGAATTTTTCATGGCAACGCATTTCGTTTTTCCTTTAAGAGTCGGTCAGGCGCCGTGGAGGCGACGCTTCAAGGAGGAACACTTATGAAAAAGCTCACACTTTTGGCTGCAGGCGCATTTCTGGCGCTTTCGGCAACTTCGACCCTGGCCCAGGATGCCAAGGACTACGTTCTCAATACCGCTTCAACCGGTGGAACCTACCACCCGGTCGGCACTGCCATTTCCACGCTGACCAAGGTCAAGCTGCTTCCCAAGGAAAAGTTCAGCCTGACAGCGGTCAACTCCGCCGGTTCGGGCGCCAATGTTCAGGCCATGGGTGCGGGCACAGCCGATTTTGCAATTCTGCAGGGTCTGTTCGGCTCCTATGCGGCAACCGGCACAGGCCCGATCACCGAGCCTCAGGAAAATCTGCGTTCGGTGACCATGCTTTGGCAGAATGTGGAGCAGTTCGTGGTCGCTGCCGAAAACGTCGAGACCGGCACCGTCAGCGATCTGGTTGCGCTCAAGGGCATGGCCGCCGGCATGGGCAGCCAGAATTCGGGCACCATCGGCTCCAACGGAGTTCTGCTTTCGGGCCTTGGCATCGATATTGAGGCGGATTTTGAGCTGGTTTATGCCGGATACGGCCCGACCACGGACGCAATGGCAAATGGCCAAGTTGTGGCTGCTGGCATTCCCGCCGGACCGCCAACCGGTGCAATCACCAAGCTGATGGCGTCCAATGAAGGCAAGTTCACTGTTCTCGACGTAACAGAAGACGAACTGGCGAAAATGGATGGTGGCCGTAATCTGTGGGTTCCCTACACCATCGCAGCCGGCACCTATCCGGGTCAGGACAAGGACATCAACACCATTGCCCAGCCGAACTTCCTGGCGGTCAATGCGAGTGTCGATGAAAACCACGTCTATCTGCTGACCAAGACCATGTATGAGAACCTTGGCTTCCTGACCGCGATCCATCCTGCCACCAAGGCGATGGCTGTTGAGAAGGCCATGGCCGGGTTGCCAGTGAAGCTGCATCCGGGCGCAGCGCGTTACTATCAGGAAGCCGGCCTGGAAATTCCAGCACACCTGATGCCGTAACAAGGCGGACCAAGCAATCGAAGGCGGGGGGTGACCTCCGCCTTCCTTATATTGGCCGCCTCAATCATATCGCCCGAAACAGACAAGATTGGCATCAGGATGAACAACTCCGAGCCGACACAGCCCACCGCACCCATTGATGAACGCGCTTTCTGGCTTTCCGAAATGCCAACGCGCGGCAGCCCGATCCGGCTGGCCGTTGTCGGCTTCGCCATCTGTTTCGCGCTGTGGCACATCGCGACCAACATCTGGCTCAACGAGCCGGGCAAGTGGCAAAACGCGATCCATTTCGCCGGGTTTGCCTTTCTTGCGGCGGTGACAATGAGCCCGTTTGGGCGAAACAGCTCCAGGGGCTGGGCGGTTGCGCTCGATTTTCTCTATGGCGGGGCGATTGCAGCCGCCGCATTGTGGGTGGCCTACGCCGAAAACGGTGTCTATGAACGCACGCTTGCGGTCACTGGGCAGTCCTGGCAATTCACCTGGGTTGACTGGCTTGCGGGCTGCCTTCTGATCTTTGCGGCACTGGATCTGTCGCGCCGTGTCTCGGGTTGGGTGATCCCGATCCTGGTCCTCACGTCGCTGGCTTACATCCTGTTTCTGGGCAGCTATCTGCCTGGCGTGTTCCGCGCCGCCAGCCTGCCGCTCAATGATGTGCTGTTCAGAACGCTCTACAATGACGAGGGCATGTTCGGCATTCTTGCCAGCATTTCGGTCACCAACATCACGCTGTTCATGATTTTCGGTGGCTTTCTCGTGGCCTCCGGTGCCAGCGATTTTGTCATCGAACTGTCCAAGGTGGTGGCAGGACGTACGCGGGGTGGAGCGGCCTTTGTGGCCGTGCTGTCCTCGGCTCTGACAGGAACCATCAGTGGTTCGGCGATTGCCAACACAGCCTCGACAGGCGTGATCACCATTCCGCTGATGAAATCAAACGGCTTCCGGCCGAAATTTGCTGCCGGTGTGGAGGCCGCCGCCTCAACCGGTGGTCAGCTGATGCCGCCGATCATGGGCGCGGGCGCCTTCGTGATGGCGAGCTACACCGCAATTCCGTATTCGACCATTGTTACGCTCTCGATCGTTCCCGCCATTTTGTACTTCCTCTCGGTCGCCTTCATCGTGCGCATCGAAGCGGTGAAGTATCAGGTTGGTGAGGGCATTGATCTGGTGATCAACAAGGGCAAGCTGGTTTCCGGTGGCCTGGTTTTCGTGCTGCCGCTCGCAGTCATGATCTATCTGCTGATGAGTGGCGTCACGCCGAGCTATGCGGCCTCCTGGGCGATCGCGGCGCTGGTGGTGGTCTCATGGTTGACCTCTGTCCTTGCAAAGGTGGTTGGCTCGGATGCCTTCGAGCCGGTGCAAATGGGGCCGTCGAAAATCAGCGAAGCATTGCTGATCGGCATCAAGTCCTCGGTGATGACCGGCATTCTGCTGGTGACCATCGGCATCATGAACAACGCGATTGTCACAAGCGGGATTGGCAACGGCTTCTCGCTGATGATCGCGCAATGGTCGGGTGGATCGCTGGTCATTGCGATCCTGCTCATCGGCCTGGCTTCGCTGGTGCTTGGCATGGGGCTTCCGGTAACGGCGGCCTACATCATCCTGGCCATCCTCACCGCACCAGCGCTGGCGGGCATTCTGGCTGACAGCATCATCATTGATCAGCTGGTGGCCGGCATTACGGATCCGAGCAAGTCGGCTTTCTTCATGTTGGTTGACAGTCCGCATGTTGCCAAGGTTGCCACCGGAATGCTGCGTGAGGAGGCGGTCGCGCTGATGGCGGCGATGCCGTTCGAGATGGCGATCACGGTGCGTCCGTTGCTGGTCGATCCCGCGATCCAGACCTCATTTCTGCTGACCGCGCATCTGATCATCTTCTGGCTGAGCCAGGACAGCAATGTGACGCCGCCGGTCTGTCTTGCAGCCTTCACGGCCGCGGGCATAGCCGGCTCCAAGCCGATGGCGACGGGGTTCGAGAGCTGGAAGATCGCCAAGGGTCTCTACATCGTGCCGCTTATGTTCGCCTATACCCCGCTTCTGACGGGAAGCTTCAACGAGATCCTGCAAATCGGCTTCTTCGCGCTTTTCGGCATTTATGCGACCAACGCGTTGATCCAGCGTTATGCGGAAGGGCCACTCAATCCCTTGCTCTATGTGCTGATCATCGCAGGTGCGGTGGGCGCTTACTGGCCGCTCAACTGGACTGCCAATCTGATCGGAGCCGGGCTTGTGCTCTCTGTGATTGTTCTCTCGGGCCGCCGGGGCCGGGAACGGGAGAGGGCCCTGGCCGGCTGACCTCGTCCTGCCGGTGCTGCCTTGTGTCGCAAGACTGATCCCGTCACGCCTGCGTTGCGTATGTTATCAACATATAGACTTTACGTAATTGATCTGCTGGCCCTAAATGCTCACCATTCGGGGCTGGCAGTGATCCGGCGTTCTGATTGTACTGGTGATGACGGGGAACAACAGCATGGGCAGGTTTTCTTTTCCGATGGCGCAGGGACGCTCGGAGGCACTTGGTGAAATACATGCCCGTCCGTTTGCACTGGTGGGGCAATCACGGGTTATCTTTCATCTGGCGTTTCTGACCGAAGGCGGTGCAGTCGTTGACCACGCGGTGCTGGCTGAACTGGCGCGTGCCCGCGGTGTGGCAGCACCTGGCCGGGATGCCGCGCATTTCTCCATGAGTTGGGGGCAGGGGACTCTCCGCTGGGAACGGCACACGGAATTTTCGACCTACTTCTGGGATGCGCCGGTTCCGGCCAAATTCGGTGACGGGCTCGACACCCACCCCTTCGGAGATCAGTTCTCGCCACCCGGCAATCTGATCGCCGGCATTCGGCTCGAGGTGCGTCCGGATTCCGCTGAAACTGAGGCGGCGCTGGCAAGTTTTGATCCGACCAGCTTGTGCCTGAGCGACGTCAAGGACGGGCAGGCGTTGATCGCAACTGATTTCCGCCAGGACGGCGACGGGCTTACCCGTTTTCTGGTGATCGACAAGGGCATGACGGATGCGGGCCGCGGAGCGGTGGTGCAGCGTTTGCTCGACATCGAGACCTACCGCACGTTGGCAGCGCTTGGTCTGGCTCTGGCGCGTTCACTCTCACCTGAGATGCGGCGTATCGAGGACGGGTTGACCAAGATCACCCAGGGAATGAAGTCGGGTGCGCGCGAAAATGCCGACAGCCTGCTTTCCGACATCACGGTTCTGGCCGCTGAACTTGAAGCCAATGCGGCGCTCAGCCTCTATCGGTTCGGTGCGAGCCGCGCCTACTACAACATCGTGCGTGAGCGTATCGCCTCGCTCAACGAGACCGCTCAGCCCGGTTTTGAGACCATCGGCGCGTTTCTCGAAAAGCGCCTGGCGCCAGCCATGCGCACGTGCCAGTCGATTGAAGAGCGCCAGGCGAACCTGTCGCGCAAGCTGTCTCGGGCGACCGCGCTTTTGCGAAGCTGGATCGATGTGGAATTGGAACAGCAAAACAGCGCGCTATTGAGCTCGATGAACCGGCGGGTCAAGCTGCAGCTGCGGATGCAACAGACCGTTGAAGGGCTCTCGGTGGCGGCCATATCCTACTATATTGTCGGCCTGTTCGGTTATCTCGCCAAGCCATTGGAAGGGCTCGATCTGCCGATTCAACCGGGTCTGCTGTCAGCTGCCTTTGTGCCCATCGCCATTGGCTTTACATGGATGGTGGTGCGCTCCATCCGCAAGGGGCACATCGGCGAAGACAAGGCCGAAGAGGCAAGCAGCAAGTGAAATGCCCGTTTGAGGCATGACCATCCGCTTGCGTCCCGGTATCGATCGGGACGCAATTACCACGCTTGCCCGGTTACAAGAACGTTTTCCCCGAAAGCTGTCCGCAACGGCTGATCAGCTTTGTGGAGTGCGGGATGTGGCCGTCTCATCCTTTGCCGCGTTGTTAATCTGAAATGGCCGGGGCGGTAGGTCTAACCCGGCGGGGTCGGCCGGGGTCTGAGTGGCACCGTGATCCGGGCTTCCGCGCCGCCCAATGCCGAACGGTCCATTTCAAGCCGGCCGCCGACGCTGTCGCTGATGTCTCCGGCGATCGCCAGGCCAAGGCCTGCGCCCATTCCGCTTTCGTCGAGCCGTTTGAATTTTGTGTCGGCTTGGTGAGTTTGCGGAGCCTCGATACCGGGACCATCATCGCTTATCCGGATGGTGATGGCGTCTGCTGTGGCTTCGGCCTCGATGACAACCGTGGTGCGGGCATAACGCACCGCGTTTTCGGCAAGATTGCCGATCAGTTCATTGAGATCCTCTACATCGATTGCAATGGTGAGGGCCGGTTCGATCCGGCATTGCAGATCGAGCGCTTCGCCTGCTGGCGTGCGCTTGAGCGTGCGCAGTATGGCTTGCGCATGCGGCAGCAGCGGTATCTGTCCGGTGCTGCGGCCGTGGCGCAGTCTGGCGCGCGCCAGTTCGCGCTCGGTGTGGCGGCGCATCCGCAGGGCGAGTTCTTCAATCTCATCGGCAATTTCAGTTTCGCCCTTTTGACGCAGCCGTTCGATGTCGCCCTCGAGGGCCGTGAGCGGTGTCTTCAGCCCATGGGCAAGATTGGCGGCGCGATCCCGCGCCCGGCTGATCGTTGCGTCCTGGGCGTCAAGCAGGGCGTTGACCTCCTCAAGCAGCGGGGCGATCTCCTCGGGCACGCCGTCGCGGGACAAGCGATTGGCGCCGCCCGAGCGGATGGCGTTGACCCCTGCCAGAACACGATGGACAGGCTTGAGGCCTGCGCGGATCTGTAGCATGAATCCGATCATCAGGACCGCGCCCAGAATGGCGAGAACGGGTGCCAGGTCGCGCGAAAAGCCGCTGGCCAGCGCGTTGATATCGGCCCGGTCGATGGCAGCCGAGACCCGCAACTGGTGTTCCCCGCCCGGGGCTGTGAGCACGATCATGGTCTCGTGGGTCAACAGGGTGGTCGCTTGCGGACCTTCGATGTCATGGACATGGGTCTGGCCGGGCACAAGCCCATCGCCGGGCACCTCAAGATAGGTGTCCCAAAGCGACCTTGACCTGAGAACCGTGCCGGCGGTGATGTCGTTGACCTGCCAGTACAGCCCGCCAAAGACCGCCTGAAAGCGCGGGTCGACCGGTTCGCGCAAAAGCGACAGGCCCTGTGCATCGATCCGAAGCCCCCCGATCAACTGGTTGAGATGGGTGTCGAGTTCCTGGCCGACGCGGCGCTCGACATGACCGGCAAACAGCGCCGAGAGGCTGAACCCGGTCACCAGCAATGCGGCTGCAACCACGATTGCGGCGAAGGCAAACAGTCTGAAGCGCAGGGACCGGATCGGTTTCACGTCGCGGTTTCCTGCTCTTCAACGATGTAGCCGAAGCCTCGGCGGGTGGTGATCAGGTTTGCAGGCAGCTTGCGCCGGACACGGCCAACCAGCACTTCGACCGCGTTGGATTCGCGTTCGAAATGCACCGATTGCAAATGTTCGGAAAGTTCCTGCTGGGGCACCACGCGGCCCTTGTTGAGCATCAGATAGGCGACAAGGCGGTATTCCTGCGGCGAAAGACTGACGGGCACTCCGGCCACGCTCAGGCGCATCTGCCTGGTGTCGAGTTCGATGTCGCCAACCGAGACAACCGGATTGGCGAGCCCGCCCGAACGGCGGATGATGGCGCGCAGCCGGGCCAGCATTTCCTCCATCCGGAACGGTTTTGGCAAATAGTCGTCGGCACCTGAATCGATGCCTTCAACCCGTTCGCTCCAGGTCCCGCGCGCGGTCAGCACCAGGACCGGAAAGTCCCGGCCCGCCGCGCGCCAGCGCTTGAGCACGGCAAGCCCGTCCATTCCGGGCAGGCCGAGATCGAGAATGGCTGCGGCATAGGTTTCGGTGTCGCCCAGAAACCAGGCTTCCTCGCCATTGGCCTCGCTGTCGACCACATACCCGGCCGCCTCGAGCGCGCGGCTGACATCCTGGCGGATGCGGTCATCGTCTTCTGCGAGCAGGATGCGCATCGTGATCAATCTTCATCTTTGAGGTCGAGAATCCGCGCGGTCTGCGCGTCGATTTCGAATTCAAGCCGGCGGCCGTCCTTGCGCAGAACATAGATCTCGTAGATTGGCCGGCCATCTTCATACTCGAACTCGATTTCGACGATGCGCCCTTCCAGCTTTGGGGTCACCCGCTTCAGGATTTCGGACAGTGAGAGGATCTCGCCGCGCTCAATGGCTGCGTTCAACCCGGCGCGGTCCTTGCGGTCGTCATCGTGATCGTCGTCGCTGGCATGCGCTGGCGCCGCTGCAAACAGGCAGAGAACTGCAAAAACAAACCGGATCATGCGCGCATCATCGCTTTCCCAAGATGACAATTCGCTGACAGCGGCGATCAGCGGACTGTCATGCTGGCTTTGCGAGAAAGGCGTTGTCAACGGGCATTAGCCCATACACTTCCAAAGGAGACACGCCATGAAGACCCCTCTTATCATTGCTACCCTGATTGCCACCTTTGCACCAGCCGCAGCTTTTGCCACGGATGACTGTCCGAGTGTGCCGCGCGACCAGTGGCTCAGCGTTGCCGCCATTACCGCCAAGGCCGAGAAGCTTGGTTACAAGGTCCGCAAGGTCGAGGTCGATGACGGGTGCCTGGAAGCCTATGCAACCGACAAGGCCGGCAAGCGCGTCGAGATCTATTTTCATCCCGGCACCGGCAATGTCGTGAAGGTGAAGGCAGACGACTGATGGCAGCGGCCAAGGCTGCAATGGAAGCTGGCGATAATGCATCGCCGGCGACCATCCTGGTGTGGGACCCGCTGGTCCGAATTTTTCACTGGTCGCTGGTGGGCCTGTTCGCCTTCGCTTTTCTCACAGGCGATGAGCTCAAGACCCCGCATGAAACGGCAGGATATGTGATCACCGGTTTGATTGCGGTCCGCGTGGTTTGGGGGCTGATCGGATCGCGATACGCCCGGTTTTCGTCCTTCCTGAACCGGCCCTCCACGGTCGCTGGTTTTATCGGCGACACGATGCGGATGAAAGCCCGGCGTTACCTCGGCCACAATCCGGCCGGTGGACTTATGGTGATCGCATTGATCGCCGTCATCGCGGTGATCTCGCTGACCGGGTACATGATGACAACTGATGCCTGGTGGGGTGTCGGATGGGTTGAAGACCTGCATGAGGCGAGCGCCTTTGCCGCCCTTGGTCTGGTGGCCCTGCATCTGTGCGGGGTGATCGTTGCCAGCTTCGAGCATGGTGAAAACCTGGTCCGGGCCATGGTGACGGGGCGTAAGCGCGCTCCCGGACCAGAGGATGTGGCCTGAGCCGGGTGGACGAAAGCCGATTGCCGAATTGGCGTGCACCTGCCCCTTTGCGCGCCGGGCGGCCTGCCGGTTCTGTTGATCAGAGCGGCGGGCCGCTTTTTTGTCCTTTGTCTTGTCTCGGACACGGGGCTCGTGCAAGCTGGACCGTGCGTCAGACAGGATCCGGGGCAGACAGGATCCGGACATGGGGGCAGGGCAGTGGATTTGATCGGGAACCGCAGCAGAGACCGGATTGCAACAGGCGATCGGGTGCAGAGCGCCCTGGTGGAACGGGCGCGCGCGCTCGATCCGCTGCTGACGGTGGTTGTTCACCCCTGTGATGCGCTGAGCCTCGGTGGCGCGCTTGCGGCGCGCGACGAGGGTATGATCACGCCGGTGCTGGTCGGCCCGAGGGCCAAGATCCAGGCTGCGAGCGAGACAGCCGGGCTTGATCTCACCGGGCTGGAGATCGTGGATGCGCCGCACAGCCACGCAGCAGCCGAAGTGGCCGTGGCGCTGGTGCACGAAGGGCGCGCCGGTGCGCTGATGAAGGGCAAGCTGCACACCGACGAGCTGCTCTCGGCGGTGCTCGACAAGGCCAAGGGGCTGAGGACCGAGCGGCGGCTTTCCCATGTCTTCGCGCTCGATGTGCCGGGGCAGGACCGGACGCTGTTTGTCACCGATGCGGCGATCAACATTTCGCCCGATCTCGAGGCGCTCAAGGACATCGTGCAGAACGCCATCGACCTGGCCATCGCGCTGGGGGTGGAGGTGCCGCTGGTGGCGCTGCTCTCCGCGGTGGAAACGGTAACCAGCAAGCTGCCCTCGACGCTGCTCGCCGCGGCGATCTGCAAGATGCATGACCGTGGCCAGATCGTTGGCGGCAAGGTCGACGGGCCGCTCGCCTTCGACAACGCGATCTCGCCTGCCGCCGCGGCCGCAAAGGGCATTGTCTCGGACGTGGCGGGCCATGCCGACATTCTGGTGGCCCCCGATCTTGAAAGCGGCAACATGATGGCGAAGCAGCTGATCTACCTCGCCGGCGCGTCGTCAGCGGGCATTGCGCTCGGCGCCCGCGTCCCGATCATGCTGACCAGCCGGTCGGACACCGTGGATGCCCGCATCGTCTCGGCCGCGCTGGCCAAGGTGTTTTACCACTGGCGGCGCGAGCGGCCGCTGGAGGTGCCGGGTTAGGGGTACTGGGTGCTTCCGCCGGTAATGGGCGAGATGGAGCATCGGGTTTGCGGGTGATGACGGGCCGGTATCGGCGCCGGAATGGAGCTTCGATCGGGAGTCAACCAATGCCAGCTGTCCGTCTTTGTCTGCAGGCGCTTCGTAGCGGGGGAGATTTCTGTTTATCGGGGCTTTCTGGCTCGAACTGCGTCTTCGCGAACACTAAATTAAATACTTCAAATTAGATATATGTTGGGAACCGTCTGTTTGCAGTTCGGCATATGGTTTCGAGGGGAGAATGCAAGCTCATGGTCGTTGCCGATACGCTCAAACGAAACAATGTCAATGTCATTGGGGATGGTGACAGGACGCTGGTCATGGCGCATGGATTTGGTTGCGACCAGAATATGTGGCGCTTTCTGACACCGCATTTTCAGGACCAGTTTCGGATCGTCCTGTTTGATTATGTCGGGAGCGGAAAATCCGATCCCAAGGCCTTCAGCCTCAAGAAATATTCCGTTTTGGATGGATACGCACAGGACATCATCGATGTCTGTGAAGCTTTGGAACTGACGGGCGTTACTTTCCTTGGTCATTCGGTCAGCTCGATGACCGGAATGATCGCCGCGCTGAAGGCTCCCAGCCTGATCGCCAAGCTTGCCATGATCTGTCCCTCGCCATCCTTCTTGAACGATCCGCCGCACTATTATGGCGGATTTGAACGCGACGACCTCGAAGGTCTGATCGACCTGATGGACAGGAACCACATTGGGTGGGCCAATCACCTTGCGCCCCTCGTCATGGGAACCAGTGGCGAGAACATGGTGGCGGAATTGACCGACAGTTTCTGCTCCACGGATCCGGTTTTTGCCAAGACGTTTGCAAAGGCAACATTCTTCTCCGATTGCCGCCACCTTCTTTCGCGCGCACAGCAACCCACGCTGATCCTTCAAAGCGCCGAAGACGCGCTGGCCTCTGTCTCGGTCGGCGAGTTCCTGCAGGCGCAGATGCCCAATGCAAAAATGGAAATCATCGAGGCAAATGGTCATTGCCTGCATATGACCCATCCCGATCAGATTGCGCCTTTGCTGCTGGAGTTTGCGCGTGGATAGGCTCGAGCGTAGCGATCTGGTTGATGTGGATCATTTTCCCTGCGGCTGCCTGGTCACCACCATGGATCGCAAGGTGTTGTTTGCAAACCAGTATTTCCGCGATTATCTTGGTTGGGACCCGGCTTCGCTGATCGATAAGCCCATCAAAACGGTGTTTAGCCGCGCATCACAATTGTTTTGCGAGAGCTTCGTCATCCCGACCACAATGCACCAGGGACGATGTTCCGAAATACTGCTCTATCTGTTGAACTCGCGTGGCGAGCAGGTGCCCATGCTGGCCAATGTGCGTTGCGTGCCCAATGATACCTTGACCTGGGTGTTCGTGGAAGCCGACAACAGAAACAAGCTGTTGCAGAAACTGGAGGCCACAAGGTACGCCCTGGAGGAGCAGCGTGATCAACTCGATCAATTATCGCGGACGGATTCACTGACCGGCGTTTCCAATCGTCGTGAACTGGAGGCGGTCCTGGAGCGTCTGTTCAAGGAAGCTGACAGGTCTGACCAACCCTTGTCGCTGCTGATGATGGATATCGACAATTTCAAATTGATCAATGATTCCTACGGGCACGACGCAGGCGACCAGGTCCTCTGCGCGCTGGCAAAGGTTCTTCAAAGTGTCTGTCGGGAAACGGACGTCGTTGCCAGGTTGGGCGGCGACGAATTCGTCTGCGTCCTTCACGATACGGATTTGAGCGGTGCGCAGGTGCTCGCCGATCGGATAATGGCAGCGGTATCGAAATCTGCGGACGCGCCTTGCGCCTACACTGTCAGCATAGGTATTTCCGGTCGAACAAGACTGTTTTCCGCAAGTTCTGGCGATGTTCTGAAATTCGCCGACAAAGCGCTGTACGACGCCAAGGCCGGTGGCCGGGACAGAACCGCTGTGCAGTTGCCAGCCTACATGCAACGACCCGGCCGGAATGCTGTGCGTCACGCCTCATAAGGCCCCAAGGCGCGAACTTGTGCGACCGACCGGTTCCCATCATTGCTGAACATTTGCGCCTGCCGCCGCCACTGGCGGCTTTCTCCTACAAACCATCAGGTTGGAGATGACCGGCTTGGGGGCACGCATCTGTCGGCCCTTTGTTCTTTGCGGTCAGGAGAAAGTTCCGTTTGGCCGGTGGAAGAGCCGTGCGCCGCTTGATGCAGCTGGTCCGGCGGACAGCGTGGGCGAGCTATCGGCGTACCATTGTGCTTGTCGTGATCATGTTGGTCGGTCCCGGTATTTCATTGTCTTTACCGAAACCAGCAATCCACACAGACTCAGCATGGCCGACCCTTCCGTGTGGCGACTGAAAGGCGAACGTTCCGGGGACAGCGACTCCGATTTGGCCAATGGCAACTCGCTTCCCCCTGCTTGCCGTCTCCGGCATTTCCCAGCCAGCGGCATCCGCGCCATCCCCCAGCTCACCGCATCAACAGCACAGGCGCCTTGCAGGATCTGAGCATCTCACTCGTCGTCGAGCCGATGACGAAGCTGCGGATTCTTGAGTGGCCGTAGGCGCCCATGACCACGATGGATGCGCCTGCTTCCTCGACGCGGGCGCCCAGGACCTCGTCGGGCTGGCCGGCGAGGATCTTGGTTTCCACTTCGAGGCCTGCGCCGTTGAGGATTGCGCTTGCGTTCTCAAGGCCCTTTTCCGTCTCGCGGTTCTTCTGTCCGACGGTGATGACCTCGATGGCGAGGTTGGCAAACAGCGGATTGCGGGCGACATGATCGACCACGCGCTGGCTCGAGGCGCCGCCATCATAGGCGATGATGGCGCGGTCGATTGGCTTGAAGGCGCGCGAGGCGACGAACACCGGGCGGTGGCTGGCGCGAACCAGGCTTTCGAGATGCGAGCCCAGCCGGAGGCTGGCGAAATCGGCTTCCTCGCCGCGCTTGCCGATCATGATCATGGCCGCGCGGTTTTCCTGGGCCTGAACGGTTTCGATCAGTTCCCCCTGGCGCAGATGGGCGGCGGTGACGCTCTGACCTGCGGTCTCGATGATCTCGCGGGCGTCATCGAGGATCGCGCGGCCCTTCTGGCTCAGCAGTTTCGAGCGCTGTTCATCGAGTGCAGAGAGCTTGTCGAGCAGCGCCGAGCGTGCGCCTAGCGCGATGGAGCCTGAAAGGTCCGAGTTTTCCGCACCGCCCAGGCGGTCGAGCACATGCATCAGTTCGACGCCGGCGCCCATGCGCTCGGCAGCCCAGGCGGCGTGATCGCAGACGCTTTTCGAGTAGATGGACCCGTCAACAAGAGCGAGAATGGTGTTGGTCATGGCGGGGTCCTTCATCAGTGCGACATCAGCTTGTCCATCGCGCCCGGCTTGTCGTGTATGGCCAGCCGGTCGACGATGGTTTCGGACGCTTCGTTCATGCCGATGATCTCCACCTCGGCACCATCACGGCGGAATTTGAGCACCGCCATATCGAGGGCTGCGACGCTGGAGATATCCCAGATATGGGCGCGGGACACATCGATGACGACCTTTTCGAGCACTTCGCGGAAGTCGAAGGCCTGCATGAAATCATCGGCGGAGGCGAAAAACAACTGACCTTCAACGATGTAGGTGCGGGTGCGGCCATCTTCCGACAGCGTCGAGCGGACGCCAAACAGCTGGGAGATCTTCCAGGCGAAGAAAATGCCCGAGAGCAGCACGCCGACCAGAACGCCGATGGCGAGATTGTGGGTGAAGACCACAAACAGCACGGTCGCCAGCATCACCACCGAGGACGAGCGCGGATGGGTGCGCAGGCTTTTCAGCGAGGACCAGGAGAAGGTGCCGATCGAGACCATGATCATGATGGCGACGAGGGCCGCCATCGGGATCTGCGCGACGGAATCGCCCAGAACGACGATGAAGAACAGCAGCATGGCGCCGGCGACAAATGTCGAGAGGCGTCCGCGGCCGCCGGATTTCACATTGATGATCGACTGGCCGATCATGGCGCAACCGGCCATGCCGCCGATGAAGCCGGTGGCGGTGTTGGCGATGCCCTGGCCGACGCATTCCATGTTGCGGTTCGAGCTTGTGTCGGTGAGATCGTCGACGATCGACTGGGTCATCAGCGATTCAAGCAGGCCCACAGCCGCCACGGCGACCGAATAGGGCAGGATGATCCAGAGTGTTTCGAGGTTGAGCGGAATGTCGGGGATCAGGAACACCGGCAACGTGTCGGGCAGGGCGCCCATGTCGCCGACGGTGCGCAGGTTGTCGAAACCGAAGAACCACGTGATGGCGGTCAGCACCACGATGGTGACCAGCGGCGAGGGGATGGCGGTGGTGATCAGCGGGAACAGGTAGATGATGCCAAGGCCTGCCGCCACCATGACATAGGTGAGCCAGGGCACGCCGATCAGTTCGGGCAATTGCGCCATGAAGATCAGGATCGCAAGCGCATTGACGAAGCCGGTCATCACCGATTTCGACACAAACCGCATGACATAGCCGAGCCGGGCGATGCCGGCGGCGATCTGGATCAGGCCGGCGAGCACGGTGGCTGCGAGCAGATATTCAAGCCCGTGCTCCTTGACCAGCGTTACCATCAGCACCGCAGTTGCCGCGGTGGCGGCCGAGATCATGCCCGGACGGCCACCGACGATGGCGGTGATCACGGCGATCGAAAACGAGGCATAGAGGCCGACCTTGGGGTCGACGCCGGCGATGATGGAAAAGGCGATGGCTTCGGGGATCAGGGCAAGGGCGACGACAAGTCCTGAAAGGACGTCGCCGCGGACATTGCCGGTCCATTGCGCGAGATAGCTGTTGAACGAGATCATGGGAAATTGTCGTCCTGTCCGTTGGGAGGCGGGAGGGTCGGTAAAGAACCGGAAAACCGGAATTCTGCTGAACAGGTTGCCGGCGCGGCGCCGGAACTGCCAATGGGTCTTGAACCCGGTGGGGTCTGTAAGTTGCCGTCTCGTTACAGGTATAAGCCCGCAATGCCAAGCGACGCGCGGGCAAAAAGGCGGGTAAAATTGACTGGCTGTTCTGGCCCTGTTGTGAAATCGGCGGTGACGAGGTGCTTAGGCCGTCAGGTCATGGATGTGCACCTGGGGGCAGACCGTGCGGGCGATGTCACAGAGATGGCGGTGATGGGTGAGGTAGATCACCTGGCCGACACCGGCCATTTGCGCAAACAGGCGAAAGGTCTCTTCGGCGCGGAAATCATCAAAGGTTTCCATGATGTCGTCGGCAATGAAGGGCACGGTGGGGCGCGACTGGGCAAATTCGTGATAGCCGGCAACGCGCAACGCCAGGTAAAGCTGGAACCGCGCGCCCTTGGACATTTCGCTTGCCTGTTTCGAGCCGCCATCCGCCGTGAGAGCGATCAGCAATTCGCGGTCCTTGTCCGGCTGGGCGGCGAGACCGGTGTAGGCACCGCGGCTGATGGTCTTGATGGCGTCGGAGGCGCGCGCCATCATGGTCGAGCGGTGATGCTCGCGGTAGAGCGTGAGCGCCTGCTCCATGGCGAGAACGCCGCCTGACAGCCTGAGGTAGTTTCCAGCCCCCTCGGCAATGGCCTCAAGCGTGGTGCGGCGGCGCTGCTCGATGCGGGCCACGGCATCATCGCCGCCAATGGCATCGAGCGCTTCCCGGGCGCGCGAGCGGGCGGCGTGGAGTTCCTGCACATCGGTGTCGAGGGTCTCGAGGTCCGCCTCGATATCGCGTTTTTCCTGATCAAGGGCCGCGCTGTCGGCGTCCTCCAACGCGGCAAGGGCCTCATCGATCGAGGCCGCGTTGAGGGTCTCGCAGAGTTGCCGGTCGAGCGCTTCAAGCCGGTCGCGAAGTGCGCGGCGTTCGCCTGACTGGCGGACTTTTTGAGCGGCATCAGCCAGGTCTTCCGCCTCGAGAGCCGCAAGCAATTCAGCTTTAAGTGTCTGGTGCGCGGCCATGGTCTCGGCATGGGCGCGTTGCTGCTCAAGGGTTTCCTCGCGCCGGGTTGTCAATGCCTGGTGCTGCTTTTGAGCCGCATCGGCTGCCGCATATCTTTCCGCGAGGCGATGGGCGAGATGGGTGGCGGACATCCCGTTGGCGTCGATGCCTGCCTCGGTGGCGAGTGCGGTGACTGCGTTCTCATAGTCGGCCTGATCGCGCTCCATCTTGGTGATGCGGTCGCCCAGGCCCGCACGCTGCTTGAGCGCCGGGCCGAGTTCGGTGAGCAGGGCGAGGATCTCGCGCACCTCGTCGGGTACCGGCATCTGGTCGCGTTCGCCGAGCCAGGATTTTGCGCAGATCTCCTTCCAGGCGATGACCCAGGCTTGTGCCTGTTCCTCGGCGTCACGCAACTCGGTTTGCCGGCGCTCGAGGTCAAGGCGCGCTGCGGTTTCCGCCTGGAACAGGCCCGTGAGCCGCGCTTCGCGGCTGATCAGCGTTTCGGCACGGTCGACCAGTGAGTCAAACCCATCGTCGCTGGTTGCCCTTTCCCCCAGGGCAGAGAGTGCTTTGGAAAGCCTCTCATATGAGGCTTCGTGGTCTTGCTGCGCGGCTTCGACCTGCCGCTCGCATTGCTGGAGCTGCTGTTGAGCCTCGAGGGTTTCGCTGCGGCGGCGGAGCCAGTCCTCAAGCATTCCGGGCGACAGCTCCATTGCGTTGTCATCGAGAGCCGGAGCCATGGCCGTGATGCGGGCAGCCCATTGCGTGGCCAAGGCGCCGGATTGGTCGGCGAGCTTTTGCCGGGCTGTGAAGGCGCCGTCGAGATCGGCACGGGCCGTTGCGGTCTGCAAGGCGATTTCGCGCAGCTTGGCCGCATCGGCGTGGAAGGCCAGGTGCCGTTCAATCGCGGCGTCATAGTCTGCCATTGCAGTTTCAAAAGCCTCGGCGGTGGCTTTGGACAGACCGGACTTGTGCTGCTCCCAGGCCTCGTCGCGCCGGGTGCGCAAATTTGCGAGCGCATCGGCTGCGGGCAGATCAGTCGTCTGGGAGATGGTGTCGCGCTCGGCCTCCAGTCTGCGCAGGAGGCTCTCGATCCGCGCAATCTCGTCATCCAGCCGCAACTTGTTGCGGGCCTGATCCTCAAGTTCAGCTTTCCATGCAGCGATCTGGTCCGCATGCGGAGGGATCATCGCCTGCAACCCGGACATCCCGCCGGTCCAGGGCGCGAGAGATGCCAAAAGCGCATCGCGCCGGTCGCGCACCATCTCCAGTTCGCGTTGGGCCGCCTTCAAGCGGTGGCCACGATCCTCGTTGCGCGCCTTGGCCAGCGCCCGGGTGAGGTCCGCAAGCTGGCTTTGCCATGTTTCGGGCGTCGCGCTGTCCGCAGGATTTGCCCCCTCGGGCAGGGATGCGAGCGTTTCCTCGTGCCGTGCCTCGGCATCCCTTGCTTCTTTCTTCGCCGCCAACAGCCGGGCATCGATCGCGCTGCGCTCATTGATGCGTTCGTTCAGTGCCGCTGTTGTTGCCGCGTCGAACAGCAGATCCTCCGCGTCAGGCTGATCACGGCGTCCGAGACGGATCAACAACTGGCCGATTTCCGCGTTGCTGTCGCCGAGCGTCAGTCTGAGCTTGGGCACATCCTCAAGCGCCGTGGCGTGGCGGGCCTGCAATGTCTCAAGCTCGGTCAAACGATCGCGCATGGAAAGAATAGTGTCATCGATCCCGATCCCGCCCAGTTCCTGATCCAGCCGGACAAGCTGTTGTTCGAGCGCATCCGCACTTGCCTCAAGCCGTGCCTCCTGCTCACGCAGCCTTACGATCTCGTCGGCGCGTTCGGGCGGGGCATCGGGGGTGCCGTCATACTGCTCCAACCGGGTTTCAAGATCTTTGCGCTCGGCGACACGCGGAAGGGCGCGGAGAACTGCGTCCACAGATTGCAGCCGGGTGCGGAGCTGGCGGCGTTCGCCGTTTGCTTCGGCATGGCGGGCGGTGGCTTCGGAATGAGCGGTGGTGAGGCGGGCGTGATCGCTGGCCTGGGTGTCGAGGGTGTCGCGTTCAGCCTTCAGCACCGCAAGCTGGGCTTTGAGATCGGCCAGTTCACCCGAGCGGGCGCGGTACTTGTAGAACCCTTCGGCTTCCGCGCGGATTCTGACCAGTTGCTGCGAGAGATCGCCAAGGCCGGCGCTTGCCGAGAACAACAATTCGCCCAGATCGCCGCGGCTGGCGAGAATGCTCTCGCCGCCCTGTTCGAGCGTCTCGTCATCGAGCGAGAACATGGTCCGGTAGCTCTCGCGGTCGAGCCCGCTGAGTGCGGCTGTCAGAGTCGTTTCCGGTATCGGCTGGCCGCTGGTGTCTAGCAGGCTGTTTTGCGGACGCTTGATCCGGACGAACTCGCGCGCCTCCTCCCCAAGCTCCACCGCTGCGCCGATCTGCATGGTCGGGTAGGGGTGGAGGAAATTGTAGCTGCTTTGCGCGCCGATCCCGAACAGGAGGTCGAGCCAGGCATTGAACAGGGTCGATTTTCCGGCCTCGTTGGGGCCGTAAATCAGATGCAGATCAGGGGAACCGGCGCTTGGCCGGCCGAAGTCGATCACATGGTCGGTGAATTTGCCGTAACGGGTGAGATCGAGCCGGTTGAGCCGCATCAGGAGGCTCCGTCCGAGGAACCGGTGCGCAGCCGGGCAAGCACGTCGGCCGCGCCGTCTTTGCTGAGGTCCTGGAGTGTTTGAGCGGATTGATCCTCGGTGCTGCCGAACAAATCGCGCAAGTCCGTGGGCAATTGCGCCTGGAGCTGTTCGGCGAGCGCCTTGTAGGCCAGATTGAACCCTTGGGATTCGAGCACGCGGTCTGCGATCAGCGTTTGCAACTCGACCAGCGGATCAGCGCCTGGGGATGCCGTCGCACCGGGGGGCTGGCAATCGAGCTCAAGTTTCTCGGCCCAGACGGATCCGATGCGGCTCGCGCGCTCCTGGGTTTCGGCGAGCAGCAGATCGGCGTCGCGGCGCATGCGCCAGGCAAGCGGGGTTGTTCCGGTCAGTTCCAGCCGAACCACCAGTTCCGGGGCACTTGCGTCTTTGCGGGCCTGTTCGAGGCCGGCGCTGATTGACCGCACAAGCTCTTCCCACTCTGTGCTTTGGCTGGCGTCGATCCGGACCCGCTGGAACTCGGCCAGCGCCAGCCGCTTTTCCTCAAGCGTTACCGTTTCATCGTCATCGATCGAAACCAGCGTCACCGATTTCGGCCCGTCCTCATTGATGTCGCGGCCCTGTGGAATGCCCGGCATGACGATGGTGCTTGCGCCCTCGATCACGGCGCGCTTGTGGATGTGACCAAGTGCCCAGTAATCATAGCCGGTGGCATGAAGTTCGGCGGGGCTGCAGGGCGCGTAGGGGTCGTGGCCCGGCGCGCCGCCAAGGCTGGTGTGCAGGATGCCGATGTTGATGGCGTCTGCGACGGCTGGCTTGAAACGCGGCAGCAGGCTTTCGGGTGCGGTCGGGTCGGAAAAGCTCAGTCCATGGATGGCAACCGGCTTTTCGCCGGGGCCCCGGTCGATGGTCACGCATTCCGCGCGTCCGCCAAAAAGCTTGACGGTGTCAGGCAACATCAGCTCCCGGGTGATCCTGGAGAGGGAGTCATGGTTGCCGCGAATGATGTAGGTGGCAATGCCCGCATCTGCCAACCGGCCCAATTCACCGGCGAGAAAGCGGGCGGTTTTCATAGAGGTTTGCTCGCCGTCATAGAGATCGCCCGCAATGACAAGTGCATCGACCTTTTCATCCAGGCACAGATCAATGATCCGGCTGAAGGTGGTCCGGGTGGCGGTTCCGATCAGATCAGCCAGATCCGGATCGCGCAGCGCCAGTGACCTGAGCGGTGAGTCCAGATGAATGTCGGCGGTGTGGACGAAGCGGAAAGCAGTGATCGAAAAGTCCTCCGGGTTGGCCCGGAGCAGTCAAGGGCATACGGGACTCGAAGGATGCATCCATAGCATAGACGTGCGGGTCATCTACAGCCCATTCTATCTTGCGTTCCGGCACGAAGATTGCAATCGGGTGCAGCAGGTGCAACGGGATTTCTGTGGTTCAGGGCTGCCGGCTGGTCTTTCCCGTCACGCGAAGCCAGCGGCCGGCATGGTCAGGCGACTGGATTTTCTTGAAGCGGATCCCGGCTGTTTTTACCGTCTTCACATCATCGGACAGATTGTCGAGGACGAAGTCGCCGTCGCGGGTCCGCACCACCAGCACGGTATGTGGTTCCACACCATTGTGACCCATGGTGAGCAGCAATTGGGAGGACTTGTAGCCCTGCCTGAGCAGTTTGGCGCGTTTTGCCAGTGCGTAGTCCTCACAATCGCCTTTGCGGGTGCGCGCCGTCCAGTATTCCTTGCGGCCAAAAGCCTGCTGATCCGCCTGCGGCTTGATGGCCTTGTTGACCGAAAGATTGACCCGCTTGAGCAGGCTGAGGCTCGCGGCCGGCAGTTTCGAGGAAACCGTTCGGCTGCGGCAATCAGAAACATTGCGGGCGCAGTAGTCCACGTGACCATAGGGTCTGGAGGTCTCCTTGCCGGTTTTCAACCAGACCGAAGCCATTGATGGAGGTGTAAAGCCGAACAGACCAACAATCGCGACCAGGAGTATGGCGGGGATGCTCATGGATACAGCGAGGCTCCGTTGTTGTGTTCGGATCGTCAGACGGACGGGCAACAAGGCAATTTGCCTGGTCATGAGACTTCAAAACACGGACTATGGCAAGTGCCGGACTGTTTGGATTTGTCTGATCTGAAGTCTTTCTGTCAGGGCTGAACGTAAAAGCACACAGTCTTGTGGTTGGCGATCCAGGCAGGTCCGTTAGGTGCACAAAAAATCCTCAGCGCCTAATTTTTCAGCAACATGGGGTTTGTGACGCTCTGAGTTGACGGCAAAATCGTTTTGAACCCGTTGGAATCAGTGGATTTCACCAGATCTTTACGAATTGGCAAGCGGCTTGCTTTGCTTCCCTTCGTGAACAGCAACAGCTCGGAGGCTGATATGAAAATAACGACAAAATTGCGCAATGCGGGGGCAGCGGCGCTTCTTTCCACGGCACTTCTTTCGAATGTGGCTCAGGCCCAGGAAGAAACCATCAAGGTTGGCGTGTTGCACTCGCTTTCCGGCACGATGGCGATCTCGGAAACAACCCTTAAAGACACTATGCTCATGCTTATTGACGAGCAGAACGCCAAGGGCGGTCTTCTGGGCAAGCAGCTTGAAGCGGTCGTGGTCGACCCGGCTTCGGACTGGCCGCTTTTTGCGGAAAAAGCACGCGAACTTCTGACCGTTCAGAATGTCGACGTGATGTTCGGCTGCTGGACTTCGGTGAGCCGCAAGTCGGTTCTGCCGGTGATCGAGGAGCTCAACGGCCTGTTGTTCTACCCGGTCCAGTATGAGGGCGAAGAATCCTCCAAGAATGTCTTCTACACCGGTGCTGCGCCGAACCAGCAGGCAATTCCGGCAACTGACTACTTCCTGGAAGAGCTTGGCGTCGAAAAGTTTGCGCTGCTTGGCACCGACTACGTCTATCCGCGCACCACCAACAACATTCTTGAGGCCTATCTCAAGGACAAGGGCATTGCTGCCGAAGACATCTTCGTCAACTACACCCCGTTCGGGCATTCTGACTGGTCCAAGATCGTTGCTGACGTGGTGGCGCTTGGCGCCGACGGCAAGAAGGTCGGTGTGATCTCGACCATCAATGGTGACGCCAATATCGGCTTCTACAAGGAACTTGCTGCTGCCGGCGTTTCGGCCGACGATATTCCGGTTGTCGCTTTCTCCGTGGGTGAGGAAGAGCTCGCCGGTCTGGACACTTCCAACCTGGTAGGCCATCTGGCAGCCTGGAACTACTTCCAGTCCGCTGACAGCGACATCAATGCTGAGTTTGTGGCCAAGTGGAAAGCCTTCGCAGGCGAAGAGCGCGTCACCAATGACCCGATGGAAGCACACGTGATCGGCTTTGCAATGTGGGTCAAGGCTGTTGAGGCCGCAGGCACCACCGATGTCGATGCTGTTCGTGAAGCCATGTATGGCCTCGAAGTGCCGAACCTGACCGGCGGCACCGCCGTGATGCTTCCGAACCACCATCTGGCAAAGCCGGTGCTGATCGGCGAAATCCAGGCTGACGGCCAGTTCGACATCATCAGCCAGACAGCAGAAGTCCCCGGTGATGCCTGGACCGACTTCCTGCCTGAATCGGCTGTTCTGAAGTCGGATTGGAAAGAGCTCGGTTGCGGAATGTACAACACCGAGACTTCGACCTGCGTGCAGATCCAGTCGAACTACTAAGCTTTAAAAGGCGAGGGGGCCTTCGGGCCCCCTCAGTCATTTTGCTTTAATCCCTGAGAGTTTTTATGCTCCGCATACTCCTTCCCCTGATCTTGATTGCACTGTTTTGTGGCGTTGCTCCCGTCAAGGCGCAGGAAGCCAGCCTCAACGCTGTTCTTGAAACCCATCGAGAGATGATCGAACGTCCTTCACGCCGGACGATCGGCCCGGTGCTTGACGATCTGATCGCCAGCAAGGCGCCCGGCCTGGCCGTGTTTTTCGAAAGTTGGCGGGAAAAGCTGGTGTGGCAACGCCAGTCCGATGGCCGGTTCTTCTATGTCCGGGAGCTGGATGATGGCGATCTCATGCTGATCGATCTCGACAGCGGTGCAGAGGTCGAGGCGGTTGCCCAACGCGACATGAAGAATTTGAAGCCCAACAGCGGTGTGCGGGCGGTGATCGCCTCCGCACTGGTGCAGTTTCAGCTTTCCGACCCGGATCCGGAGCGCCGTCTCGAGGCTTTGACAGCGCTTGAGCGGAATGCCGATGCCTCTCATCTGAGTGTGTTGCGGGCTGCCATCGAATCCGAGACAGATCCGGTGATCAAGGCACGTAAAGTGCGGCTTGAATTGTTGTTGACCATCCAGTTCGGGACCGACCAGGCAGCAAGAATAGCCGCCATCGAGAGTTTTTCCGGCGATGCCGATGTGGATGTGCGCGCCGCGCTCAATCCCCTGGTTACCACTCGCCTGGAGGCTCACAAAGAACTGCCGGACGGAATCAATATCGCCAGAACGCTGGTTCCGGGAACCGGTATCGAATTGGACGCCGCCTATCAGATGTTGGTCGACGCAGGCGAGGCCCGACCCATCGTGCCGCTCGATGCGCGCAAGCAGGCACTGGTTGCCAACATCAAAGATGGCGTGGTCGGGGGTGTTCCGGTAGCCGAGCTTTCGACGCAGGACGCGAGAGACTGGGCCTACCGCCAGCTTGCCCAATCCGGCCTGGTGCCTGACCTGGTGACAGAGGCGGAGCAAGCAGCTGCACTCGAGGGGCATGTCTTTGTGGAGGTTTATGATGAGCCGGATCCGGCCATCACCGCTGCGGCTCAATCAGCGCTTTCCCAGATCAGCACCACCGTGGGTCTTTACCAGGTGGCCGATCTGGCGCTGGACGGTTTGTCGCTTGCGTCGATCTACTTTCTGGCGGCCATTGGTCTTGCCATCACCTTTGGGGTGATGGGGGTGATCAACATGGCCCATGGCGAGTTCATCATGATCGGCGCCTACACCGGTTATGTGGTGCAGCAGATCATTCCCGACTATACGGTCTCCATCATCGTTGCTTTGCCGCTGGCCTTTGCCGTGGCTTTCATGGCGGGTGTTGCCCTGGAACGTCTCGTCATCCGCCATCTGGCGCACCGGCCACTTGAAACGCTGCTTGCCACGTTCGGGATTTCGATTGCGCTGCAGCAGATCGCCAAGAACATCTTCGGCACCCAGGCACGCCCGCTGACGGCGCCGTCCTGGCTCGATGGCGCTTGGGTGCTCAATGATGTGGTTTCGATCAGCTATATCCGCATCGCGATCTTCGTGCTTGCACTGATCTTTCTGGGGCTGTTGCTGTTCATTCTCAACCGCACGCGGCTCGGCCTCGAGGTGAGGGCGGTGACGCAAAACCCGCGCATGGCCTCTTCCATGGGCATCAACCCCGACCGGATCAACATGCTGACCTTTGGCCTGGGCTCCGGGATTGCGGGCATTGCCGGCGTTGCAATCGGCTTGTTCGCGCAAGTCACCTCGGAACTGGGCTCAAGCTACATCGTGCAGAGCTTCATGACCGTGGTCGTGGGCGGTGTCGGCAATATCTGGGGAACGCTGGCGGGCGCCGGGATGATCGGCTCGCTGCAGAAGCTCATCGAGTTCTTCAATCCGTCGAACACGCTTGCCGCGCAGACCTACATGATCATCTTCATCATCATTTTCATTCAGTTCCGGCCCAAGGGCATCATTGCCCTCAAGGGCCGCGCGGCGGGGGATTGAACCATGGTGAGTAAGTCGTTGCTTGTGCGCCAACCTTCGGTGCTGATCTTCATCCTGCTGCTGGCGGCCTTCACGCTTGCGGTCACGGTGCTGTCCGAAGGTTTCGGGATCGGACTGGTGTCGACCAGTTTCGTCAAGGTGCTTGGCAAGACCCTGTGCCTGTGCCTGATCGCCATCGCGATGGATCTGGTCTGGGGCTATTGCGGGATCCTGTCACTGGGGCATTTCGCCTTCTTCGGGCTTGGCGGCTACATGATCGGCATGTGGCTGATGTATGAGCGGACCAAGGACATCGTTCTCAATTCGCTCTCCAGTGCGGAACTGCCGCCAACGCCGGACGAAGTGCGCGACGCGATCGGAACGCAGATCTTCGGTGTGGTCGGTGGTTCAGAGATTCCGATTGTCTGGTACTTCGCCGACAGTCTGGCGGCACAGCTGGCGCTGGTGGTTCTGGTGCCCGGGCTTCTGGCGCTGGTGTTCGGCTGGCTGGCCTTCCGCTCGCGGGTGACGGGGGTTTACCTCTCGATCCTGACCCAGGCGATGACGCTGGCGCTGTCGCTTTACCTGTTCCAGAACGATTCCGGTTTGCGCGGCAACAACGGGCTTTCGGGCCTGCAGAACCTGCCGGGTCTCACGGAGGTTCCGCAATCGGTGGTTTCGGTGTGGTTTTTCCTGGCCTCCGCGCTGGCGCTGGGGCTCGGTTATGTGCTTGCCGCCTATGTGGTCTCGGGCAAGTTCGGCAATGTGATCACGGCGATCCGTGATGACGAGACAAGAATCCGGTTCATGGGCTATCCGGTCGAAGCCTACAAGCTGGTGGTTTTCACGCTGACTGCTGTGATCGCGGCGATCGCGGGTGCGCTCTATTACCCGCAGGCAGGCATCATCAATCCTGCGGAAATTGCGCCTATTGCGTCGATCTATCTGGCTGTCTGGGTCGCGATCGGTGGCCGCGGCCGTATCTATGGCGCCGTTATCGGCGCAGCCCTGGTTTCGCTGCTGTCGTCCTGGTTCACCGGCGGGCAGGTGCCGAGCATCCCGCTGGGCTTCTACACCGTCGACTGGGTGGACTGGTGGCAGGTGCTGCTGGGCTTCGGCTTCGTGCTGGTGACGCTTTACGCACCGAACGGGATCGGCGGGCTGTTTGACCGGCTGATCAGAAAGGACGCCCCATGAGCGCGCTTCTTGAGGTGATCTCTGTTTCGGTTTCGTTTGACGGGTTCAAGGCGATCAATGGTCTGTCCTTCGAAATCGGCAGCCAGGAGCTTCGCGCGGTGATCGGGCCCAATGGTGCCGGCAAGACGACGTTTATGGACATCGTTACGGGCAAGACCCGGCCGGATGAAGGCAAG
This sequence comes from Hoeflea phototrophica DFL-43, assembly GCF_000154705.2. Classification (NCBI taxonomy): domain Bacteria; kingdom Pseudomonadati; phylum Pseudomonadota; class Alphaproteobacteria; order Hyphomicrobiales; family Rhizobiaceae; genus Parahoeflea; species Parahoeflea phototrophica. The sequence goes on along the minus strand of NZ_CM002917.1, from coordinate 2,942,137 downwards.
GTGCGTTTTGGTGATCCGATGATGGATCTGCTGCGGATGTCGGAGAGTCAGATCGCGCGCGCCGGTGTCGGACGGAAATTCCAGCGGCCCACCGTGTTCGAGAGCCAAAGCGTGCGCGACAATCTGATGATGGCTTTGAGCGGAGACCGCTCTCCGTTTCAGGTGATGGTCTACCGGCCTACAAGCGAGGATACGGACCGGATCGAGGCCCTTGCGGCCGAAATCGGTCTGTCTGACGAACTGGACCGCATCTCCGGGGAGCTGTCGCACGGGCAGAAGCAATGGCTGGAAATCGGCATGTTGCTGGCTCAGGATCCGAAGCTGCTGCTGGTCGACGAGCCTGCGGCGGGGATGACGCTGGGTGAGCGCGAGCATACCACCGATCTGTTGCGGCGGGCGGCAGAGACGCGGGCGGTCGTGGTTGTCGAACACGATATGGAGTTCGTTCGCCGGTTGGGTTGTAAGGTGACGGTGCTGCATGAGGGATCGGTTCTGGCCGAAGGCTCGCTTGACCATGTGACCGCCAATTCCGACGTCATTGACGTGTATCTGGGGCGCTGAGAGATGCTTGAGATCGAAAACCTCACCCTGCATTACGGGCAGTCGCCAATCCTGAAAGGTGTGTCGCTGCGCGCCGAGACGGGGAAGGTGACCTGTGTGATGGGGACCAACGGCGTGGGCAAGACCAGCCTTTTGAAAGCCATCTCTGGTGTGCATCACCGCTCTGGAGGCGAATACCGGCTTGATGGCGAAGTGCTGGCCAAACCCCCGGCCTATGACCTCGCTGCCAAAGGTGTCGGCTATGTGCCACAGGGACGCGATATCTTCCCGCTGCTGACGGTGACGGAAAATCTTGAGACCGGTTTTGCCTGTCTGCCGCGATCCGAACGTGGGATCCCGGATCATATCTACGATCTGTTTCCCGTGCTCAAGGATATGCGAAACCGGCGCGGCGGCGACCTGTCTGGGGGACAGCAGCAGCAATTGAGCATTGCGCGGGCGTTGATCACCAAGCCGAAACTGTTGCTGCTTGATGAGCCGACCGAAGGCATCCAGCCCAACATCATCCAGCAGATCGGCCGGGTGATCGCGTTGCTGCGGGATCAGGGCGAGATGGCGATTGTGCTTGTGGAGCAGTATTTCGAATTCGCCTACGGCCTTGCAGACCGGTTCTGTGTGCTTGAACGCGGCGAGGTCAAGATTGAAGGCGACCGTGAGAGCGTCAGCAAGGAAAGCCTGCGCCAAGCTGTGTCGGTGTAAGGGCCGCGACTTTGATGGGAGCGCTGTGTTGATTGCAAGTTAGGCGATTGGCGCAGGGTTTGGCACCAACTGCCGAAATGCTGTGCATCGGATGCCTTCCAAAGGCGAAAAAATCCATTGTTTCCGGGTGTTTGGAAACTGGCACGGCACGTGCTTTCTAAAGTGCAGATCCAGAGGGGATCGAAAACGACGCCGAAACCGGCGCGACCAAGAAGACGCCTGAAAAGGGTGCACAAAGAGCCGCTGGGCGGGTTTCCTTCCGCAGGGTTTTGACCGAGACCCATTCCGCCTGGCGGCTCTTTTTCCCTAAACCTCCTGTAAGGCAAGCCGGTGGAAACCTGGCCCTCCCGTAAGATTTCGCGGGATTGCTACGGGCTGGCGTCCAGCTGTATTTCGGCGGACAGGCCGCTCTTGAGCGACCGTCGTTCGGGCCACTTGCGGTCGACCACCCAGTCCGTGGCGGCGGCGGCGATCCAAATGGCAAACAGCGTCACCCAGGCGGTCAGCGCAAAGATGCTGGCGCCGGTGACGCCCGCGCCGACCGCACAGCCGCCGGCGAGCATGCCGCCAAACCCCATCAGTGCGGCACCGGTCAGATACCGGCGCATCGACGCACCATCTTCGAACCCCTGCAACTGAAGCTGTCCGCTTAGCCAGGCCGCGATGAAGGCGCCCAGGAAGACGCCCGGAACCAGGCCGACATCGAAATCGATCATCGAGCCGGGTTGCGACAAGAACAGCATCAGCGTGTCGGCGGACGGGCCGGTGAAGCTCAAGGCCTCCAGTTGGACCGGCTCGAAGGCCACGGACGCCATGGCATTGGTAAACCACCAGGCCAGCGGGATGCAGGCGCCGACGCCGAGTGCGGCGAGCGCTGTCCAGAGACCGATCCTGCGCCATACCGCCAGGCCGATGCTTGCAACAAACCCCAGAGCGACGATCACGCCTGCAGCCGTTCCGGACACGCCGGAAAGCGTAAGCAGATCATTCGAGCCGATGGTGATCGTGGTTAGTGGCGCGGCCAGGGTCTCGCGCAGAGGCGAGAGAAATCCGTGCAGGCTCGCCTGCGCCACGACGGCAAACACCAGACCTGAGAGCAGCGCGCGCAGATTGCCTGTTGCCGAAAGCACCAGCAGGCGCGACGAGCAGCCGCGTGCGAGCACCATGCCCGCACCAAACAGCAATCCACCGATGGCGGCGCCCGAGAGGCTTTGCGGAGAGGCCAGCTGACGGGCCTCGCGGGCCAGGAACAGGCCTTGGTTGGACAGTATCATCGTGCCGGTTATGGCTGTCGAAAACACGATCAGCCAGATCGCAAGCTTGCTGCCGATCTGGCCGCGGGAGAACTCGATGGCTGCCGCGCGCAGACAAAAACGGCTCTGCTGGGCGAACGCGCCAAACAGCGCGCCGATCACGGCACCGCCGATCAAAAGTGTCCAATTGTCGCCGAACCGGTCGGCCAGTTGCGCAAGGTCCATTTTGTGTCCCCCTGACGCTCACAATCGGCTATTTTCGCCAAAGCACATTGACCTGGGTCAAGACAAAAGCAAATATTCAAATAAATATATGTGGGAGGTATTTTTATGGATTCGCTTGATCTGACGAGACGCAATCTTCTCAAGGGCGGGGTGGCTGCGGGCGCCGCCATGGTTCTGCCGGCGGGATCCGGGCTTATGGGCGCAAGCCCGGCGCAGGCTTTTGAAATCGGGGATGGGGTGTTGTCGGTCATCAGTGACGGCAATCTGGTGTTGCCGTTGAGCTTTTCCTATCCCGACGCGCCGCAGGATGAACTTGTTGCACTGCTTGAAGCCAATGGTCTGCCGACAGACACGCTGGTTCCCGATTGCAACATCCCGGTGCTTAAAACAGGCGATCGGGTGATCCTGTTTGATCTCGGTGCCGGCCCCAATTTCATGCCGTCGGCGGGGCAACTCGGTGACAATATGGCCGACGCCGGGCTTGATCCTGCAGATGTGACGGATGTGATCTTCACCCATGCCCATCCGGACCATCTGTGGGGACTGGTCGATGATTTCGACGAGTTGGTTTTTGCCAATGCCGCCTACCATATGGGCCGGGCGGAATGGGACTATTGGCGCGACCCGGGCACCGTTGATGCGATGCCGGAGGCGCGCAAGAGCTTCGCCGTAGGTGCTCAGAACCGGATGGCTTTTCTTAAGGACAGCATCAACCTGTTCGAACCCGGCACTGAAGTGTTGCCGGGCGTCGAGGCCGTTGACACATCCGGCCATACGCCGGGCCATATGTCCTTCATGCTGCATGGTGGTGACGATCCGGTGCTGATCGCCGGTGACGCGATCCTGCATCACATCGTGTCGTTCGAGCATCCCAACTGGCCGAGTGGTTCGGATCAGGATCCGGACAAGGGAATTGCCACCCGGGCATCGTTGCTGGACCGTCTGGTGACTGACAAGGCACGACTGGCTGCCTACCATCTGCCTGATCCTGGAAAGGGCAGGGTGGAGCGCAACGGCATCGTCTTCCGATTTATGGCTGAGGGATAAGCGTTACGGATTTTCCGATTTGGGGGCACGCCAGTCGGCGATGAAGCCGAAGGGGGTGCCCTCGACGAGCATGCCAAGCCCCATCCGTGCGCCCAGGGCAATCGAGATCATCACCAAGGGAACCGATATCGCCATCAGTGAGAACGCGCTCACGCCCTGGCCGATGGTGCAGCCGAGTGCAAAGACGCCGCCGGTTCCCATCAGGAATGCGCCCAACAGATGGCGACCGAGTTCGCGTGCATCGTCACAGGCTTCCCAGCGCATGTCATCGGAACGGAAGGCGGACAGGGCTGCGCCCAGAAACACGCCCACGACCAGACCCACGCCATAATCGGGAAATTCTCCGGTAAAGGCGATGATCTGCAGGATGGTATCGCCGACCGGCATGACGAAGGAGCCTGCCTCGACCTGGACCGGCCGCAGCGCATGGGCGGCGTAGCTGCTGGTGATGACCCAGCCCGCGGCAATGCACAAGCCGATGATGATTCCCGCAGAAACCCGGCTCCGCTCGGCGCGGAAGACTGATGATTTGAACACCCACCACAAACCGCCTGCACCAATGAGCAGCGCCAATGGCAGCGCCACATTGAACCCGAGCATCCCGGAGGCAAGCGCGCCGAGGGACTGGCCGCCATAGGCATTCAGGTCAATGGACATCGGCTCGAGCAGATTGATCCGTATATGTGCGGTGATACCCCGTTGAGCTGCGAGTGCCGCAAGCCCGAGGCCGGTTAGTACCACCAGTGCGCGCAGATTGCCTCCGCCCAGCCGCACGATCGCTCCAAAGCCGCAGGTGCCGACCAGGGCCATGCCGAAACCGAACATAAGGCCGCCAAGGATGGCGCCGGCGAGCGGCATTGGTTCGGTAAGGTAGAAGGATCTGCTGACATCAACCAAACCGGTTGCGGCGAGCACCTGGGTGGCAATCAGCGCGGTGATGGCTGCGAGCACCCAGGACCGCAGCGGGCGGTCATCGCCAGCATACCAATGACGTTCCAACGCTGCCATGGTGCAGAAATGGCTTCGCCTCGCGGTAAAGCCGATGACCCCGCCGACCGCGCAACCGGACACTGCAAGCACCCACCCTGAATCGAGCATGATGACGTTCCCTCCCTGTGACCGGCGTTTTGGCACCGGCTATCCGGACACTGGTTTGGCGCCTTGTGGGGCCGCCGCCGTGTCCGTCCTCAATTTTGACCGTCCCTCCTCAAGGCCGATCTTCCGTCTGACCGGGCTCCGCCCCGGACATCTGGTCTGCGAAGACTATTGAGCTGGCACCAGCTTCGCAACCTCAACAATTTCGGGATCATTTCCGCGCCTTGATGGAATCGTATCAGCTGTCATCTTTCACCGGTTGGCAAAGCAGGTCGTACATGCTGGCGACCAGAGCCGATATCTCGACGCTGGAGATCGAGTAGTGGATCATCCTGCCTTCGCGCCGCGCCTGGACCAGACGGTCGAAGCGCAAACGGGCAAGTTGCTGTGAGACGGCGGCCTGGGGCAGGCAGAGAAGATCTTCCAGCTCGGAAACCGTTCTCTCCTCTTTCGACAAAAGCCAGAGGATCATCAGCCGGGTTTCATGGGACAGCGCCTTGAGCACATCGCTGGCCTTTCGGGCCTGAACAGCCAGATCCGTCAGTTCCTGTGCGGCCAGATCCGAATGGCCCGGTCCTGATCCCTGCGGCATTGATTGCCCCTTACAGTCCGGCTCGGTGTCGGAGACTGCCCGCATCTTTTCCGAGGGCTGTTCCACCATGGTCATTGGTCGAGCTTGGCCAGCATGTCGTCGATGAGGTGCCAGAAAAACTCGTCACCGGGATAACCGCGCAGCCGCGCGATTTCCTTACCCTCCTCAACAAGGACGAAAGTGGGCGTGAAACGCTCGATCGCGATATTGGCCAGATCCTCCGGTACAGGTTCATGGATATCGACACGGCGCAGCGGAGCGCGCTTGCCCTGCTCGGTCTTGGGCCATGCTGGAGCGATTTCAGCGTTGAAACGCTTGCACCAGGCGCAGCCCGCCTGTTCATACATTATCAGTTCAGCAGCCTTGGCAGATCCCGCAAATGCGAGCAGGAGGAAAAGGGTTGCTGTGAATCGCGACATCATGGCGATGCTCCCGCGGCCCCTTCTGGTGGCCGAAAATAGTGATTGCAATATATATTGTATTTTGCATATCTAGCAAACGCATTCTTGCATGACTTGGTGCGGTTGGATACGCAGGATTGCAATCACGGGAGGATGACACAGGTGATCGATGTCGGATACGGAGCCGCTTTTCTGGCGGGCTTGATGTCGTTTTTTTCACCCTGCGTCCTGCCGATCGTGCCGCCATATCTCGCCTATCTTGCCGGTATGACATTCAATGAAGTCCAGAACGCGGACGCCGACCGCGCTGCGTCGCGCCGTATCGCTGTTGCCTCGATTGCCTTCGTGCTCGGCTTCACCACGGTGTTCGTGGCACTTGGTGCGACAGCCAGTGTTATCGGCCAATCCCTGGCGCGCTATTTCGATACTCTGGCGATCATTGCCGGTATCCTCATCTTGCTGATGGGCCTGCATTTCCTGGGCGTTTTCCGGTTCGCGCTGCTTTACCGCGAGGCGCGGGTTCAGGTTGAGCGCAAGCCGGCCGGTGTTGTTGGTGCGTATGTGATGGGCCTTGCTTTTGCATTTGGCTGGACGCCGTGCGTGGGGCCGATCCTGGCGGCGATCCTGTTTATAGCGGCGGCCAAGGAAACCGCCGCGCAGGGCGCCATGCTGCTGGGTCTTTATGCGCTTGGCATTGGGATTCCCTTTGTCATTGCCGGCTTTTTCGCAAGCCGCTTCATTGCGGTGTCAAACCGGTTCAAGAAACACATGGCCTTGATTGAGAAGGCCATGGGTGTGCTGTTGGTGATCACTGGCGTATTGTTCATGACCGGGCAGATGTCCCGAATCGCGCAATGGCTGCTTGAGATGTTCCCTGCATTTGCCACCATCGGATAGGAGAATGATCATGATCAGACGTGTGTTTCTCGTTTTGGCCGCCTTCGCGACACTTACCTTCCAGGCCTGGTCGGCGGAGGTTGGCGAAGACGGCCTGCACAAGCAGGACTGGTTTGCCTTGACCTTCCGTGATGTCGCAGAGGACATCGAGACCGCGCGCGAAGAGGGCAAGCGACTGGTGATGATCTTCGAGCAGCGTGGCTGCATCTACTGCGCCCAGATGCATGAAAAGCTGCTTGCAGACCCCGAAGTGGCCGATTTCATCAAGTCGCGGTTCAAGGTGGTCCAATACAACATGTTCGGCGACGAGGAAGTCACTGATCTGGATGGCGAAGTGCTGACCGAGAAAACCGCAGCGCGGAAATGGGGCTATGTGTTCACGCCCACGCTGATGTTTTTGCCTGAAGAGGCGCCGGAAGGCATGACCGCGGCCGAAGCGGCGGTTGCGACCATGCCGGGCGCCTTCGGCAAATGGACATTTCTGAATATGTTCAAATGGGTTGACGAGAAAGGCTATGAGGGCGAAGAGCACTTCCAGAAGTACCATGCACGCATCATCAACGAATTGCGCGCCGCGGGACGGCTGGAGTCAGAATGAGCTTAGACTAATTACACATTCAAAAAATCATATTATTGCATTGAATGTCAGGCGACAAACGATTATCGTCTGAATCGGAGAGGGAACCGGACCGTTCGTGTCCGGGCAATCGGAGGAGGGTACGCCCTATGCCAAGGCGGAATAAATTTCTGGTGGTTCTGGCGGCAGCGGCAACGCTGTCAGGAAGCGCTTTTGCGAGTGAGGTCGCGCCTGACGCTGTCGAGTTCACGGATGATGGTGTGATCGCGTCACTGACCGGTGTCGCGGGGGATCCTGCTGCGGGTGCAGAGGTCTTCATGAATCGCAGGCTTGGCAATTGTCTTGCCTGCCATGCCAATGCCGACATGGCTGACCAGCTTTTTCATGGCAATGTCGGGCCTGAGATGGATGGTGTTGCGTCGCGATGGGAAGAGCCCATGCTGCGGGCTATTCTGGTGAATTCCAAGGAAATTTTCACCGAAGAAACCGTCATGCCGGGCTTTTATTCGCTGGAAGTCGGCAAGGATGTGCGGGAAGAATCCATCGGCAAGACGATCCTGACTGCACAGCAGGTCGAGGATGTCTTGGCCTATCTTGGCACACTCAAAGAGTAGGCCGCTGAAAGTCAATGTGGAGCAGAGGAGCTCGAAAATCATGCAACTGACAAGACGAAACGTCTTAGGCCTGTCTGTGGGTGCTGCGGCATTCACACTGGCAGGCGGCCGTATCGGCCCTGCGAACGCCGCAACCGATGCGACTCAAAAAGCCATCATGGATTTCACGGGCGGCACGGCGCCGGGTGAAGGAAAAGTCACGCTGACCGCACCGGAAATTGCTGAAAACGGCAACACCGTTCCGGTGAGCGTCAGCGTCGACAGCGCCATGGCGGGTGACGATCTGGTGGAATCGATCATCGTGTTTGCCGATGGCAACCCGAATCCGGCAGTGGCCACGTTCCATTTCACTGAAATGAGCGGCGCCGCTCTCGCGACAACGCGTATCCGCCTGGCAAAGACCCAGGACGTGATCGCTGTTGCGAAGATGAAGGACGGCTCGGTGTTCATGGACACCAAGCAGGTCAAGGTAACCATCGGCGGCTGCGGCGGCTGAACCAGGACAGGATTGAGAACAATGGCTTCAAAACCACGCATCAAGGTTCCCAAGTCGGCTTCTGCCGGCGAGGTGATTACCATCAAGACCCTGATCAGCCACGAGATGGAATCGGGTCAGCGCAAGGACAAGGACGGCAATCCGATTCCGCGTCAGATCATCAACAAGTTTACCTGCAGCTTTGAAGGGCAGACGGTGTTCGAATGTGATCTGGATCCGGCGATTTCTTCCAATCCCTATTTCGAGTTCAACGCCAAGGTGGCCCAGAGCGGTACGTTCAAGTTTACCTGGGTTGATGATGACGGTTCGGTCTATGAGGCCGAGGCGCCGATCGAAGTCAACTAACAACGAATGAGAAACGGCGCGGGCGGGAGACCGGTGCCGGGCATTCTCGGGAGGGTGGAGACTGTTATGAAGAGACTTTTGATAGCCGGGGTCGCCTTGGCGGTGGCGACGACGTTCGGCGCAGTGCATGGCGCCATGGCTGATCCGGTTGACGACACGCTGGTCATCGACGAAACGCCGATTGTCACGCGCACCGCAGCGCCTGAAGGGCATCCGTTTGACGAGGTGATGTCGGGCTGGCTTTTCCGTGAAAGCGAAACGCGCGATCTGTCCCGCGATACTTTCGAAAATCCGGGTATGATCGCCGTCGAAGATGGCGAAGTCCTGTGGAACACGGTGATGGGCACTGAAGGCAAGTCCTGCGCGACCTGTCATGAAGATGTTGCTGTGAGCATGAAGGGTGTTGGCGCGAATTACCCCAAATGGGACGCTGATTCCGGCAAGCCGATCAATGTCGAGCTTCAGATCAACAAGTGCCTGACCGACCAGATGGGCGCTGAAGCCCTCCCATTCAACAAGGGCGGCCAGCAGGAGCTCACATCCTATATCAAGCATCAATCGCTTGGGATGCCGGTTGAGATTGATCTTTCCCAAGGTGAGATGCAGTCTTGGTGGGAAAAGGGCAAAGAGGTTTACTACACCCGTACGGGCCAGTTGAACCTCGCTTGCGCGAGCTGCCACGAAACTGCGATGGGCAAGATGATCCGCGCCGACCATTTGAGCCAGGGGCAGGTCAACGGATTTCCGACCTATCGTCTCAAGAGTGGCCTGACGTCACTGCATCAGCGGTTCCGCGGTTGCATTCGTGACACCCGCGCCGAGCAGCCCAAGGCTTTCTCGGATGAGCTTATGGCGCTTGAAACCTATGTGACATGGCGCGGTACCGGTCTTTCGGTCGAAACCCCCGCTGTCCGCCAGTAGGCACCAAAATGGCGGGAGGCGTTTTGGCGCCTCCTAGCCGCTACCGCGACCGGCGCTTGAGGGCAGCTGTAGTGCGGGCCAAGTTCAGGCCGGTCAGCGAGAAACAGGGAATTCGCAGCGTCCGTTCCCGCGTCTCAATCGACGCCCGGCGCAGTGATGAATGAAAAAGCAATGGCAAAAACAATCTGGTGTAAACCGGAACGGCTTTGCTCGTCGTTTTTTCTGAATGGAGACTGGGATGTATACCCGACGCGATTTTATGCAATTTGCGCTCAATGCCGGCTTTGCGCTCGGTGCGGCTGGCCTTGGCTCCAATGTGAGCCGCGCATTGGCGCAGCAGAAGCTGACCCAGGACGATCTGCTCAAATTCGATTCCAAGGGGCAGGTTACACTTCTCCATTTCACCGATGCCCATGCCCAGCTCAAGCCGGTCTTCTTCCGTCCGCCGGACACCAATATCGGTGTCGGTGACTTTGCCGGCATCCCGCCGCATCTCGTCGCCGAAGAGTTTCTCGAGTATTTCGGAATCGAGAAGGGCAGCGCCATGGCCTACGCCCATACCATGGTCGATTATGTTGACCTCGCCCGCACCTATGGCCGGCTTGGCGGCCTCGACAGGACGGCGACGCTGGTCAAGGCGATCCGCGCCGAACGCGGTGACGACAAGGTGCTGTTTCTCGATGGTGGCGACACTTGGCAGGGCTCCTACAGCTCACTGAAAACCAACGGCATGGACATGGTCGAGTGCATGAAGCTGCTCAAGCCTGATGCCATGACCGGCCATTGGGAGTTTACCTTGGGTGAAGATCGCTTCCTCGAGCTGGTGGAAGCCATGGGCTATCCGTTCCTGGCGTCGAACATTTTCGATGCGGAATGGGATGAGCCAGCTTTCGAACACACTGCCTTTTTCGAACGCGGCGGTGTCAATGTCGCCGTCATAGGCCAGGCCATGCCCTACACGCCGATCGCCAATCCTCGCTGGATGTTCCCGCAATGGTCCTTCGGAATCCGCCCGGAAGTGCTGCAGGCCAATGTGGATGCGGCGCGTGCGGAAGGGGCCGAGATCGTTGTGCTTCTGTCTCACAACGGGTTCGATGTCGACCGCAAACTCGCCGGTGTGGTCAATGGCCTTGATGTGATTGTCACCGGTCACACCCATGATGCCACGCCGCGGGCGCTGGAGGTGGGCGGAACGCTTCTGATGTCGGCGGGGTCGCACGGCAAATATCTCGGCCGGATCGATCTTGAGGTGAAGGATGGCAAGGTTGCAGGCTTCAGCTCGAACCTGATCCCGGTGTTTTCCGATGTGATCACGCCTGATCCCGAGATGGCCGCGAAGATCGATGAAGTGCGTGCGCCCTATGAGGACGAGTGCAACAGGGTGATCGGACGCACCGACAGCCTGCTTTACCGCCGGGGCAATTTCAACGGCACCTGGGATGACCTGATCTGCCAGGGCATCATGGAAGAGCGCGACACGCAGATTGCGCTGTCGCCCGGGTTCCGCTGGGGGACGACGCTGCTGCCCGGTTCGGACATCACCATCGACGATCTCTATTCCGAGACCTCGATGAGCTACCCGTCGGTTTACCGGCTCGAGTTCACCGGTGCGCAGCTCAAAGAGATCATGGAGGATGTCTGCGACAACCTCTTCAACAAGGATCCGTTCCTGCAACAGGGTGGCGACATGGTTCGGGTCGGCGGCTTCACCTATGCCTGCGCACCCGATGCCGCGATGGGCAGCCGCATCTCGGAGATGCGCCTGACCTCCAATGGTGAGCCGATCGAAGCGGACAAGAGCTACACTGTGGGCGGCTGGGCCTCGGTCAACGAGGGTGTTGAAGGTCCCGCAATCTACGATCTGATGGAAGATTACATCACCAAGAAGCAAGTCGTTTCGCTGGATCCAGATGCGGCTGCGGTCAAGGTGATCCAATAAGGCGGACGGGATGCGAACACGCTCTTGTTGGGCCGGGAACATGACGGAGTTGAAGATGCAAATGCTGGACATGCTCCACAGGAGGAGGACCTCATGGTAAGCGAAACTGAGCCTAAAGGGCCCAAGACCGCCGCGTCACGGCGCAATTTTCTCAAGACCGGTCTGATGGCGGGTGCGGCTGTTGCCACAGGAACGGGCGTGGCGAAAGCCGCGGGCGATCCGCTGATTACGGAAATCCAGGACTGGAACCGCTATCTGGGCGAGGGTGTTGATGCCGCCCCCTATGGCAGCCCTTCGGAGTTTGAGGCCCATGTGGTTCGCCGCAATGTGCCCTGGCTGACGGCTGATCCGGTGTCGTCGATCAATTTCACACCGCTGCATGAGCTTGACGGCATCATTACACCCAATGGCCTCTGCTTCGAGCGCCACCATGGCGGAACGGCAGTGATCAATCCCGCCGAACACCGGCTGATGATCAACGGTCTGGTCGACACGCCACTGGTGTTCACCATGGAAGACCTGAAACGGTTCCCGCGTGAAAACCGGGTCTATTTCCTTGAATGCGCGGCCAATGGCGGCATGGAGTGGAGGGGCGCCCAGCTCAATGGCTGTCAGTTCACCCACGGCATGATCCATTGCGTGGTCTATACCGGCGTGCCGCTGCGCTATCTGCTGGAAGAGGCCGGGGTCAAGACAAACGGCAAATGGCTTCTCGCCGAGGGCGCCGACGCATCTGCCATGACCCGCTCGATCCCGATGGAGAAGGCGCTTGATGATTGTCTCGTCGCCTTCAAGATGAATGGCGAGGCATTGCGGGCCGAGCAGGGCTATCCGCTGCGGCTGTGCGTGCCCGGCTGGGAAGGCAATATGTGGGTCAAGTGGCTGCGCCGGCTTGAGGTCGGCGATGAGCCCTGGCATCAGCGCGAGGAAACCTCGAAATACACCGACCTACTGGCCAGCGGTAAGGCCCGGCGGCACACATGGGTGATGGATGTGAAATCCGTGATCACCAGCCCGAGTCCCCAGGCGCCGGTAACCCACGGCAAGGGGCCGCTGGTCATCTCCGGTCTTGCCTGGTCGGGCGACGGCACGATCAAGCGCGTTGATGTGTCGATCGACGGCGGCCGCAACTGGCAGCAGGCTCGCATTGACGGGCCGAGCTTGCCCAAGGCGCTGCACCGGTTCTATCTCGACATCAATTGGGATGGCTCCGATCTGCTTCTGCAATCGCGCGCCATTGATGATCAGGGGTTTGTGCAGCCGACGAAGAACGAGCTTCGCTCAGCGCGTGGCGAGAATTCGATCTATCATAACAATGGCATCCAGACATGGCACGTCAACACTGACGGGGTGGTTGAAAATGTTGAAGTTTCCTAAGACGGCGGCGGTTGCCGCACTGACGTTGGCTGTCTTTGCCAGCCCATCACTGGCCGATGGTGATGTCGGGGCGGGCGAGAAAGTCTTCAAGAAGTGTGGCGCCTGCCACATGGTCGGCGAGGGTGCAAAGCACCGGGTCGGCCCGCATCTCAATGATATGTTCGGCCGGACGGCGGGTACGGTTGACGGGTACAAGTATTCAAAGGCGATGATCGAAGCCGGTGAGGGTGGACTGGTCTGGAGTGCCGAGACGCTGGCACAGTTCATGATCAAGCCGAAAGACATGGTCAAGGGCACCAAGATGTCCTTTGCCGGCCTCAAAAAAGACGAGGACATCGTCAATCTCACGGCCTATCTGAAAACCTTCTCTGCCGACGAGGCCGCAGCTGCACCAGCCGCAGAGGCTGAGGAACCGGCTGTCGAGACAGCTGCGGCAACTGCTGAACCCGCGCCTGAACCTGCCGCTGCCTCTCTGGACTTCGAACCCAGCAAGGGTGCTTTTGGTCTCGGACGGGTGGCCATGCCGGCTGAGGTTGCTGCCTGGGACATCGATATCAGACCCGACGGCATGGGGCTTCCTGCCGGCAAGGGCACTGTTGCGGATGGCGAGCCGATATACACCGAGGCCTGCGCCGTTTGCCATGGTGATTTCGGCGAGGGCGCGGGGCGTTGGCCGGTGCTTGCAGGCGGCCAGGATTCACTCACACGCGAGCGGCCGGAAAAGACCATCGGATCCTACTGGCCCTATCTGTCGACGGTGTTCGACTATGTCCGCCGGGCGATGCCGTTCGGTGATGCCAGGTCGCTGTCGGATGATGATGTCTACGCGCTCACGGCGTATCTTCTGTATCTCAACGATGTTGTCGATGATGAGGAATTCGAGCTCTCGAACGAAAACTTTGCCTCGGTGCGATTGCCCAATGAAACGAATTTCTTTGACGACAACCGGATGGATGAACCACACTATGCCAAGGGAGTTGAACCTTGCATGAGCGATTGCAAGCCGGGACCGGTTGAAATCACAGCGCGTGCCCAGGTGCTCGATGTGACGCCGGAGGGCGAGGGTGACGAGAACACCGGCGGTGGTATCGACTGAGGCGATTGCTTGCTGAGACGCGGGAGGGCGTCCGGGAGGAACGGGATGGGTTTACTACACGGCCATGACGATGAAAGTGCAGGTGCTCGCCGGCTTGCGCCTGCGCTATTCATGGCCGTTCAGATGGTCGCGCTTTGGGCCGTTGGTGCGGCGGCCGAGGAGGGCGCACGGCTGTTCAAGAACTGCGCCACCTGCCATGAGATCGGCGAGGGGGCCAAGCACAAGGTCGGACCACACCTGGATGGGCTTTTTGGCAGGCCCGCCGGGGGGCTTGCGGATTTCAAATATTCCGACGGAATGCGCAGGGCTGGCGAAGACGGGCTTGTCTGGGATGCCGAAGCGCTCGCGCAATTTCTTGAGAAGCCGCGTGGGTTCATCAAGGGCAATCGCATGTCCTATCGCGGCATGCCGGATGCGGATGACCGCGCCACCCTTATTGGCTGGCTTGAAACCGCAACACAAAGCGCCCCCGCCGAAAACCCTGCCCGTGTTGCAGGCTCCGAACTGGATGGCGAAGTGCACAGTTTCACGGACATCGTGCTGCAGATCGACGGTGACCCTGACTACGGGGAGTATCTCGCCGGCGATTGTCTGACCTGCCATCAGGCCACCGGTCATGCTGACGGCATTCCATCGATTGTCGGTCTGCCGAAGGATTATTTCATCCGCGCATTGTTTGAGTACCGGACCAATGTGCGTTCCAACGAAGTTATGAAACTACGGGTGGCCAATCTCGCCAATGACGAGATCGCGGCTCTGGCTGCCTATTTCAGTTCGCTTGAGCCGCAATAGAAACAGAATATGTCACTTGGGAGGAAACCATGACACGCTTGACCAGACGACAATTCGGACTTTTCGCCAGTGCCGGCGCGGCCACACTTGCGCTGCCAACCTATCTGCGCGCACAGGGGAAACCACGTGTTGTGGTGATCGGCGGTGGCGCCGGTGGGGCCACGGCTGCCCGCTACATCGCCAAGGACTCGGAAGGCGCAATCGATGTGACCCTGATTGAGAGTTCGGAGACTTTCACCACCTGCTTCTTCTCCAATCTCTATGTCGGCGGTTACCGGACCTTTGAATCCATCACCCACAGCTATGACGGCCTGCAGTCGAATTACGGCATCACCAAAGTGACCGGTATGGCCATGGGCGTGGACCGAGCCAACAAGGTGGTTACCATGGCCGATGGTGCGTCGGTCCCCTATGACCGGTTGGTGGTTTCGCCTGGTATCGACCTGATCTGGGATTCGATCGAGGGCTATTCTGAAGAAGCGGCAGAAACCGCGCCTCATGCCTGGAAGGCCGGACCGCAGACGCAATTGCTCAAGGCAAAGCTCGATGCCATCGAGAATGGCCAGCAGATCGTCATGGTCGCCCCGCCCAACCCCTATCGCTGCCCGCCCGGCCCCTATGAGCGGGCCTCGATGATGGCACATGTGCTCAAGGAAAAGGGATTGATGGATTCGAAGGTGATCATCATCGATCCGAAGGAAAAGTTCTCCAAGCAGGGCGTGTTCCAGGAAGGCTGGGAGAAGCATTATCCGGGCATGATCGAATGGTATGGCCCCGATATTCATGGCGGGATTGTCAATGTTGATGTGAATGCGGGGACCGTGGAGACCGATCTTGATACATTCTCGGGCGCCTTGCTCAACGTGATCCCGGCCCAGAAGGCAGGCGCCATTGCGGCGGCAGCAGGGCTCACCAACGACAGCGGTTTCTGCCCGATCGAGCCGGACAGCATGCGGTCGACCATGGATGAATCCGTCTATGTCATCGGTGACGCGTGCATTGCCGGCGACATGCCCAAATCGGGCTTTTCCGCCAACAGCCAGGCAAAGGTCGCGGCAATGAATGTGCGCGGCGATCTGATTGGTTCGAAGGTGTTCCCGGCCAAGTTCGCCAACACCTGTTGGAGCCTGATTGAGACCGACGACAACATCAAGGTTGGCGCGCAATATGCGCCCGGCGACGGCAAAATCGCCTCGACCGGCGGCTTCGTCAGCCAGACCGGCGAAGATGCCGCCATTCGCAAGACCAACTATGAAGAGGCGGTGGGTTGGTATGCCGGCATCACCACCGACATGTTCGGCGCATAAAGACACGCCTTCCGGCGGATAGTGTTCCCAGGGGCGGACCAGGAAGGGCCG